>JAFLTB010000077.1 GCA_022510605.1 Lachnospiraceae bacterium
CCGATTATCTTTCCAAGCCGGTAAGCGGTGACACGCTGGAACATATGATATTGAAATATCTGCCTAAGGAAAAATGCCGGACGGAGGCTGCCTTAGACAGTGCGGCCGCAGAGACGGATTATCCCGCTGATTTACAGGAATTGTCCAGACTTTATCCCAAAGTGGATTTGGAAAAAGGACTGACTGTCTGTGACGGCAGTTACGACGTATATATTGATGTCCTGAAGGCCTATACGGAACTTTTGGAAACGGATAAACTGAATGAGTACCTTGAACAGAAAAACGCTTACGAATACCGGACCTGTGTCCATAGTGTTAAAAGTTCTTCTTTGAGTGTTGGGCTTTCCGGGCTGGCAGAGCAGGCGCTTGCTTTGGAGAATGCCGCCAGTGAAGAAGACTGGGATTTTATCCGCACAAACCACGCTTCCTTTATTGATGAGTACCGGATGGCAGTCAGTGCGATCAGAAAGGCATTGGTGGATTTCAAGGATTGATATGGTATAATCTTCTTGTTTGAAAGCGATAAACGGAAATTTTCAGGGGCAAAACATATGAATAAACAGGATTACATATTACTATTTAACTGCCTATATCCCAATTTTTTTGAAAGAGAGTTTGTTCGCAGTTTGCCGGAAGAATTAGTTTTTGATGAAATGATTCTTCCGCTTAATGAATTCGACATGCACAAATACGATAAAAATTTGGATGATAACATTTCATTCGGATTTTATGATAGTGACCTTGATAAATTGAAGAAAGAAGTAGAGAAAGTTGACCAAGATTGGGTACAATATTACAACGGAAAACTTAGAATATATTGTGGCTATGTAGATGGAAAAGTTGCAAGTTTCTGTCTTGTTGAGGATAAAGGCATATATAACATAGATGGAAGCGAAATAAAAATAGGTGGTCCTGGATGTGTAGGAACACTTTTGGAGTATCGCGATAAAGGAATAGGGTTAACAATGGTTAAGCATGTAACGCAAATACTAAAAGAAGAGGGTTATGATTATAGCTATATACATTTTACAAGTGTAGCATCATGGTATGAAAGACTTGGATACAAAATTTCAATAAAATGGAATAAAAATGGTGTTAAGTAGCACGATAGACGGGAATTGAATCTGTCAAAGGCTCTGCGATGTTTACGCCATTTGCCGCCTATTACAAATCCAGGCGGTCGAGATAGTTTTTTAAACGATTTTCCATTTCTTTATCGCCAATGCTTTTAAAAAAAATCAGAGAATCCAAAGCGGAATAGATATGGAATACATTTTCAAAAGAGGCGAATTCAGATTTGCGATAGGTAGTCCGGTAATGTTTCAAAAATGTATTTCGGAATAGTATACAATCCTGCTCATTATAATTCAGCTTCATCCAGAATGTTAATCGAGATATATCAGCCATCCAGTTGAAGGCAATTGCATCGTCCCAGTCGATAAGTAATATTTCGTCGTTACTTTGCACAATTATATTTTTCTTTGACAAATCACTATGGCAAAGGACAGACGGCAAATCTTCAAACTTTCTTATTTTCTCTGCGCAGCAACCAAAAATTCGTTTAATAATTTGATTGATTGTTTCAGACATTATACCAGTTTCAATCATAATCCAATTTCCTTCTTTCATCAAAATTTGCATGTTATAATGCCTGAATTATTATACTGTATTATTCTGTTAATTTCAATGTTGGTACGGTATTTTAGATATAAAGATTTCCCCATTTTGCAAAACGAGGCCAGAAATCCAGACTTCCTTTTGGGCTGAACAGGCAAACAGGGCTAAAACAGTTTTTAAGATTGTTTACTGTGAAAACTGGAAATACATGAATAGTCTGGCAGTTAATGCAAATACTACAAATGTCAAAGATGAAGGAGGAATCCAGGATGAGTGATAAAGAAAAAAAGATAGATTATCATGAATTTGATTTTGGCGAACAAATCGAAAATCTTAATGCCTGTTCTACCACGGACTGCACTGGGTTAATATGGCGGGCGCCAAAGGATGAAGATGAAGTGGAATCTTATCGTAATGTATACGATTTTGAGCCACATTATGTAGAAAAGGACAAGGATGAAAAAGATGGGGATAAGAAAAAATAAGACACCGGTAAAGGGAGGAATTATCCTCCATGGAAAGGAGTAAGCATGAAAGCAACAGGAATTGTAAGACGAATTGATGATTTGGGACGGGTTGTGGTGCCAAAGGAGATTCGTAGAACACTCAGGATACGGGAAGGCGACCCGTTGGAGATTTTCACAAACCGGGAGGGGGGAATTATTTTGAAAAAATATTCCCCTATTGGTGAGTTGGGTGAGTTGGCGGCAGAATACGTGGAAGCGGTGGCCCAGGTGGCAAAATGCACCGTGTGTGTGGCAGACAGGGATATGATTGTGGCGGTGGCTGGACCAAATAAGAAAGAATTTGCCGGAAAAGATATTCATGGTGATTTGATTCAGTGCATTGAGCGGCGGGAAAATATACTGTCTACGGATGCAGATTCCAGATTTTGCCAGATAACCTCCGATGAAACCGAAGTATTATCCGAAGCGGTAAGTACTATTCTTACGGAGGGAGACGCCATTGGAGCAGTGGTGCTTTTGTCCAGGGACCCAGACAGGGAATTTTCTGAATTTGAAGAAAAAATGGCTGTCTGTGGTGCCAGTTTTCTGGGACGCCAAATGGAGCAGTAGCTGGAAAAAAGAGGAAAAAATGGTTTGCATTCTTAGATTTTAAAGAAAAAGAAGTAAAAAAAACCCAAAAATGGTGTCAAAAACCAGAAAAACCTTGACAAATCTGCTTGGAAAGGGTATATATATTGGTATAGGTTGTTTACAAATCTAGCAAATAATTTTTTCGAGGAGGATATAATCCATGAATAAGACTGAATTAGTAGCAGCAATGGCCGAGAAAGCAGAATTATCCAAAAAAGATGCTGAGGGCGCTTTGAAAGCGTTCATCGATGCAGTAACGGATGAGTTGAAGAAAGGCGGAAAAGTACAGCTGGTTGGTTTTGGTACTTTTGAAGTATCTGACAGAGCAGCAAGAGACGGCATTAACCCACTGACAAAAGAGCCGATGCACATTCCTGCTTCCAAGGCACCTAAATTTAAGGCTGGTAGAGGCTTAAAAGACGCTGTGAACGCTTAATTTTGTTTACAACATTGGATTTTTGGACACTCTTCTGCACAGCAGGAGGGTGTCTTTTTTTGACATATTTCAAAGGAATGGAGGAAATTATGAGACTGGATAAATATTTAAAGGTATCCCGGCTGATTAAGCGCCGGACGGTGGCAAATGAAGCCTGTGACGCCGGGAGAATCCTGGTGAATGATAAGGTGGCAAAGGCTTCTGTAGCAGTGAAACCCGGAGACATAATTGAGATTCAGTTTGGCAACCGGAACACGAAGGTAGAGGTGTTGAGCGTAGAGGAGACCTATAAAAAGGAGGAGGCAAAGGAACTCTATCGGTATTTGTAATGAATGGGAAAAGTTCTGCATATATTTACCATAGAATGCTTTTGGAGGGATGGCAGATGGTGCAGGAGCAGTCATGGACACAGACAGGGCAGAAACAGCCGCGGACACAGACAGGGCAGAAACTGATGATGCAGAACCGGGAAAGGGTGGAGCTTACCGGTGTCACAGAGGTGATTTCCTTTGACAATAAAGAAATACTGCTGGAGACGGTGGAGGGCGCCTTACAGTTTACGGGGGAGAATCTTCACGTGAAACGGCTGACACTGGAACGGGGCGAGGTTATTGTGGAGGGACGGGTAAATTCCCTGGCCTATCATGAGTCCCAGAAGGACAGGACGGCAGGAAGCTTTCTTGGCCGGTTGTTTCGCTGATGGAGATGATTGTCGGCCAGCTCTGGTACTTTGCCGCTTCCCTTCTGTGGGGAATTGTCCTTATGCTGTTCTATGATATACTGGAGGTATTCCGCCGGAAGATAAAGCATGGACGTATAGGCAGGTTGGTGGAGGACTGGCTGTTCTGGGCGATAGCGGCGCTCTTTGTATTTCAGATGGTCTTTGCGCTGAATAATGGCATCATCCGAAGTTTTTTTGTGGTGTCTTTTGTGGCAGGCATGGCTCTTTACCGTCAAGTGGCAAAAGAACACGTAATCAATGGGATTTTAGCTGTAATTGCCTTTATTTTTCGACCATATGTTTGGTTTTCGAAAAAAATTCATAAATTTAGTAAAAAAACCTTGAAATAATGGGAAGAACTCTATATAATGGCATTATATGGGTTACTACAGCGATAGAAAATACAGTTGTAGAATAATGTCGAGGGGATATGCCATGAGAACAGGGAAGCGTAAAAAGCGCCGGACTGGCTTGTATCTGGTGATGCTGGTAGTAGGAATTTTTCTCAGTACCCTGGTGGTGCAGGGAATTAGTCTGAGGGCCAATTGCCAGAAGCTTGCTGCAGAGCAGAGCCAGCTTCAGGAAAAGAAAGAGAGTCTCCAGAAGGAACAGCAGGAGATTAAGGAGAAGGCGCAGTATATGAAAACAGACAAATACATAGAGGATATTGCCAGGGAGAAATTCGGACTGGTTTATGAAGATGAAATTATATTTAAGGCGGCAGACAGTGAATAGGCCGCAAAGAATGTTCGATTGAAATACGGGCGACCCGCTTTAGGGCCGCCCGTTATATTTGCAAAACCTGTCGAAAAGTTTTTTTTCATTCCGTCTCTCTTTTGACAAAATGCGCCAGCCAGGTTGTCTATACTATCTCTAGCATAATGATGCCAAACTGGCGCCATTGTGTTAGTCTGACAGCACTTTGCCTGTAAGGGCCGTGCTGTCAAATTGTCAACAGGCCATGTAGACGGGAGGCATAAGAGTGTGAAAGAAGGCAGACAGGGGGTTACGGTGGATAAGCGGCTAATTGGGCTGGCGGGAATTGGTTTTTTGCTGGGGAGGGTATGGCTGTTTCGTATCAATCCCTTTGGGGTGGCATTTCTTGCGGCGGTGTGCGCCCAGCGGCGGGGGAAAAAGGTGACGGCCTTTGCTGTTTTACTTGGAATGGTAACCAGTATGGACGGAATTGGATTATTAAAATATATGCTGTTATTCTCTATGGTTTTATGCCTGGAGCGTTTACAGAAGGACAGGCGGCGAATGAAAAATGCGCCGCTTGTCCTGTCCCTGCTGTGTGGCACTCTGAATCTGCTGCTTGGCGTCGTCAACAGCATTTTGGCAGTGAATTCATGGGAAATATTCTGGATGAGTGTACTGGAAAGTGTGGCAGTGCTGGCACTTGCCAATGTATATCAGTGGGCTATCCGCTTTTTTCTATATGAGGATTGGAGTGGAATGCCAGGCAACGAGGAGCTGCTTAGCGTTCTCGTGCTGATTTTTACAGCCTTGTACGGAATTCCAAGAGAGGCAGACAGTATTTTTTCCGTAATAGGCACTATCAGTTACCTTCTGGTGCTGTTTATGGGTTACCGGTACGGCGCAGCAGTGGGAGCCGTTACGGGAGCCGCTGGGGGCGTGCTGGCGGCGGTGTCCGGCAATGGTATGGTGCTCATTGGAATGTACTGCCTATTGGGAGTCAGTGTAGGAATGTTCCGGCAGATGGGGCGGGTGTGCAGCAGTCTTTCTTTTTTTCTTATGGCCTGTATTATGGCCTATGCGGCCCGGTATGAGATTGCCGGTATTGTGGAACTGCGCGCCATGGTATCTGCGGTCATTATTTTTCTTGCCCTGCCGAGACGGATGGTTCATACAGTGGAATCGGATGTGAAAAAGGAGGGCGAAAACCCCTTTGTCAAAGAGGATATCCGGGCACTTGCCAGTAATAAAATAGAAGATTTCTCCAACGCTTTTCGCAGGCTCTCGAAAAGCTTCGGGGTGGGAGGTACAGAGCAGAAAGAAATTTCCACCGAAGAGATAGAAAAGGTTTTTGAGGAACTATCCGAGAAAATATGCAGCGGGTGCGTCAACTGCAATTACTGCTGGGACAAGCATTTTGAGGAGACAAGCCTGAATATTCACAGTCTTTTATGGCAGGCTGGGCGGGATGGCAGTGTGGCTTTGGAAAAAATCAGTCCGGATTTTGGAAGGCGCTGTATCCGACTGGCGGCTTATGTGGAAAATGCCGAGGAAAAAATGGCAGTTGCCAGAACCACCCTGGGCTGGCGTAACCGACTGGCAGAAAACCGGGAGGTTATGGCCCGTCAGATGATGGAGGTGGCAGGAGCGCTGAAATCCTTCACCCTGGATTTGGAAGAGGGCGAAGAACTTCCGATGGAAATAAAAAAGCGAATGGCAGAAGAGTTGAAAAAAGAAGGAGTGCATTTGAAACGTTTCTCCGCCAAGTGTCGGAAAAATCGGATGGAAGTGGTGTTCACCGGGTGCTGCCGGGGCAATCAATGTCTGACCAAAACGGATATCGCAGATGCCCTCACCCGGGGGGCAGGAGTGTATATGTGTCCAGGCAGGGAGACAAGAAATGTTCTTTCTGCCCAGGAGGAGACTATGTTTTTCCGGGAGGCTCCCCGTTATAAGGCCCTGACGGGGCTGGCCCGGATGGCAAAATCCGGGGAGACGGTCTCCGGGGACAATTATTCCTTCCTGGAATTGCAGAGTGGCGAACTGGTGATGGTGCTGGCAGACGGCATGGGAAGTGGAGAAACGGCTTACCGGGACAGCGGCAATCTCATTGAAGTGTTAGAACATCTGATGGAAGCAGGCTTTGAAAAAAAATCCGCTCTCCGGCTTTTGAATACTTTGTTTGTAGCCAATTACGAGGGAACCACCTTTACTACTTTGGACATGGTTTCCGTGGATTTGCATACCGGACGCTGTGAAATTATGAAAAGCGGAGCTGCGGCCACGTTTATTCGCCGCGCAGACCGGGTGGATACCATTTTGTCTGAGGCCCTGCCTGTGGGAGTGGATATGGAGGCGGAGAGTGATGTGACGGTAATGGAGGTGGAGGAAGGGGATATGGTTATTATGGTGTCGGACGGTGTGATTGACGGTTTCTATGGCGGTCGGAAGCCAGAGGAGGAAAAGGACACACTGGAGGCGTTAATTGCGAGCCTTCCCTGCCAGAATCCCACAGACATGGCAAATCAGATTTTAATGAATGCTCTGGCTAAAAGTGCCAGAGAGGCTACTGACGATATGAGTGTTTTAGTAGCAGGGATATGGAATAAAATTTGACGGATGGGAGGAAAATCTGTAATATAGAGTATAGAAGAAAAAATTTATGGGGGAAATGGCATACGCAGGGGGAAAGGAGATTTGAAGAAACGGCTGATTCAGTTTAATGAAAAGCACCATTTATTTGAGAAGGGCAGTAAAATTGTGGCGGGAGTGTCCGGCGGAGCGGATTCAGTCTGTCTGTTACATCTGCTTCACGGGATTCAGGAGGAATATGGACTCACCCTGTATGTCCTGCATGTCCATCATGGTATACGGGGAGCAGAGGCAGAGCGGGACGCCCGTTTCGTCCGGCAGCTGGCGGGCCGTATGGGGCTGCCCTTTTGTCTTGTCCGGGTAGATGCAGCAGCAGAGGCAAAGGAACGGGGCATGACTATGGAGGAGGCTGGCCGTTATCTGCGCTATGAGGCGTTGGAGCAGTACCGGCAGCAGATGGGAGCGGACCGGATTGCTCTGGCCCATCACCGGGATGACCAGGCGGAGACAGTGCTTTTTCATTTGTTCCGGGGAACCGGCCCCAGAGGGCTGGCCGGGATGCCTGTGCAGCGGGGAGTAGTGATTCGTCCGCTTTTATTTGCCGGGCGGGAGGAAATAGAGAATTATCTGGAGAAGGCAGGCCTGGACTGCTGTCAGGACAGCACCAATCAGGAGACGGTGTATGCCCGGAATAAAATCCGGTTAGAGCTTCTGCCCTTTGTGGAACAGGAAATTAACCGGCAGGCGGGAAGGCACATTTCCCAGGCAGCAGCGAAGATGGCCCAGTGGCGGCGGTATATTGAGGGGAAGGGACAGCAGGCCTTTGAGGACATGGTGGTACGGGAGGGAGAAACCCTGTGTCTGGCTCTTTCCCGGTTTGTAAGGGAGGATATTGTCATTCAGGGAGAGGTGCTGGGACAGATTTTTGCCCGGCTCCTTCCCGGAGCCAGGGATTTGGAACAGGTGCATTATGAGCAGGTACTCCGGCTTACAGAAGCGGAATCCGGCAGACGGCTGATGCTGCCCGGAGGGATGACGGCGGAGAAAAATTATGACCGCATTCTTTTTTTCCGAAAAGAGGAGGGTTCGGAGATACCGAAGGTGTGTGTGACATGTGACGTGCCCTGCCAGCATA
This sequence comes from Lachnospiraceae bacterium, assembly GCA_022510605.1. Lineage (GTDB taxonomy): Bacteria > Bacillota > Clostridia > Lachnospirales > Lachnospiraceae > Eubacterium_F. The sequence goes on from JAFLTB010000077.1 coordinate 8,295, forward strand.
TAGTAAACAGTAATGGCATTTCCAGTCAAATCTCTCTCCAGATAGTGAAAAGAGAAGATTTACCGAAGGAAATTCCTCAAAAAGACTATACGAAATGGTTCGATTATGATAAGATAAACAACGAGTTAATACTTCGCAATCCCCGGGAAGGAGATTTCTTTGTGTTAAATACTGCCGGGGCAAGGAAAAAACTGAGCCGCTATTATATGGATGAAAAGATTCCAAAGCATTTGCGGGGCAGTCAACTGGTGCTGGCAGAGGAGTCCCATGTGCTGTGGGCCATACCGGGCCGGATAAGCGAAGCTTATAAGGTATCAGAAAATACGAAACAGGTTTTGGTAGTAACCAAAGAAAGGATACGTCATGAGAGAAGAAATCAGTGTATTGATTGATGAAGCCAGGGTGGCTGAACGGGTAAAAGAGCTGGCAGAGGAAATTAACCGGGATTATGAAGGGAAAAAACTTCATCTGATATGTATTCTAAAGGGAAGTGTATTTTTTACCTGTGAACTGGCAAAATATATTAAGGTGCCAGTCACCATGGATTTTATGAGTGTATCAAGTTACGGGGATGGCCTGACCAGTTCAGGATGCATTACCATCAGTCAGGATTTGACAATGAATATAGAGGGGAGAGAGGTGCTGTTAGTAGAGGACATTATTGACAGCGGCCGGACGCTTTCCTATCTGGTTCATATGCTGGGCAAGAGGAATCCAGCCAGTCTGCAAATCTGTACCCTGTTAGATAAAGCGGTTTGCCGGACGGCAGAACTTCATGCTGCCTATACTGGCTTTGAGATAGAAGACCTTTTTGTGGTGGGTTATGGTCTTGATTATGCCCAGAAATACCGCAATTTACCATATATTGGTGAGTTGAAATTAAAGGAGGATTGACTCGATGAAGGGTTTAAGAGGATATGGCTTTTTTGTTCTGCTGATAGCGATTGTTCTGATTGCATTATTTACGAACAGTTTCTTTTCCAGCATAAATCAGGAAGAGTATTCGTATACGCAGTTCAAAAATGACATATCAGAGAAGAAAATCAGTGAGGTTACCGTCCGGCAGAATCAGGAGGTCCCAACTGGTGAGGTGGTGGCAACTACCACAGGAAAGGAGCGGAAGAGTTTTTATGCGCCGGATGTCAATACGGTGCTGACCTATCTGGACACAGTGAACTTTTCCAAAGTAACGGTTCTGAATGTGGAAACCACACCGTGGTATCTGGAGATTCTCCCTTATATTCTTGGCTTTGTGTTGATTTTTCTTTTGTTCAGCATGATGAGCAGCCAGGCAGGCGGCGGAGGCGGCGGAGGCAATGCCAGGATGATGAATTTTGGCAAAAGCCGTGCCCAGATGACAAAGCCGGATGACAAGGTAAAGACCTTTGATGATGTGGCGGGGTTAGTGGAGGAAAAAGAGCAGCTGGAGGAAATTGTGGATTTTCTCTCAGCACCCCATAAGTATACCAGACTGGGTGCCCGGATTCCCAAGGGTGTCATTATGGTGGGGCCGCCGGGAACTGGTAAAACCCTGCTTGCCAAAGCAGTGGCAGGAGAAGCAGGCGTTCCGTTTTTCAGCATTTCCGGCTCGGACTTTGTAGAGATGTTTGTGGGTGTGGGTGCTTCCCGCGTCCGAGACCTCTTTGCTGAGGCGAAGAAAAATGCTCCCTGTATTGTATTTATAGATGAGATTGATGCGGTGGCAAGACGGCGTGGAAGCGGTCTGGGAGGCGGTCATGACGAGAGGGAACAGACCTTAAACCAGATGTTAGTGGAAATGGATGGTTTTGGCATTAATGAGGGAATTATTGTGATGGCGGCCACCAACCGGGTAGACATTCTGGACCCGGCCATTCTGCGTCCAGGGCGTTTTGACCGGCGGATTCATGTGGGACTGCCAGATGTGCATGGCCGTGAAGAAATTCTCAAGGTGCATGCCAGAAACAAACCACTTGCCGAGGATGTGGATTTGGAAGAAATTGCCAGAACTACTGCGGGCTTTGCCGGGGCGGACCTGGAAAATCTGCTGAATGAGTCGGCCATTGCAGCAGCCCGCGAGAACAGAGGCTATATTGTGGATGAAGATATTCGGAAATCCTTTATCAAGGTGGGTATTGGAGCCGAGAAGAAAAGCAAAATCATTTCGGATAAAGATAAAAGAATTACGGCTTACCACGAGGCAGGACATGCGATTTTATTCCACCTTCTGCCAGATGTGGGGCCGGTTTATACCGTGTCTGTCATTCCTACAGGACACGGGGCCGGCGGATATACCATGCCGCTGCCGGCAAAGGATGAGATGTACCTGACCAAGGGGAAGATGCTGCAGCGTATTACGGTCAGTCTGGGCGGACGCATTGCAGAAAGTATTGCCTTTGATGATGTGACCACCGGAGCGGTGCAGGATATACGCCAGGCCACGGAAGAGGCCAGGGATATGGTAACCAAATATGGCTTTTCCGATGAACTGGGTATGATTAATTACAGCACCAGCGACGATGAGGTCTTTATTGGCAGGGATTTGGGCCATACGAAGAATTTCAGCGAGGGTACGGCAGAGGCCATCGACCGGGAGGTAAAGAAAATTATTGACACCTGCCATGAAAAGGCCACAAAGCTTTTGAAGCAGAACAGGGAAATTCTGGATAAACTGTCGGAGCTGTTGATTGAGAAAGAAAGAATCGGCCAGGAGGAGTTTGAGGCATTATTTGAGCAAAATGCCGAGACGGCGCTGGAAATTGAATAATCCATTGTGCAAAAGTTCAAATGGGAGAAAAGTGTTGGGCAATTTACACAAAAGAAATTATGAAAAGAAACAAAGTTTGTGCACACTGTTTTTGCATATCGTGCTATAGTAATACTCGTAAACCCCAATACATTATATAGTTTTTGCTACACCCCATAAGTAACAAAAATACCTTCTCCCAAAAGGACAGCGTCGTGAAGCTGTCCTTTTGACTTTGTTGGAAATAACATCAGATTAAAACAGATGGAGGTTTTACCATGACAGAGGGAAAAATAAACCGGGCGGCGATTTTCAGTGACGGTACTGGAAACTTCATTACTCCTGCAAAACCACGGGAGTACGATACGGTGACACTGCGCTGCCGTACAGCCAGAGAAGATGCAGAAGAAGTTCTTGCCGTGGTAAATGGGATACCAAAGCAGATGAAGAAAGAAAGTGAAACAGATTATTTTGATGTATACGCTGTGGAAATTGCTCTGGGAAAGGACAAGACAGATTATTTCTTTGAGATAAGAAAAAGAGATGAAATTGTCTTTTACAACAAGCAAGGGGCCATTGACGGAGTGAATCCGTACTTCAATTTTGCCATTATGCCGGGGTATGATACACCGGACTGGGCCAAGGGAGCGGTAATGTACCAGATTTTTGTGGACCGCTTTTATAATGGCGACAAGAGCAATGACGTGGTAGACAATGAGTATACCTATATTGAGAACCAGCATGTAAGCCAGGTAAAGGACTGGGGCAAGATGCCGGCCTCCATGGGTGTGCGGGAGTTTTACGGCGGCGATTTGAAGGGCATTCTGAAAAAACTGGATTATCTGCAGGATTTGGGCGTGGAGGTGTTATACCTGAACCCGATTTTTGTATCGCCCTCTAACCATAAATATGATACTCAGGACTATGATTACATTGACCCGCATTACGGCGTAATTAAGGAGGATGGCGGGGAGCCGCTGCCGCCAGGGGATGCAGACAACTCCCATGCCACGAAATACATACAACGGGTGGTGAATAAGGTAAATCTGGAGGCCAGCAATGAATTTTTTGCCCACTTTGTGGAGGAGGTTCACAAGCGGGGCATGAAGGTGATACTGGATGGCGTATTCAATCATTGTGGTTCCTTTAACAAATGGCTGGATCGGGAAAAAATTTATGACAAGGATGTCTCCTATGACAAAGGGGCGTATCTGAGAGAGGACAGCCCATACCATGATTTTTTCCATTTTTATCCAGATGGCAGTTGGCCGGATAATACCAACTATGACTCCTGGTGGGGAAATGATACCCTGCCAAAGTTGAATTATGAAGATTCGGAAAAACTGTATAGTTATATTATGAAAATCGCCAGTAAATGGGTATCGGCTCCCTATCACATCGATGGCTGGCGTCTGGATGTGGCAGCGGATTTGGGACATACCCAGGAGTTTAACCACAAGTTCTGGCGGGACTTCCGGGACGCAGTAAAGCGTGCGAACCCGGAGGCTATTATTCTGGCAGAGCACTACGGTGACCCATCTGCCTGGCTGGATGGCACCCAGTGGGATACGGTAATGAATTATGACGCATTTATGGAGCCGGTGAGCTGGTTCCTCACTGGCATGGAAAAACACAGCGATGTGCATAAACAGGAAATGCAGGGTAATGCCGATGCTTTCTTTTTTGCCATGACAGATTTTGGAGCACGCTTTACCACCCAGTCGGCCCAAGTGGCCATGAATGAACTTTCCAACCATGACCACTCCCGTTTCCTCACCCGCACCAATCATGTGGTGGGGCGTACGGCCTTTGCAGGGCCTATGGCGGCAGAAATGGGTATAAATCCAGCAGTAATGCGGCTGGCAGTAGTCATTCAGATGACATGGGTAGGAGCGCCAACGGTGTACTATGGTGATGAAGCCGGTGTGTGCGGCTGGACAGACCCGGATAACCGGCGCAGTTACCCATGGGGACGGGAGGACAAGCAGATGCTTGGCTTCCACAAGGAAATGATTCGCATTCACAAGGATTATCAGGTCTTTAAGACGGGAAGCCTGATTTATCTTCACAATGAATATGGGCTGATTGGCTACGGACGTTTTGACGAGAAGGATCAGGCCTTTGTTCTTGTGCAGGTTGACGGCTATGAGCGGGATGTGGAAGTAGAGGTATGGAAGCTGGGTGTGCCGGATGGCAGCCAGATGGTCCGCATGGTGGAGACCAGTGGAGAAGGATATCATCTGGCAGCAGAACTACGTCAGGTGGAAAACGGCAGAATTACCGTACATTTGAAACCGAATGGGGCGGTGGTCTGGAAAAGTATTGATTGGACGGCATGAAAGCAGGGGGGACAGGATAAAGATACGTCAGCCTTGCCGTAATTCCTTGTATTTTTCCGATTTTCTGTTATAATTTATATGTAAAGTGCTGGTGTGGCGGAACTGGCAGACGCCCAGGACTTAAAATCCTGTGGGTGGTGAC
>JAFLTB010000078.1 GCA_022510605.1 Lachnospiraceae bacterium
TGTTTTTTCACCGAAATGGCATTGACGGAGCTCTCCCGCCTCTCTGCCGGGAGGCGGATATACCGGAAGTTTTTCACCGGCTGGAAAGCCGTTTTCATGATACTTTAGGAGAAAAAAACCGGCTGTATCTGGTGGATGCACGCATGGTGGAAATTCTCACAGAGACCGGATGCCTTGAAAATTATGAGGTGACGCCTGACCGGGACAGTTTTGATTACATATATGAGGCAGAGCGGCTCCGAAGTTTAAGCGGTCGGGCCCTGCACAAAAAGAAAAATCTGTTAAATGGTTTCTTACGGGAATATGAAGGACATTTTTCCTATGAGACACTGGGACACCAGCACACGGAAGAAATCCGGCAGTTTCATCAGAGATGGCTGGAAGAGCGCCAGGTTTACGACAAGTACAACAGCATTCAGGACGAAAAAGAAGGCGTCTCCCGCCTTCTTGACAATATTGACACCCTTTCCTTTCAGATGGGAGGCGTACGCATCGACGGAGAATTAAAGGCTTATACCATCGGACACTATGAGCCCGCCCTGCGGTGTGCTTTTATTCACATTGAAAAGGCTGACATCAACTATCACGGATTGTATAATTACATCAACCAGCAGTTTTTGGTTCACGAATTTCCAGAGGCAGAATTTGTCAATCGGGAGGATGATTTAGGGCAGGAAAACCTGCGCCACGCCAAACTCTCCTACCGCCCTCTGCGGCTGGAGGAGAAATTTACGATTCGGGAGCGTTAGTATGGTGCAGATCGCCGCCAAACCCTTCCACATCGGCACCGTAAATCTGCCGGTATTTGCTGTCAATCTTCTTACGGTCTCTCTCTTTGTCCTCTGGACGGATACTGTAGGTAGGAACCATATCCGCCACGATTTCCTTGATGTTTTCCGTCTCAGAGTAAGCCGCATCGTACAGACTGTTCAGGCGCTCTAAGAAAAGTTCACCATCAAAGACCAGGGGCTTGCCAATATGAATCCGGGCATTTTCCGTTTCCTGCAGCCCCTCTTCATTCATCAGCATTTCCTCATATTTTTTCTCACCGGGACGCAGACCGGTGTATTCAATCTTTATATCCCTGCCTGGCACATAGCCGGAAAGTTTAATCAGTTTTCTGGCCAGGTCATCTATTTTTACCGGGTCTCCCATATCCAGCACAAAAATCTCACCGCCTTTTGCCAGCACACCGGCCTCAATCACCAGAGAAACTGCTTCCGGTATCGTCATAAAGTATCGAATCACTTCTTTATCCGTCACCGTCACCGGGCCCCCGGCTTCTATCTGCTTTTTGAACAGAGGAATCACACTGCCGTTGCTTCCCAGTACATTGCCAAAGCGCACTGCCACATAGTCGGTGGAGGAACGTTTATTCAACTCCTGGACAATCATCTCACAAATACGCTTGGAGGCTCCCATGATATTGGTGGGATTTACTGCTTTGTCTGTGGAAATGAGTACAAATTTTTCCGTCCCGTATTTATCTGCCGCCAATGCTGTTTTGTATGTGCCAAATACATTGTTTTTAATGGCCTCATTGGGACTGTCTTCCATGAGCGGGACATGTTTGTGGGCGGCGGCATGATACACTATGTCCGGCCGGTAATCCGCAAAAAGTTTATCAATCCGGCTGGTATTTCTCACGGAACCAATCATGACTTCCAAATGCAGCGAAGGGTACTGGCTCCGCAGCTCCTGCTGAATGTCATAGGCATTGTTTTCATAAATATCCAAAATAATCAGGGTTTTCGGGTGATTGGCCGCAATCTGCCGGCAGAGCTCACTGCCGATGGAGCCGCCTCCCCCGGTGACAAGTACCACCTTATCCCGGACATACTGGATGATAGACTCCAGATTAATCTGCACCGGGTCCCGCCCCAGCAAATCCTCAATCTGCACCGGGCGGATTTTTTCCACTGCTGCCTCACCAGTGACAAACTGGTACACCCCCGGCAGGATTTTCAATTCGCTCTCTGTCTGCTGACAGATTTCCAGAATCTCCCTCACCCGTTTCCGGGGAGCGCTGGGCATAGCTACAATAATTTCATTTACTTCGTATTTTTCCACCATGGGCACAATTTTATCCCGTCCCCCCACCACACGGATTCCCTGGATATAGGTGCCGTGCTTAGCCTTGTCATCATCGATAATGCCGCAGATATGGCTGTCCAGATTATCGCTCATTTTCAATTCGTGAATCACCACATTGCAGGCCTCTCCTGCCCCGATAATCAGAGTGTTGCGCATTCCCTGTCCGTGACTGTTGGATTTGTAAATCAGCCGCACAATACGATAGGAAAACCGCACTGCCAATGTGGCAATAAACAAAAATAGTACATAGAGGACAAAATACGAACGGGGCATCCGGTGATATGTACCAAAAATCGTAAGAAAGTGGATAATGCCAGCCACACCACAGGCTAAGGCAATGTTTAACACCTCATTGATACCCGCATACCGCCACAGACTGTTATAAAGCCGGAACAGTGCAAAGACCAGCAGGGTCACAATGGTGTTGAAAATCATCATCTGCTCCAGAGTCGCCACATAGCCCTGGGGATAAATGTCCGTAATGCCGCTTTTCAAAAAATGGCTGACATTCAACTCATACCGTATGAACAGAGCCAAAAAAGAACAGGCGTTAATGCAAACCGCATCCCATATCACAAGGAGAACACGGTAAATCGTGGATAAACGCCCGTTTTCTATATATCTTTTTATCTTTCTTTTCTGCAACATACTCTCATCTCCTTAACCACAAATACACTACGAAACATTATACGAAAATATATTGAAAAAATCAAGTTGTTATAGTATAATGTAGCCTCGTAGGGTCAACGCAGAGCCTTACACCCATGGGAGGAAGACATATGAATAAAAATACGATACCTAAGCAGTTAATAACGATTTATCTGGTTCTTTTTTCACTTTACAGTCTTGCCACCAGATTCACCCTTACCGCCTGTTTCATGGATGGTGAGATAAACAATATACTCTATCGTATTCTTCTCATCGCCGGCTGTCTGCTGGCCCTGTGGTTTCTCATCACTTTGCGAAAACGATTACGAACCTGGGATACCGGGCTTCTCTTTCTTTTTCTCATCACCCTTTGCATTGGCATTTTCCTGAATCGTCCTTACGGACTCATGGATAATATATACGGATTTTTCACCTTCGGCTTTCAACTGGTTCTCTTTTATTACCTGAGTTGGTTTTTAACAGAAGGAGAGGCAAAAAGCATTCTGAAACGCATTGTTCTGCTCTGCTCCTTTCTCTGGGACATGGCCTGCGCCGGTTCTCTTTTGCAGTATCTGCTTGGCATTCATTATGTATGCAAGTACGCCTCGGACCACAGTGCCGTGCGCCAGGGCATTACCGATGGCCGACTGTTTGGCTTATTCTCTGACCCGAACTTTGCCGCCTTCACTTCCCTGCTTCTGATTTACGGGCTGCTCTATGTTCTCCGCAACACCCGTCTGAGAATCATACGGATTTTCTGTTATGGAAGTCTTTTCGTAAATGGTATTTACATCGTTATGTCCAATTCCCGCACCGTGCTTCTCTCGGTGGTGGGCTCTGCGCTGTTTTATGTCTTGTTCTGGTCGTATAAGAAAGGACAGAACACTTATGACAGAAGACTTGCCATGGCCGGCCATCTGCTTCGCCGGGGGCTGTGCACTCTGCTTGGCCTGGTAGTTGTATACTGCCTGATTCTCTTTCCCATGCAGGGACTTGCCTGGCTGATTTCCCCAGAGCGGGACACGACGGCAGAAATGATACGGGAGGACGTTGGCACTGACAATATTTCCAATAACCGTTTCGCTATCTGGAGCGCCTATCTGGAGCTGTATACGGAACAGCCGGTATTTGGATTTTCTCTGCGCAGTGCTCTCCCCTATGCGGAAAAAAATAATCCCTCCGGATATCTGGCACAGACCCAGTATGTCACCCATAACGGCTATCTTTCCCTGTTAGTGGAGACTGGCATTGTGGGCTTTGTCCTGATGGCGGTGTTTCTTATTGCCCTTCTTGTCCGGGCAGTACAAAGAAGCCGCCGCCTTGAGCCGGTTACCGACACCTTTGTGCTGGCAGCAGTGTGGCTTGTGGCTATTCTGATTTTCTGCCTCTGCTTTCATGATATTTTCTTTACTATGAATTTTGAGACTTTTCTGTTTTGGTGGGGAGTAGGATTTCTCGGCAGGAACAGTATTAACAAATAAGAGATTTCGAATGTATAAACAAATCATTCATAATGCTTATTGCAGCTTTAGATCCAAACAAATACAGTTGTGCCATAGCTATTTGCATTGCATTATATTGTATCACACCTTTAGTAGACATATTGATAATCTTCCCCTCTGACTCGTCACATGAAAGCATTGGAACACCCTTTTCTTTTACTCTCATCACAATCGCTAGATTTTTTGATATTGGAATACACACATCATTAAACCCTTGCCGCACCATTTGTGCTGGATTATCACTAATAATAAAATCAAGTTCTGTGTTATTATAGCCTATATACCAATCATAATTCATCAACACTTGTTCCATTGTTTTTAATGCTGGTTTCACTGATAAAACCTGTTCTAACTGAGTATTCTTTCCTGGTGTGCAGTTTTTCTCTATTGTTTTTCTTTTAAACTCCTCGCTCAGTCCCCCATTATCACACATTTCATCCAGAAGTTTTTCTGTCCTGTAATTAATATTATCCATTCCATCTCTAAAACTCCTTGTCCGATAGGCCAACTCATGCATAAAACAAATAAACCCTACTCTATATTTGTCTTCATAGATAGAAAAAGGACACTTTTCTATTTGATCAAGTAACTTACGGTATTCACCTTCTGACCGGGACAAAGTATGTTCCGTCAATTGCGCATCTTTAAAAGATTTACTTTCTTTAATGAATGGAAACATTTCTAAATCTTCTTTTAATACATTTTCTATTACGACTTCTGTTGTGTCATAAAAATATCGCTCCGCTGCAAAATTATACGGATTCTGTTCGTGCATAATCTCTTGCTCATGTTTCTTTAATACAGATATTCTCGGTTTTCTTTCAGTACCGTATCCAAATCGTTTAATATACATTTGCGGAACATAATGCTGATTTTTGGTTTTTTCCATGAAAATTCCCCTTTAAAATTTATCCTCTCCTACCATCTACTATAATGTATTTATACGCTTCCCACAATATTTTACAGACAATCCAACTTTTGTTGAAAGAATCAAGTAATCCACTTATCAACTTCACAACATCGCATTTAATCCACCCAGCCACAAAATCAACTCATTACATCCTCATAATCCTGCAATTCATGAAAAATATTGTCCACAAAAACAGTATTCCCCTCAATCCGATAAAGCATAAAATATCTATGCGTCAAAAAATTAATACGTCTGTATCCCAATTCCTTTAACTTAGGATTATCACATAGTTTCAAGCTTCCGGCTACATTTGATAAACTTATCTTGGTTTTCTCAAAATCCTCCAGCAGATTTCTTGCAGCCTGTTCGTTTTTCTTCTCAAACAAAAGATATACAATAAATCTGTCAAGGTCCTCTTCTGCACCTTCCATTATAACAACTCTATAATCCATACTTTGACCTCATATCAGAAATCACTTCATCAGCATCACGGTATTTTCCCTGATCTCTGGATTTCTTTAGCTTTGCAAGCATCTCTTCTCCTGTCATAGGCGCATACGGATTAGTCTCTGCTGTGTGCCTTTTTATGTCAAAAGGAAATCCATTCACTGCCACTGCTTGCGTCAAAAACATTCTTATGGCAGTTGTTGTGTCAGTTCCTAAATCCCTAAACAAAGAATCTGATTTTGTTTTTAACTCATCATCTACTCTTACTTGAATTGTACTAGCCATGAATAGCACCTCCCTTTCTCTTTTATTATAATGCTACTTCATTACCAAATCAATACATTTGTATTCATTATACCATATTTAAGCCTCAAAATCTATCACTAATCCTGCCGACCTACAGCTTAACTTGTCCGAACTACTGCACTTTAATTCCAGGTATTTTGCGGTCTGCTCTTATGTTATATCAGAAACCATCCCCGAATCAGCGAGAGCATTTGATGCGAAGCATCACCGGCTCGAGTCGATTTGTGAATTTTTCTGATACTTTGAAACCATCTAATACAGCAACTCCCGAATTAACCCCTGCCATTTCTCCAAAATCCGCCCCTTCTCAAACAGCTCCACACGATTTTCACTTTTTCCCGCCATTTTCACCCGTCTTTCCTTATTCGCCAGCAAACCGGCAATCTCCTCCGCCATTTTTTCTGTCTCATAGGGGGGAATCAGAATGCCGTCTTCCCCATCCGTGACAATCTCGGCGGGGCCGGATACAATATCAAAGCTCACAATGGGAAGATGGTTCGTCTTAGCCTCTAAGAGCACCAGAGGAAGCCCCTCCCGGTAGGAGGTCATAACATACAGGGCATGGCCCCGGTAGCACTGGCTCATCCGGTCTGTGCCTCCCAGCAGATGGAGATGTTTTTCCAGACCCATTTCCCGGACTTTTTCCTGTATCTCGTCAAACATATCTCCTTCCCCGTATATATCCCACTCCCAGTCTGTAGTTTTTTCCATCAGAGCCTGAGCCACAAGAAGCAGTAGGTCGTAGCCTTTCTCATGGGAAAAACGCCCGGCGGTAATCAGCCGCCTGGATTCTGTATCGTACTCCCCGGCATTCTTTCGTATCTCATCATCTATCCAGTTATAGATGGTGAGGACACGCCCTTTCTTGTAATGAAATTTTTCATAGTAGGCCTCTTCGCTCTGCTTTGTCAGCACCACGGTCCGATGACTGAATCGGGAGCCTGCGGTGCGCATCATCCGGGCCGGCAGTTCCCCCCACTGGTTCATTAACGCCCCGTGGTCGCAGAATACCTTTTTGCACTTCTGTCCTCTCGCCATCCATCCGGCGCACAATCCTGCATAGGCCCCCACATAAAACACAAGGTCAATCCGGTTCTCTTTCAGATACCGGTTCAATTTTCTTTTCCCCCGGCGGATTGTCTCCCGAATCCTGGCCTTGCAGGGGAGAATGGTCTCACAGGCCACCCCTTCAGAAAAGGAATAGGCCCATTCCGGGTTCTCAGAAATCAGACTGATAACGTGAAATTCATAGTCCCCTTCCAGGCTGTGCACCATATTGGTAAGCACCTGCTGGGAGCCGCCCCGTGTGGACATGTCAAAATTTATCATGGCAATTTTATACATCCTGCTCCTCCTTACCCCATCCATCGGTAATACCAGTACAGCCCCCGCTTCATATGGTGCCGCAGCATAAACAGTAAAATCCGGTCTTTTTTCCCAAAGGATTCCGGCTGTCCGGCCATCTCCTGCAGGGCTTTCTCCTCCGTCCACTGCCGGATTTTCTGCTGGCACTCGGCCGTCCCCAGACCAGACTTATGCACCAGTGCGGTAATTTTACTCTTGATGCCAAAGAGATAATTGTCCGTCAGCACCTCCCGGCAGTCTCCACCGTGGTCTGCAACAAATTCACTCACCTTTTTATACAGCATAGTCTCAATTTCAAAACCGTTATCCCGGTATCGGTAGGCCAGAGAGCCTTCATTCAGGTTGTTGTATTCGTAGACCAGTTCCGGGATAAAGGCGATGCCCGACGCCCCGGCAAAAACCTGGAGATTAAACAACAAGTCCTCTCCCATGGAGAGCCCCTCCTTAAACCGGGCCTGTAATCCTGACAGACGGTACATCTTATTCCATGGCACGTTCACACAATTTTTCTTATAGGTATAATATTTCCCAAAGTTTCTGGCAAACTCCTCCGGCCCGACATATACCGCCCGTTCCGGCCGCCTCTCCTCTCCGGTTTTTAAGGAAGTAAATCCGGCAGTCACCACATCAGCTCCGGTTTCTTCCATGGCCTTTACCAGGGTTTCACAGGCCGTAGGAAGAAGAAAATCATCGCTGTCCACAAATTCCAGATACTCTCCCCTGGCGGCTTCCAGCCCCCGGTTGCGGGAGACCGATACACCCTCATTTTCTTTTCGGATGCAGTGGAAAAATTCATATTTTTCAGCGAACTTTTTCAAAATCTTCGGCGTGCTGTCAGTGGAGCCTCCATCCACCACAATGACCTCTATGTGGGGATAGGTCTGCTGAACAATACACTGTAAACACTTTTCCAGATATTTTTCCGAGTTGTAGACCGGCACCACCAGCGATACCAGCCCCTGAATCCTCTCACTCATGTACGTTTCTCTCCTTCGGATAATACTGTCCCCGGTAGGTTTTATAGCTGTGCTCCAAATCAACACAGATACCATCGTGGGAAGGCAATCTGGCACTCTCCGGCGGCAGTTCCATATAGTTACCAAAGGCCATATGGAGATAGGTGTCATACCCCACTGGCAGAGGCAGCATTTCCCCCTCAAATTCATGGTACACCGCCGAGGCAAAAATTTCCTTCGGGTACTCGTTTACCATATAGTTATAGCGGACGCAGAGTTCTGTTATATAGTCGCACTCTGCTATGGGATATTTTGTCATATGGCGCTCTGCCAGTCTGGCCATGCGGTAACGCCGTTTCCAGCCCGGCGCCAGAGCTAACATCCCCCGTCCAATTAGTTCAAAGAGCTTCCCTTTACTGGTGGGGGGCTCCTGATTGATGTAAATCTGGTATACCAGTCCCCAGAACAGCTGCAGCTTCCGCTTCAGGCGCCCGGAGGGGCAGCCATCCAGGGGAAGCACCTCCAGCCGTACCCCATGAGCCACCTCCAAATCCATCTGCCGCTCCTTGATGAAGGTGGTGCCCTCATCGGTAATAGCCGTCAGCTGGGAGCGTTCAAAATTCTCCGGCCCGGAACGGCTGAGACGGTATTTTGTCTCATCCATCTGCTGGTGCCACAGGACACACATCTTCTCATAGTCCTCTCTCGGCATAAACACGTCTATGTCATCATCCCAGGGAATGAAGCCACCGTGGCGTATGGCACCGATACATCCTCCGCCGCAGAGATAAAACAGCAGTCCGTTTTTCTCGCAGAATTCTTTGAATACCAGCGTAATTTCCAGACATTTTTTCTGTAATTTCTTCAAATCAACGGCTGGTGTCTGTTCCATCGTCTCTCTCCCTTCCACTGAAAATTATTCTGTCGTTTCTTTCGTCAGATAATAGATGCCCCGGTAGGCAGTGTACGGCGTGTCCAAATCCACAAAAATGCAGTCGTGGGGCGCTCGCCGCTGTTCCTCTGGGGGCAACTTGGTATAGTCCCCAAAGACCGTCCGCAGATAGGCGTCATACCCCACCGGAATGGGCAGGGTTTCCTCTTCAAAGGGCACCTGGATATAGGAGGCAAACCACTCCTTGTCGTACCAGTTTTTCATATAGCCGGGACCGGAGCAAAGCTCCGTAATTCCCTTACAGTCCGCAATCCGGTATTTCGTCATGTTCTTTTTGGCCAAAGACCAGATTCGGTAACGAAGTTTTCTTCCCCGGAAAATCCCCAATAAGACACGGCTTCCAAAGGCCATGAGCCCGCCGTGGTTTTCCGGAATGACCTGAGCACAGAACAGGGAATACACCAGGGCCCAGAGGCACTGTTTCCTCCTCTGCCACCGGGAATCCGGATAGCCATCCAACGGCAGGATATCCAACGGAACTCCGTGCACCAAATCCAGCTCCTTCTGATAGGGTTTAATGCAGGTGGTCTTCCGGTGGCGCAGTGTGGCAAACAGGTTGTGGTCCACCGATTCCTCGCCAGACACCGATAGCGCCAGCTCCTTCCCCGGCTCATACTCCTTCCATTTTTCCAGAAAGATTTCATAATCCTCTCTGGGCATGAAAAAATCCAAATCATCGTCCCAGGGTATAAAACCCTTATGACGTATAGAGCCAATACAGCCTCCCCCGCACAGATAGGCAGTCAGGTGATTTTCTTTACAAAACCGAAAAAACAAAACGGCCATGGACAGGCTTGTCTTCTGCATTTGCTTCAATTGTTCTTCGGTATACTCATGCCGTCTCTCTTCCATGCTTCATCTGCTCCTTTACCCGTTCTACCGATGGACAAGACCGGTGATGCCGCCGCCAGAATGGCATTTTTACCAAACCAAGCCAGGTGCCGGCTCCATAACTGATATGTAAGAGAAAAAATAACACTGGCAGCAAAAACTGTGACGGACTTTTTTTCTTCCCCCGCACTGCAAGCATTGCCATGGTGACGGCAAGAAGAAGATATGCTCCCCACATCAATAGGGCGGGCCAGTATATACCGCACAGAGCCGCTATGGTCGTAAGGACAATCCCCCCTATAAAGGCTCCCGGAACAAAATAATACAGGGACAGACACCCCGGACACACCCCGGCCGTCAAACCAATCCAGTACCCGTTTCCATATTTCTGGCGGCACATCTTTCCCAGCGTGGGCCGGATGTACTGATAGGAACGGATGTCCGGCGACATACACAGACGGTAGCCCTTTTTCCGGATTCGATAGTGGATTTCATTGTCCTCGGTGCGCCCCAAATCCTCCCGAAAGCCTCCCACCGCTTCAAAGACCTCTCTCCGATAGGCGCCGTGGAACAGGGACTTTACATAGGCCCGCTCCTCATTCCTCCGAAAAGAAGAGATACTGCTGCCAAAAAGGGACTCCTCCGCTAATAAGAGGGTTCTCTGCCAGCCTTTCTCCCCTTCACATACTACCGGCCTCGCCCCGCCGGATACCATTTCACCCCCCTGCAAGGTCTCCACATTTTTCTCTATAAAATCCGATGGAATATGGCTGTGGGCATCCACCCGGAGAATGGCATCTCCCGTGAAATGAACCAGCGCCACATTCCAGCCGCAGCTCAATATTTTGCCCGGATTATCCAACACCAGAATCCCGGCATACTTTTCCCCGTAATCTCTGGCAAACTGCTCCATCTGCTTTCTGGTTCCATCCCCGGAACCGCCATCAATTAAAAGTAACTCTGTATTCTTTTTGGGATAGCTCTGCCCGGCAATGTCGGACAGCAGGGCAGGCAGCCGCTCTTCTTCGTTATATGCCACTACACACAGGGATAGTTTCATGTTTACCTCCGTTCCGAAGCATTTCATCTCAAACTCATATGTATTATACTCTATCTGGATAACCGACGCAAGAAAAACACTTGAACTGGCAGGAAAAAGCGATTATACTAGATTATACGATAGATAGTCCGGCGGACAGAAAAAACGTCGTGCTAAGGGGAGGAAATGTTTTGGGTAGTTACAAGGAATACATCGCCGTTATTATTCCGGCACTGGACCCGGATGAGCGTATGACGGCTCTGGTTGGCGAACTGCATACATCCGGTTTTCGGAACATCATTCTGGTGGACGATGGCAGTGCCCTGGAAAACCGCATCCATTTCAAGCAATGCAAGGAGCAGTACGGCTGTAAAATCATCCGCCATGTCGTGAATTTCGGCAAGGGAATTGCCTTGAAATCTGCCTTTAATTATATTCTGGAGTCCTGCCCGGATATCCGGGGTGCCGTGACAGTGGACTGTGACGGTCAGCATGTCCTGCAGAATATTGATACCTGCGCCCGCCTGACGGCGGAAAACCCGGACAAGCTGATTCTGGGATGCCGCCAGTTCCGGGAGAAAAACATTCCCTGGAGAAGCCGTTTTGGCAACAAGCTCACCCGACAGGTCATCCGCCTGTTGTGCGGTATTCAGGTTTCCGACACCCAGACGGGGCTGCGGGGGCTTCCCACTCCTTTGATTCAGAATTACTTTGCCAATACCAAGGGGGAGCGTTTTGAATATGAGATGAATATGCTGATTGCCGCAAAGGAACATATGATACCGATTCAGGAATTTCCCATTGAGACTATATATCTGGAGCATAACGAAAGCTCCCACTTCAACCCTTTTCTGGATTCCATCCGGATTTACAAGGTGTTTTTGAAATTTATGCTCAGCTCCCTGTCCAGTTTCCTGATTGATATTTTTCTCTACTGGCTTCTGGGACTGGTTCTGCGCCCGTGGATTCCAGACGACGTCGAGGTTTTCAATATCTCGGTGCTTATTTTGTTGCGGACGGTGATTTCCAGACTGTTGAGCTCCCTGTTTAATTTCCTTGTAAATAAAAACCAGGTATTTAAAAACGATTCAAAATCCCCGGCTATTATTGTGAAATATTATACATTGTGCATCATCCAGCTTTTGCTGTCCGCTCTTTTGGTAAATCATTTACTGAGTTTTATTGCCTACTCTACCATACGAAAATGTATCATTGATACGATTCTCTTTGCCATCAGCTTCCAGATTCAAAGAGAATGGGTGTTTAAGAAGGTGCCGGAGCGGAAATAAACAACGGACGGACGCTTTATATTTAAGATAATTCGGAAAAAACCACGAATCGCCTGGAGTCGGTGATGCTTCGCATCAAATACTCTCGCTGATTCGT
>JAFLTB010000079.1 GCA_022510605.1 Lachnospiraceae bacterium
CGCTGCCTGGTTGAAGTTTTGTGTCTGTGCCAATTCTAAAATATAATCCATGTCCTTGAGAGTCATTATTTTCTCCTTATATAAAAAGTTAATTGTCTATTAGATAATTCGATTAGATTTGTTTATTATAGTATTATATAATAAAACTGTCAAGAGATACAGAGTAAAATGATTTACAGGAGGCAATCGAATGGGAAAAGAACGATTGATGGCCTTTACGGATGCGGTATTGGCGATTATTATGACGATTCTGGTGTTGGAACTTGAAAAACCGGAGGCGGCAACTCTTGAGGCGCTTTGGAATCTGAAAGAAAGAAGGAATTGCTAACAGCAGAAAGCGTCTGTATCTGGATATTGGAATTAAAGTGGCAGCTCTGGTAATTACCTTCACTGTATTTCCGTCGGCGATGATGATCAGTGTATTAATAACCATGATTTTGATGATAATTCCCGTGGGGAGGTAAGCCCATGAATGATAAAGAGAAAATAGAAAACTGTTACCGACAGATGTATCATGGCATGACTACCAAAGACCGAACGGCACTTCTGGATGTACTGGACGAGTCCTTTGTACTGGTGCATATGACGGGAATGCGTCAGTCCAGGGAAGAGTTTATCCGGGCCGTAGAGAATGGCACATTGAATTACTATTCTGCAAAACATCAGCAGATGGAGGTGGGAATCCAAGGTGAACACGCAGATATGATTGGACGGAGTCTTGTCAGTGCCGCGGTATTCGGTGGTGGAAGGCATACATGGCGATTACAGCAAAAGCTGCAGCTGATAAAAAAAGCAGATGAATGGAAAATTACAGAGTCAAGAGCATCAACCTACTAAAAATGTGAAAAATATTTTATTTTTGCAGAAATGGAGGTAAGAGATGAAAAAAAGAGTTTTAGGAAAGGATTTAACAGTATCTGCCGTAAGTCTCGGCTGTATGGGAATGACCCACGCATATGGTGCTCCCTCGGATCCGGAGGAAATGACAAAGATTCTGCACGAGGCGGTGGCTCTGGGATATATTTATTTTGATACGGCAGAGTGTTATACGGGTGTCAATAAGGACGGAAGTACGGCATATAATGAGGAATTGGTAGGTACTGCTTTGAAACCCTGTCGTCATGATGTGGTCATTGCTACTAAATTCGGAGTACAGCATTCTTCTACCGGTTTGCAGATGGACTCCCGCCCGGAAATGATTCGTAAGTCTGTGGAAGGCAGTCTGAAACGGCTGGGTACCGATTATATTGACCTTTACTACCAGCACCGCATTGACCCGAAGATTCCGGCGGAGGAAGTGGCGGG
Organism: Lachnospiraceae bacterium; assembly: GCA_022510605.1. Lineage (GTDB taxonomy): Bacteria > Bacillota > Clostridia > Lachnospirales > Lachnospiraceae > Eubacterium_F. The sequence goes on from JAFLTB010000079.1 coordinate 1,306, forward strand.
TGTTATGACGGAACTGATAAAGGAGGGAAAGATTCTCCACTGGGGTATTTCGGAAACCAATGAGGAATATCTGAGAAAAATGCCACACCGGCACAGATTTCACTGGCATGGATGATTTGCAAAAAGCCCTATATCGTGCCAATTCCCGGTTCCAGAAAATCGGAGCGGATTCGTGAAAATATGGGTGCGTCAGATATTGAATTGGAGGTAGAAGAAGTGGCGGCCATGGATGAGAAACTGTATAACTTAAAAATGTCTGCGCTGTATGGTGCAGCCAGTAAAATAAAAAGAAAATCAAAAGGAGATTAACACTATGGCAAAGAATTTAATTATCTATTACTCTCGTAAGGGCGAGAACTATTGGAATGGAAGTGTAAAGAACATTGACAAGGGCAACACAGAGATTGTCGCTGAGTTTATCCAGAAGGCAGTGGGCGGTGACTTGTTTGAAGTGGACACGGTAAAAACCTATGACAAGGATTATTATGTCTGCATCGAGGAAGCAAAGAAGGAGTTGCATGCCGGGGCCAGACCAGAGTTGAAGAATTATCTGGACAGCATTGCAGAGTACGACAATGTATTCGTCTGTGGCCCCTGCTGGTGGGGAACCTTCCCTATGGCGATGTTCACACAGATTGAAAAGCTGGATTTCTCCGGAAAAAAGGTTATGGCAGTTATGACACATGAAGGCAGCGGACTTGGAAGCTGTGAAAGTGATTTGAAGAAACTTTGTACAGGAGCTACATTTGGAAAAGGGCTTGCCGTCCATGGTGCGGATGCCTCTAAATCGGAAAGTACGGTAGCTGCCTGGGCAATGAATATATTGTAGGAGGATGGAACAATGAAGGATGTAATACTTTTAACAGGTGCAGGACAGATTGGTATGGCGATTGCCCGCAGAGTCGGATATGGAAAGAAGATTATAATAGGCGATAAAAGTTTAAATAATGCACAAACAATCTCAAAGATCATGAATGATGCCGGTTTTGACACAGCTCCGGTGGAAATGGATCTTTCCTCGAGAGATTCCATTTTGAATCTGATTGCAGAGGGACAAAAAACTGGTGAGATTGCAATGCTGATCAATGCAGCAGGTGTGTCACCCAGTCAGGCACCGATTGAGGCAATTTTAAAGGTAGACCTTTATGGAACGGCTGTACTGCTTGAGGAAGTAGGAAAGGTTATCAAAGAAGGCGGTACGGGTGTGACAATCTCCAGTCAGAGTGGATTCCGTATGCCAGCTCTCACACCGGAGCAGGACGAACTGCTGGCTATAACGCCTACGGAGGAATTACTGGATCTGGAAATGCTTCACCCGGAAAATATCAAAGACACCCTGCATGCGTATCAGATGGCAAAACGCTGTAATGAGAAGCGGGTGATGGCAGAGGCTGTGAAATGGGGTGAGCGTGGCGCAAGGCTAAATGATATTGCACCGGGTATCATTGTAACTCCGCTTGCCATTGATGAGTTTAATGGGCCAAGAGGTGATTTCTATAAAAATATGTTTGCGAAATGCCCGGCAGGAAGACCGGGAACGGCAGATGAAGTGGCAAATGTTGCAGAACTGCTGATGGGACCTGCAGGAGCATTTATTACCGGTTCTACTATTCTTATTGACGGTGGTGCGACAGCTTCATACTATTATGGACCATTAAAGCCGGAAGAGTAATCAACTGAAAGAAGGCTGAAAATGAACACACTAAAAAAGAGTATAGCGGTTATTATGGCAGTAGTGATTGCGTTTGCCTTAATCGGAGCAAATAAATAGTGCCGTAATAGCGGCAGGAACGGTTACAAAAACAGCAAAAAAGACAATAACGAAGAAAGCGTATCCAACAGATTACGATGAATGTAAGGTTGTAGCGGAAAAAGAAATGAATAAAAATGCCCGTCCTAAATTAAAGAGTAAGGTAAAAAATATGTCCCAGTATGACACAGTACATTTGGGATATCCCATCTGGTATGCAGATATGCCTATGGCGGTGTATTCATTTCTGGAGAGCTATAACTGGAAAGGAAAAACAATCATTTCTTTCTGTACCCATGAAGGCAGCGGGCTTGGTTCAGGCCCTTCCGATATTAAAAAATTGTGCCCGGATGCGGAAGTAGAAGATGGATTTGAAATCCGTGGCGGAGATATAAAATCCGACGAAGCGAAAGCGACCATAAAGGACTTTGCAAAGAACCTGGATTTGTAGTATACTTTGTTTCATAGGGGGAGAGGAATGTTTATAAAAATGAGTGCTCTGGAATGGAGGTAAAGAAAAATGGGAAGGATAAAAAAGCGCTGGATTATTCTCGGCCTTGTAGTAATTGTAGCAGCGATTCTTTGTTTTGTAATGATGGGGCTTCCCTATATACGGCGTCATTTTATAACAAATACAGTCAATATACAGGAGATTGTGCCAGGAGAGGATAAAGTAGACAGTGACAAAAAGATTCTCACCGTATATTTTACCCGTTTTGGAAACAGCGATTTTGAGGAGGATGTGGATGCGGTTTCCAGTGCCTCTTTATTGACAGACGGCAATCAATTATATGGGAACAGCCAGGTGCTGGCCATGATGGTGCAGGATATTGCAGGCGGAGATATCTATGCCATTCAGACAGAAAAGAAATATCCTTCCAGTTATGGGGATACTTTGCAGGAGGAAAGGACTGAATTGGATCAGAATGTGAGGCCGGCTCTTATCGGTGAAAAAATTGATTTATCCGGGTATGATACCATTGTATTGGTATTTCCCCTCTGGTGGGGAACTTACCCAATGCCGGTTGCAAGTTTTTTGGATCAGTATGATTTTTCCGATAAAGAAATCCTGCCCCTTGTCACTCATGGTGGAAGCGGTTTTGGCAGTAGTCTGGAAGATTTGAAAGAAAATTATAAGGGGGACTTCAAAGAAGGTCTGGCCATCTTGGATGATGAAGTCAAGGGGGCCAGAGAAGGAATTGTAACGTGGTTAAATAATAATTTATAATAATATGGACGGGATAGATATGAAAGCAAGATTAACAATAAAAATGCTTATAGACATTGGAATGACGGGAATCCTGCTTTTTCTTATGGCATATGCACTGGTAGGAGAAGCCGCCCATGAATGGCTTGGCGTGTCTATGTTCGCGCTATTTGTATTGCACCACATATTAAATACAGGCTGGATTAAAAACATAGGAAAAGGAAAATACACGGCTTTCCGCACGGTACAGACAGTGCTCGCAGCACTTGTTCTATGTACAATGGCAGGCTCCATGATAAGCGGCATCGTACTGTCCAGACATGTATTTGCTTTTTTGCCGAACCATGGAGGCCAGGCAATCGCACGAACAGTGCATATGTTGTGTGCTTATTGGGGATTTGTTCTTATGTCTTTGCATTTAGGATTACATTGGAACATGGTTGTTGTCATGGCAGGAAAAAGTGCTGTATTTCAGAAAAAAGCGGCAAAATGGATTTGCCGTGCGCTGGCCATTTTGATTGCGGGATATGGGTGTTATGCTTTTGGGAGCAGGCAAATAGGAGATTACCTGTTTTCCCGCAAGATGTTTGCTTTTTTTGATTATTCCGAGAGCTTATGGTGGTTTATTCTGGATTATTTGGCTGTTATGGGCTTGTTTGTCTTTGTCGGCTATTATGCAGGAGTATTCCTTAGAAAAAATCATTCTTAAATGAAGATTTCTCCCTAGTCAGAAACCTCCTGCCTCCTGTCAAAATATGTATCCATATCTGCCACAATTTCCGCATCCAATTGACCTTTATCTGCCATTTCCTTCAGTATGCCTATTGCCTTTAAATGGGGCATTCCTGACTTATATGGCCGATCTTCAACCAACGCCTGATATATATCCAGACATGCCATCAAACGTTCCTCTTTTCCCAACTCACTGGCATCTTTTCCGAAAGGATAGCCGCTGCCATCCAGCTTTTCATGATGCAGGGATGCCCAGTTTGTAATATCTTCCAGGCCTGTCACGGAAGATAAAATCCGATAGGTTCCCATAGCATGATTCTGAATTTCTGTATATTCGTCTGCTGTCAGTCTGCCGGGTTTTTCCAAAATATCACTTTTTACCATCAGTTTGCCAATATCATGAAGGGCACCTGCAAAATACAGCTTCTGCGCAATATCCTGCTCCCAGTTATAATATTCTGCCGCCATCTTGTAAGCTTTCTGGGCAATTCCAATGGAATGTTTGGAAGTGAATTGTGATTTTACATCAATAATCCGCGCAAAAATATCGGAAAATTGCATCAGTTCATCGCTTGTTATATCCCACTCCCGTGGAGGTATTGTATCCTCCAGAACCAAACGGATATTGTCTCCGGCAATACGGGAGAGTGCCTCATAAGAAATTGCCTGACAAAACGCTTCCGCACACTCTCTATCATAACAGGAATCGCACTCTTTCTGAACATACTGCAGCAGTTTATGATATTTTTCCTCTGATACCTCACGGACATTGAACGCCGTATCCAGTGTATCTGCAAAATGAATCAATCTGGCAAATAATGGTGTCTCATCGGTTTTCTTCCCAAATACCCCTTTCCCATCGGCTCTTTCGTGATGATATAAAATCGCATGCTTAATCTGTGGATAAAAAGGCAGTCCCTTTACATTTTCTTCCCCTTCAATACAATGTTGCTCCATCTCTTTTTCCGTCAGTTTCATTTTGTTCCAATCCTCTGCATCCGCAAAAAACTGGAATAACGCATTGTCGTGTAAGAGTGCTGCCGTTGCCAGGAAAAAAAGTTCATCACTTTCCAGCCCCAACGCTTTACCTGTAAGTGCAGAGAGATATGCGACACGTTGTGCATGATAAGTAGTTACTCCGATGAAATGGGCTTCCACATGATCCAAGGCAGTGGAAACCGCATACAGTAACTCATTTATTGCAATTTTCATATGTCATACCCCCTTTATAGTTTTTGGATATTATGTGTAAAAAGCACTCCTCACAAAGAGAGAAGAGTGCTTTTTAGGATTTGTAAAGTTTATTATTTTTTTGTTTTTATAACGTAAATTTACTTATATCGCCTTCCAGAGAATCGGTGATATCTTTAAGCTGCCCAACGGCATTATCACAGTTTTCTACAATATCACTAAGCTGCATCATAGTGGCAGAAGTTTCCTGAGTGGCTGCAGCGTTTTCTTCGGTAATAGCTGCAAGACTTTCCAAATTGCCATAAACCTCATCTTTGGAGTGATTGATATTTTCTATCTCATAGGAAATTCTGTCTACGCCATCTGTTACATGTGAAATCTCCACATTCAACTGCTCAAAAACATCTCTGGTCTGATTCAGTTTATCAAACTGGTTCTGTATCTCCTGCATAACATGTTCCATAGCTTCCACGTTGCTGTTTGACCTGTTAATCAGCGTCTGCACAATGTTTGCAATCTGTTCCGTTGAATCCTTAGATTGTGCTGCCAGCTTCATTACTTCATCTGCAACGACTGCGAATCCTTTTCCTCGTTCGCCGGCTCTTGCAGCCTCTATAGAAGCATTCAGCGATAAGAGATTTGTCTGCTCGGAAAGGTCGGCAATCATGGTTACCACATTTTGAATTTCTATTGCTGCCTGATTCGTATCATCGGTTTGTTTTTGCACAACACTGATGGATTCCTTTGCGTTTGTACTGATTGTCGCAAGTTCTTGCAGCGTTTTAATCACTTCTTTGTTGGAATCCTCCATACTCTGGGTACTCTGCTTCAATGCCGTGATATTTTCGGTGGCCTTGTCTACGGAATTTCCCATTTCATTCATCTGCTCGGTAACAGACTGCGCCTCGTTAGCCTGATCCGTAGCGCCGGTAGCAATTTCTTCCACCGCAGTATTGATGTCACTAATGGAATTGTTAATTGTTGCAAAATTTTCCCTGATGTCTACCGTAAAATTAGTCAATGTATTGGATGAATTATGCAGATTGTGTATAATATCTGTAAATTTTCCTATAAGAGAATAAATGGCCCTTGCAACATTTCCCACTTCGTCTCCTCTGGATGTCAACCTGTTACTGATTGTAACATTGAGTTTACCATCGGCCACTTCATCCAGGTGACCAACAGAAGTATTGATGCTTCTTGATATCAGTCGGATAATTATGGTGACAACGATGATACATAGCAAAGCAATTGCTATCATAAAAATAATATAACTTCTCAGCGTTGACTTATAGAGTTCCTCGGCCGTCGCTATCGGGTAATTGGTGGCAAGGAATACTTCCTGCCCATCGCCATAATCTGCCACCTTTTGACCTACCGCATAATGAGGAGTTCCGCTAACTATTGCCTTATCTGTGAAATAGTAACCGTCCTTTTTAAGTATTTCATAAAATGAATCGGACAATGGTTCAGTAGTTTTGTTACCGTCTGAATCCTCAATACTGGTCAACAATCTTTCCTTACCATAGAACATGCTAATCTCCAGCCCTGAGTTTTTTTTCATATAATCTATAACGGAGCCTTCTTTAGATGCAGCCGCCGTTAAATCTATTTTACCTTTGTACAAGTGGCCATCCACATTAGAATAGTCTCCCGGGTCGTACAGGTCCAGAACCTTCTGAAGAGAGCGGTTAGCAGTGTTCATGTGATCTTCCTCAAGTCTCTTTGCCATTAAATCGCCTACGGCACTGATTGCTATAACGGCAACCAATACAAGTAATACCATTGGAATAATCATGCATGTTAATAATTTGACTGTAAGATTTAGTTTGATTTTTTTCATACTTTCTCCCTCACAATATTATTAAGTATTTTTATATGGTTTCATATTATGTAGAAACTTTTATGAACATTATACCACAAAATTTATATTAAGCAAGATAGTAAAAAGAATTTTTTTGATTTTTTTTGGACTTTTTTCAGATGGATGGGGAGCGCAGTTTGACACAATAAATTTGCTATGGTATAATGTTCAACCAGTGCAAGCAGAGGGATTAGGGAGATTATCCGGAGGATTTCTTCGTCAGTAGAAACCATGACGGAATTATTTAATTTTCGCCAGAAAATTTTCACTGGAAAAAGGAGGAATGAGAGAATGGAATACATAGCTGAATTTGCAGGGAGTTTAGTGTTTTTGCTGGGCGGATATGCTTATATGTGTAATGTGAGCCTGAAAAAGACCCTGGTGTCCACTCTGAATTATGTAGAACTTGTGATTGCCTGGAGCCTTGCGGTGGGCCTGGGACTGACGACAGCGGTTATCATGGGTGGGCCCGCTTACTTAAATCCAGGTGTAATATTTGGGAACCTGATTTTAGGCAACTTAAGTGTAGTAGAAGGACTGAAGTATCTGCTGATGGAATTTCTGGCAGCGGGATGTGCGGAGATTGTCTGTCTGATTTTCTTCTTTGACTCCTTCAAGGCATCCAAAGGAGTGTCAAAGAGAGGTATTTTTTCTGCTTATCCTGTGGAGAAAAACATGAAACTGAACTTTGTGCAGGAAATACTGGCAACCTTTGCCTTTTTGTTCCTTGTATTTACCTGTCTGAAGGCTACGGGTGGTGTTACTGCGCCACTGCAGATTGGAGTAGTTGGCTTTGCTGCAGTTGCCATTCTGGCTTTGACGCTGAACAGCACAGGATTTAGTATGAATGCAATGCGTTCCGTATTCAGCAGCGTTTGGTTTGCCATTATTCCATTCCCTAACAAGGAAGGTGAGAAGGTAGACTGGCCGTATCAGTTGATAGTCAATCTGGTTGGTTCTTCCATCGGTGGTATTCTGGCTGTGTATGCAACCAGCCTGTTCTAGGTAGCATATAAGCCATGGCATTAATGCTGAAAATAGTGTGATAAAGTTTTTTAGATAAGGAGATAAGAGTATATGAAGTTAGGTATAGTAGGTTTGCCCAATGTGGGCAAAAGTACATTATTTAATTCGCTGACAAAGGCCGGGGCAGAATCTGCCAATTACCCCTTCTGTACCATTGACCCCAATGTGGGCGTCGTGCCAGTGCCGGATGAACGGCTGGAGGTTTTGAGCAGGATGCATGAATCCAAAAAAGTTGTGCCGGCGGTCATAGAATTTGTAGATATTGCGGGACTGGTTAAGGGAGCCTCCAAGGGAGAGGGACTGGGCAATCAGTTTTTGTCCAACATCCGGGAGGTGGATGCCATTGTTCATGTGGTACGGTGCTTTGAGGATTCCAATATTGTCCATGTGGATGGCAGTATTGACCCGCTTAGAGATATTGAGACCATTAATCTGGAGTTGATTTTTTCCGATGTGGAAATCATTGAACGGCGAATTGCCAAGACCAGCCGGGGCGCCAAAAATGATAAAAAACTGGCGAAGGAATTGCAGCTGCTGGAGCGGCTGAAAGATTATCTGGAGCAGGGAAATCTGGCAAAGAATTTTGAGTTAAAGGACGAGGACGAGGAAACCTTTTTCCGTGAATATAATCTGTTGACGGCAAAGCCGGTGATTTATGCGGCCAATGTGGCAGAGGAGGATTTGGCCGACGATGGCGCCGGAAACGAACAGGTAGCCAGTGTCCGTTCCTTTGCCGAGAGGGAAAATTCCGAAGTTTTTGTTATCTGTGCCCAGATTGAGCAGGAGATTGCTGAGCTGGATGAGGATGAAAAGAAAATGTTTTTAGAGGATTTGGGTCTGGAGGAATCGGGCCTGGAAAAGCTTATTCGTGCCAGTTATCGGATTTTGGGCCTGATTAGCTTTCTCACTACGGGGCCGGATGAGACCCGGGCCTGGACCATTACGAAGGGAACCAAAGCACCCCAGGCGGCCGGGAAAATCCATACGGATTTTGAGCGCGGTTTCATCCGTGCCGAGGTAGTTACCTATGATAACCTGGTTACTTATGAGGGATATAACGGCGCCAGAGAAAAAGGACTGGTGCGCTCGGAAGGAAAAGAATATGTGGTGCAGGACGGCGATGTAGTCCTGTTCCGTTTCAACGTGTGACAGAACGAGAAAGTACACTTTTTGGCGGGAGGGCAGGTGCGAAGCCCCCACGCTCCCGCATGGAAAGGAACTTGTGTTTCCGCACGGACAGGATGTAAATACTTCCGCACAGGCAAAATGCCCATACATCTGCATAAACAGACGACAAACTCGTTTGTCAGTCTGTTTATGCAGATGTATGGAGGCAGACGGCAAACTTGTTTGCCCGTTTGCCTGTGCGGAAGTATTTGGGCAGACAGCAAACTTGTTTGCCCGTCTGCCTGTGCGGAAGTATTTGGACAGACGGCAAACTTGTTTGCCTGTCTGCCTGTTCCCCCTGCGGAGCGTGCAGGAACATCGTTCCTGTTCCCTCCATACAGAAGTGTATTTGCGAGTGAAACATCAGCCACCTGCCCATTGGCAGGTGGCTGATGTTTCAACCCATACCAACCCATATTCCCCATACTTTCCACAGAAAGGAGCTTATTCATGAACGGTGCGGACATTGCATTTCCTCATCTGGGAATTTATATATCCTCCCTTGCGAAGGGAATTACCATAGGAAGCTTCACCATTGCCTTTTATGGCATCATCATTGCCTGCGGCATGGTTGCCGGGCTGCTTTTGGTCAGATGGCAGGCAAAGCGGACGGGACAAAATCCGGAATTATATATGGACTTTGCCCTGTATGGCATTCTGTTTTCCCTGATAGGAGCCAGAATATATTATGTGGTCTTCAGCTGGGACAATTATAAGGACAACCTGTGGCAGGTATTCAACATCCGGGGCGGGGGGCTGGCTATATACGGCGCAGTGATTGCCGCAGTGATAACAGCCCTTGTCTACTGTCGGATTAAGAAATACAGTTTCTTTCTTTTTGCCGATACCGCTTCGGTGGGGTTGATTTTAGGACAGGTTATTGGCCGGTTTGGCAATTTTATGAACCGGGAGGCCTTTGGAGCATATACCGATTCCATTTTTGCCATGCGGTTAAAGACCAGCCAGGTCTCTGCTTCCAATATCACAGACGCCATGCGGGAGCATGCCATTGTGGAAAATGGAGTGGAGTATATCCAGGTGCATCCCACCTTTTTATATGAATCTCTGTGGAATCTCATGGTTCTGATACTCATGCTGGTATATACAAAGCATAAAAAAGCAGATGGAGAAATCATTCTGTTGTATTTTATCGGATATGGCATTGGCCGGGCGTGGATAGAGGGCCTGCGTACAGACCAGCTGCAGATTGGCAGTACCGGCATTGCCGTGTCCCAGGTTTTGTCTGTGCTGCTGGCAGCGGGAAGCATTGTACTGTGGATTATCCGCCGGAGCAAATGGAAATCCACAGCCCAGCCAGAGCAGAAATAACGCTTATTCCTGAACATAAGAGATACCCTCCCATCCGTGAGAACCTTAACGCGAGACGCTGCCTCGTTGTTGTCGGTTCGAATGGATGGGAGGGTATCTTTTGTTTTTAACTTATAATAGTACAATCTTTTTTAATAAAAGATAAAAAAACACTTGCCAATTCCCAAAAAGTAGTGTATTATTGTCTTAAAAGTGGTGGAAAGTGGTGGAAAGTGTCACGAAGTGGT
>JAFLTB010000008.1 GCA_022510605.1 Lachnospiraceae bacterium
CCTTGTGATTCCTGCCATCAGTGCACCGGAATCCCAGGCGGCAGCGAAGCCAAAGATGGCTAAGAAGGTTTCCATTACCGTTGGTTCCACCAAGAAAATTGCGGTAAAAAAAGTGAAAGCAAAGAAAATCAAGAAAACCACATGGAAGATTGCAGAGAAAAAAATTGCAAAAATCACCAAGAAGAAAAAGAACTTTGTGAAGGTGAAGGGTCTGAAAAAAGGAAATGCGACTCTGACTGCCAAGGTAAAGGTAGGGAAGAAAACCTACAAGTTAAAGACCAAGATAAACGTTACGGGGGCGTCTGCAACGCCAACCCCATCCAATGGCGGCGGTAATAAGAATACGCCGAGCCCAACCCCAGCGAATGGCGGCGGCTCTAACACCGGCACCTCTACGCCGAGCCCAACCCCAACGAATGGCGGCGGCTCTGACACCGGCACCCCTACGCCGACCCTGCGTCCGCTGACTTCTGTCAGCACGGTGGAAGTGCCAAAGAGGGATGCCTATGAATTCCCGACCACTCCGCCGAATCCGACGGTAGACCCGGCCACAGCCCTGGCTTACAGTGCGGATTTTGAGGATGTGGAAGTAGGTACACGGACCCAGGATAAAAGTGAAGGCGAAGGTATCAAAGGCTTTGTTCTGCGCGGTGGTGAAGGGCAGGCTGGTATTTCCAACGATTATTTAGAGGTAGTGGATGGTGCTACGATTCAGGGGCCGGACGGAGGTCCGCTGGAGGAGCCTAACACCCACGGCCATGTACTGCGCTGCTTCCGCCAGGAAAAGACCTGGCAGGGTCCGATGCTTAACCTGACCGATGCACTGGATGCCGGCTGTACCTATGTACTGAAGGCAGAACTTTACAGTCCGAAGACGGATCTGATGGGCTCCTACCAGCTGCAGACCACGGAGGATACAGAACCGGGCTATGGCAACTTTGGCCCAACCTCTGGCAGCATTACCAAGATTCCACAGGGCAAGTGGACTTCTGTAGAGTTTACCATTTCCATTCCGGATGATAAGTACTACTATGCGCTGTATTTTGAGTCCTACAATGGCAACGGCAACAGCGACATCTATCTGGATAATGTCACAGTAACCAAGACCATCCAGAACAGCCGGGATACCTCCATTGCTTCCATTAAGGACACTTACGAGGATGTATTTGACATCGTGGGCGTGGGTGCCGGAACGGCTTCCCTGTTCGGACAGAGTGCTTCGGAGTTTATTGTGGACCAGTACAATGCTTACACTCCGGGCAATGAGATGAAGCCGGACGCCATCATGGGAAGCAGCATGTCTTCCCTTACCATTGAGGAGGCAAAGGAACTGGGGTATATTATCCCGGATGACTATACCAAGTACGATGACAACCGGCAGAGAACTTCGGATAACAGCGGTGAGTTTATTGTACCAAAGCTGAACTTTACCACGGTAGACCAGATACTGAAGGAGTGCCATGATAAAGGACTGAAGCTCCGGGGCCACACGCTGGTATGGCACGAGCAGACACCGGTTTATTTCTTCCAGCAGAACTACCGTACTGCCAGCGGCGTGAAATATAACACAACACAGGAAGTTATGGATGTGCGCCTGGAGTTCTTTGTAAAGAGCGTGCTGGAGCACGTGCTGAGCAGTGAGTATGCCGACTGCCTCTATGGCTATGACGTAGTAAACGAGTACCTGCACAGTGCCAGGGCAGATTCCGCAGGGAAACCGACTTACTGGGGAAGTATTTATGGCACAGCGGATTCTACTGTAAAGAGCGGCGTAACCCTGCGGCCAAGCTATGTGAAGAAGGCCTTTGAGTATGCCGATGAGATGCTGAAAAAGCACAACCGCGAGGACGACGTGAAGCTGTTCTACAATGATTACAACTGCTATCAGTATCCGGATGATGTCGTGCACCTGACCGACTTCATCAATGAGGACAGCAAGGTATGTGACGGTATCGGCATGCAGTCCCATCTGGACATCAGCCAGCCTTTCCACAGCGCCAACAACTATGCGACAGCGCTGGAGTTCTTCCATGTGAATGCGGAGGATCTGGAAATCCACATCACAGAGCTGGATGCTACCATGAGAAGTACAGAGGAGAACCCACTGTTTGATGAGGACCAGGCAGCCTACTATGACCAGATCATGAATGCGATTCTGACCAATAAGAAAAACGGCGGCAACATCACCGGCCTGGTAATCTGGAGCCTGTATGACGGAGTAAGCTGGAGAAATCAGCAATATCCATGTATCTTCAGAGGCCTGTATGCACCGAAGTCTGCCTTCTATGCAGTGATTGATGCAAAGGCCCGGTACTGGACAGAGTAAGACTGGCCGGATTCCATCAAAACAGAACTGCTATCATACAACTTTAAAATAAGAGCGCCACGTAAAACGTGGCGCTCGTTGTATTTATACGAGGAAATTTCCAAGGAATTATGCCCTTCTTTATATCATCTTTTTATAATTTCATGCCGTGCCGGCCCATTGGATACCATTTTCACTGGAACACCGAGTTCCTTTTCAATAAACTCAATGTAACGGCGGCAGTTTTCCGGCAGCTTGTCGTACTCTGTTATGCCGCGGATATCACTTTTCCAACCCGGAAGCACTTCATAAACCGGTTTTGCTTTTTTTAATTTGGTAGTGGTTGGGAAATCCTTTGTCACCTTGCCGTCGATTTCATAACCGACACATACCGGAAGTTCCTCCAGATAGCCCAGCACATCCAGCACCGTCAGTGCGGCCTCGGTAGCTCCCTGGACACGGCAGCCATAGCGGCTGGCAACCGCATCAAACCATCCCATCCGGCGTGGACGGCCTGTGGTAGCGCCGTATTCTCCACCATCTCCGCCTCGGCGGCGTAATTCGTCCGCCTCTTCGCCAAAGATTTCACTGACAAACTCTCCGGCCCCTACGGCACTGGAATAGGCCTTCACTACGGCCACAATGCGCTTGATTTCATATGGTGGAACGCCAGCGCCCACTGCTCCGTAGCCTGCCAACGTAGAAGAGGAGGTTACCATAGGATAGATGCCGTGATCCGGATCCTTGAGGGAGCCTAACTGGCCCTCCAGTAAAATCTGTTTCCCTTGCTCCTTAGCTTCATATAAAAAGGCGGATACGTCACAGACATATGGCTCCACCATTTCCCGGTATTTCTGGAGAGTGGACATCAGCTCTTCCACATCCAGGGCCGGTTTATGATACAAATGCTCTAACAGTGTGTTTTTCTGAATGCAAATGCCCTCTAATTTTTCCCTTAACGCTTCCTCATCAAATAACTCGGAAACCTGGATTCCCACCTTGGCATATTTATCGGAATAAAAAGGAGCAATACCAGACTTAGTAGAACCAAAGGATTTTCCGGCCAGACGCTCCTCTTCATATTCATCAAACAGGATATGATATGGCATGACAATCTGGGCCCGGTCAGATACCTTAATGTTTGGCGTCGGCACACCGCGCTCTACAATTCCATTTATCTCCTTAAATAAATCTGGAATATTCAGCGCAACACCGTTCCCGATTATATTCGTGGTATGGCGATAGAAAACGCCGGACGGCAGTATGTGAAGGGCAAATTTACCATACTCGTTTACAATGGTGTGTCCTGCATTGCTGCCTCCCTGAAAGCGAACGATGATATCGGATTCCTCACTTAGCATGTCTGTGAGTTTACCCTTTCCTTCATCGCCCCAATTGGCTCCTACAATAGCTGTTACCATAGCCATTCCTCCTTGTTGTTCCATCAAGTGGAACCTGTTATTTTGCACACTAACGCATGCGTTACTATTATACATGAATATTCGCTATTCTTCAACTTTTTTGTGCCGGAATTCCCTATTTCCTTAAAGTCTGTATTCTGAAGCAAAAATCACTTATCTGCCATCTGCTGGCACTGTGCCAGCTTCTCCTCCGGCCAGTCCGTAGAGGTATGGATATTCAATATGCTCTGAGTCTCATGGATGGCATTGTAATACCACATGGCTGCTTCTTCATAATCGCTCAGAGCAAAAAAGTATTCACCCAGTTCATAACACATCTCCGAGGAACCCTCGCTCAATAAATCCTTGAGAGACATTTTCAAAAGAGTATGGCTGTCTCCCCGCAGGCGGGCTGCATGGCAGACGATACAGGCGGCCTCCTTTACTTCATCCAGACTTCTGCCAGCATCCAGTGCTGTGCTGGTAAAAAATTCCTCTGCCTCAAGGAAATCCTCGTCCTCACCGGATATGTAAAGTTCCATGGCATACATATGGTGAAGTCGTTTGGACAGGCGCAGCCCCTTTTTGATATGCTTCTGGAAGGTGGCAAAGTCCCGCTTGCTGTGATTGCTCTCCGGGCGGTGCTCAATGACAATATCCGAGTCATATACCAGCGGGTCCAGCCGCACCATCTCATGGATGGGTTCTGTCCAGATAAATTCCCGCAGACGCTTAAATAATTTCGGCCGGTACTCTTCGTCAAAATTATAGGTGGTTCCAAAGGAGAGCTGGTTGCCGTATTTCATCTGTACTATATCAATCTCCGGCAGTAAAACTTCCTTCAATTCCCGGAAGCGCTGGCGGTTTTCTTTGTTCAGTACCTCATCGGCGTCGGCAGAATAAATATATTCCTTTGTTGCCTTTGAAAAGGCAAAATTTCTTGCCGCACTAAAATCATCCACCCATGTAAAATCATAAATTTTATCGGTATAGCGGGCGGCGATTTCCTTTGTGGCGTCCGTGGAGCCTGTATCCACAATGATAATTTCCTCCATTAAGTCCGCAATGCTGTCCAGGCACCGGGCCAGTATCTTCTCCTCATTTTTTACAATCATACAGCAGCTTATCTCTATCATATTGCCCTCCATTCTAAAGCGCTTTGCGCCTTATTTTTCCGTTTTCACCCGGCAAAAGCCGACAATTTGTATCTGGATACTCCTTACGCCCTGATATTCATTCACCGATGGATAATAGGTCAGAGCCACGTCCAGATTGTTTTCCCGGCCCTCATACATTCTCGCCAGTTCCCGCTCCCCCCATTCCTCACGGACAAAGGCGTCAAATTCTTCTGCCTGTCCAAAGCACAAGGCGTCACATTGATTGCCCTGGAGGTTCTCCACCCGGAGTTTCAGCACCTGTTTTTCCCGGCCCAGCCGAAAGCCCCGTCGTATGGTAAAATGCTGTTCCGCAAATACTGGTTTGGGATTTCCTACGCCAAAAGGCTCCATTTTCTCCAGTTCTTCTATCAATCGTTCTGTCACAAAGCCAATGGGCATGGGCGCATCAATCCGAACCACCGGCTGAAAATCCTCTTCCGTCAGTCCGGCTTTTTCATTCAGCCGCCGCTCCAGTTCCAGCAAATCACTTTCTGCCAGGGTCATGCCTGCCGCCATTTTATGACCGCCAAATCGCACCATCAAGTCCCGGCACTGCATCAGGCCGTCAAACATGTGGTAGCTATCAATGGAACGGCCAGAGCCCTTCACAAGGCCCTCTTCTGTCCGGGTAAAAACAATGACCGGATGGTTGTACCGCTCCTTCACCCGCCCGGCGATGATGCCCACCAGACTTTCGTGAGTGTCTGGCAGAAGGAGAGTAAGTACCGATGGCAGAGTTCCCGTCTCAGATAACTTTCCTTCTACTAAGGAAAAGGCCTTTTTTGCGCCCTCCTCGGTCATCTGCTTTCTGGACTCATTGATTTCCTTCAAGTGCTCTGCCTTCGTGAGGGCCCGCTTCCAGTCTGTCTCCATTAGCAGGGAAAAGGATTCCTCCACGGTGGCAATGCGCCCGGCGGCATTAAAGCAGGGAGCCAGGACAAAGCCAATGTGTCCGGCGTTAATTGCCCGGCCAGTCAGCCCCTGCACCTCCATCAGTGCCCGAAGCCCCGCATTTTTGGTATGGGGCAGAGCCTTTAGTCCATATTTTACTAAAATCCGGTTTTCCTCCTGCAGTTCCATCACATCTGCCACGGTAGCCACTGCCACATATTCCAGCAGTTCTTCCTTTTCCTTCGGTGGGATTCCACAGGCATCATAAAGGGCGCAAATAAACTTAAAGGCCACACCGGCACCGCACAACCCGGAAAAAGGATAGGTCTCGTCCTCCCGTTTCGGGTCCAGAACAGCATCTGCCGCCGGCATCTGCTCCTGCACCTCGTGGTGGTCAGTAACGATGACAGTCATGCCTTTCTTTTTTGCATAGGTAATCTGTGGCACCGCTGCAATGCCATTGTCGCAGGTGACTAATATGTTTCTGCTATCTGCCAGTGCCTCCTCCACAATGCGCTCATTGAGACCATACCCCTCCTGTACCCGGTCAGGAGTATAAATCCGGCTGTCCAGTCCCAGTCGTCCCAATCCCTTCCACAGTATGTAGCCGGAGAAAATCCCGTCACAGTCAAAGTCGGAAGCAATGGCAATCCTTGCTTCTTGCTCCCTGGCCTGGCAGAGAAGCCTTACCGCCCGTTCCATGTCCTTCATTTTCATGGGCTCATGTAAATCTGCCAGTGTGCCCCAGAGATATTGCTTCATCTGAGGGAGTTCGGTAATCCCCCGGTTAATCATGCACCGGACCAGCAGAGGGGACACGCCGAGTTCTTTGGAAATCCCGTCAAAGTCCCCTTTTTTTGTCTCTACAATCCACTTTTCCCGCATCGGTTGTTCCTTTCTCTGACTTCCAGGAGATGTCCACATCAACTTCCCGTAATATCTGTACCTGCCAGTTTTCCGCAATACCCGTAGCCAAACACCTTTCCTTTGAAGGAGCAATTTATCAGTCTTTTATTATCATTATAAAAGACGTAGCCTGCAATCCCTCCGGTGTAGTTTCCGCCTGTTACATTTCCCTGTACCGAAAGATTTTTTATGCTTCCTTCCAGTCTGTCAAACAGCCCCACATTTTCCTGAAGTCTGTAAATCCTCAGATTTTTAATTGTCTTGCCATTTCCATCAAATGTACCCATGAAGAACTCAATTGGGTAAAAATTTTTATATTTCTTCATATCCAGATTTTTCGTTAGGATAATGGTCTTTTCATTAAAGAATACATCTTTTTTCCGTGACAGCTGGCTCATCCCTGCCAACTGGGCTGGTGTAGAAATATAAAATGTGGTCTTATCTTCCGAATACCAGCTGGTATCTACCTTTCCTGTAAATTTAGGGGTCTTATAAACCTTTCCCTTTAATGCTTTGAGTTTAAATTCTGCCTTATATTTTTTCTTATATTTTTTTAACTGTCGGTAGGGAAGGGAGCCCTTATAGGCATACACTGTTTTGTCCTCCAGAAAGTCAGCCCAGTATTTCTGTCTATAGCTATCCCCTATCCTTTTTATATCCAAGGCAGGATTTTTGATAACCAGAGTGTCAGCCTCCAGATGGTAATTATCAAGATCTACACCAGGATCGATTGTAACACTTCCTAATCTGGCAGGAATAACCAGTTTTTTAACCGGAATGTAACTAATCTCTGCCTCCCTTAGCCCTGAGGGAAGTTTCAGGCTTTTCAGGCCTTTGGCCCCTAAAAAAACATCCGTCTCCAGTTTTCTCATTTTTTTGTTTAGTGCAATTTCTTTCAGCGAGGAAGCAGCAAAGGCACGTTCTCCCACCTCCCGTACCGAAGAAGAAAAATGCACATTATTAAGATACTTGGCGTATTGGAAAGCCTGAGGACCAATATATTTTACTCCCTTTGGTACTTGGAATTTCTTTGCTTTTCCGGCAATCGGATATCGAATCAGGGTTTTTCCGTCTTTGCTGTAAAGAACACCCTTTTTGGACTGGTAAGCAGGGTTCCCTTTTTCCACTGAGAAGGCTGTGGCTTTTTCCAGTGAAATCGTAGCATTCCCAATAATTTCCGGCACGTCTTTTTCAATGACTATTACACCAGGAACCTTTGGTGCCACTGCTAACAGGGCATTGTCCTTTTTCCGGTACACTTTGCCGTCCTGTGCCCGTAACCATGGATTTTCGCTGTCAATGGTAATGGAGGAGAGATTGGGCAGCCAGAAATAAATGTTGGTTTTCTCATCATAATAATCGTAATCCACAGATTCTTCGTTTATGTCCTGAATGTTTTTGGATAAATGGAGATGTTTTACTTTGTTTTGTGTTTTATGGTCAAACCCCTCCAATAAGTCAATTTCTGTAATGGGGTACATTCCGTCCACGGTTTCCGGAATATAAACATTTTTCTTTCCATCCTCAATCCGAAGTACTTTATACGCTATTTCCTCGGTATGATAGTCGACCTTTTTCTGAAGTACCAGCTTAGTACCGTTATCAGTCACAATCGTCTTTTTTTCCTCCGTGTAGTTTTCGTCAAAGTTGTATGCTTCTGCCACTGGTGGCATGCTCCCAAACACCATACAAATACAAATCAATACACTTACTGCTTTTCTAAGTTTCTTCATACTTTCTACTCCTTTCCAATCATTTCCACCTGTGTCCAAATTTTTGTCCGGTATAACCATAGCCTTCTACTTTTCCGTCAAAACTGCAATTTTTCAGTGTGCCAAAATATCCCCAGTCACCTACAATTCCCCCCGTGCAGTTGCCGCCGGTTACTTCTCCCTGCACATGGAGATTTTTTATCGTGCCCCAATCGATTCTGCGGAACAGGCCCACATTATTTTCAGTGGGACGATAAATATGCAGATTGGATATGGTGTGGCCTTCACCGTCAAAAATACCCTCCATGGCAGAAATAGGCTTAAAGTTCGGATATTGGCTCATATCTATGTCGGCTGTCAGATGAAAGACTATATCATCCTCCTGCAGCCGCCACTCCTCCTCTGACAAAACGGACAGGCCGGCCAGCTCTGCCGGGGTGGAAATATAAAATTCATCCTTGTCCTCCGAGTACCAGCGGGTGTCTGTGGGGCCGATATGCTGTGGTGGTTCGTCGTATTTTTTGCCGGGGAGTGCATATAAGTCAATGATGTACGTGTCCTTTACTTTGTCAATCTGCCGGTAGGGGAGAGAACCTTCATAGGCATAAATTTTTTTGCAGGTGAAAACACTGTCCTTTCCCTCCTCGTTTTCCAGTGCTTCCAAATCCAGTGCTGGATTTTCAATAATCAGGCTGTTAGCAATCAGAAGGTTGTTGCCCTCCTCCGTCTCATAGAGGGAAACTTCCCCCAAATTCTCGGGGATAATCAGTCCCTTTACAGGAATTGAGCCAATCTCGGCCTCTCTCAATCCCTCTGGTAGTGTGAGTTCCCGGATTTTGGTAGCGCGAAAGGCCTCCGGCTCCAGGATTCGCAGTTTCTCATTCAGAATTACCTGGCGCAGAAGCCGGCATCCTGAAAAGGCAGAATATCCGATTTTTCGGAGGGATTCCGGCATCTCAATCCGCTGGAGATACCGCTGGCCAAAAAATGCTTCTGCCTGAATTTTTTTCACGCCTTCCGGTATTGTAAATTTCGGCCCGATTTTCCGAATCGGATAGCGCAGAAGCTTTTTTCCGTTTTTGGAATAAAGGACGCCGTTTATCGACTGATATTTGGGGTTGTCCTTTTCCACCTCAAAGGCCGTTGCTATTTTTAAGTCCAAAAGTGCGCTGGCGGCAATTTTTGTAACATCCTTGCCGATAAAAACGGTGCCAAAATGTCCTGGCGCCACCGCTGTCAGTTTGGAGTTTCCCTGATAAAGCATAGAACCCTCTGCACGGAATTTGGGATTTCCCTCCTCTACAGTAATGGTTTTCAGGTTGGGAAAAAGGAGAAATGCGTTTATGTGATAGCTCTCTCCCATGGCCTTCTCGTTTACATCCTTCATGGAAACAGGGAGATGAATGTGCCTTACTTTTTTATATGTTTTTCTTGTATAATCATTCAGGCCCAGCCTTGTTATCTCGTGTACCCCGTCCACTGTCCGGGGTATTATAATACTGCGCCGTTGTCTTTCAATGCCCACCAGCTGATAGTTCTCCCGGTCAAAGCAATGGCAGATTAGTATGGCGCCATTTGGGGTTTTCACCCGGTATGTCCCCGGCCGGCGTACCTTTGACTTTTTATCCACCAATACAACAAAGGCAATCAAAAGAATCACCACGATAACAGCTGCCAGTACCCAGCCGTTTACAAATTCAAAAAGCCAGCGAATTAGTCTCATTGTCCCTTTCATATCTACCCTCCCAGGTTGGTTTCAGAGGTCATTCCCTTTTTAGTATAACGGATTCTGCAGGATTTTTCTACCCCCTGAAACTTGATTTTTCCATGGCTTCCCGCTACAATAGGTATATCAAGCAGATAAAGGAGAGTCTCCCTATGAAATGGATTCGTTTTACCCTGGATACCCACACGGACGCTGTGGACATGTTAAGCTATATGCTGGATGAAATTGGTGTAGAGGGTATTGAAATTGAGGATAACCTGCCTCTTTCGGAGGAGGATAAAAAGAAAATGTTTGTGGATATTCTGCCAGAGCCAAAGGAAAATGACGGCAGTGCCAAAGTACATTTTTATATGGAGCCGGAGCAGTGCAATCCGGAAAAGGTCATGTTACAGGTGCAGGACATTTTTCAGGAGGTAAAGGACTTCTGCAATATCGGGAAGGGGACAGTGTCTCTCTCCGAGACAGAAGATAATGACTGGATGAATAACTGGAAGACCTTCTTTAAGCCCTTCCGTGCAGCAGAACACATTGTAATCAAGCCTACCTGGGAGGAATACCAGAAAGAAAATGAGGAGGATATCCTTATTGAGATTGACCCGGGCATTGCCTTTGGCACCGGCTCCCATGAGACTACTCGCCTGTGTATTCAGGCTCTGGACAAGTATGTGGCCCCGGGGGCTTCTGTGCTGGATGTGGGGTGTGGAAGTGGAATTCTTTCCATTGCGGCTCTGAAACTGGGGGCAGGACATGCTACGGCCATCGACATTGATGAAACCGCTGTTAAGGTGGCGGGAGAAAATATGGCTGTCAACCATCTTGCCCCGTCTCAGTACACTCTTTTGGATGGAGATTTAATCAGCAATTCCTACTTAAAAGTAAAAGCCGGCCTGGGACACGACATCGTTGTGGCCAATATTCTGGCGGATGTCATTATTCCGCTGACCGGCGTCATCCGCCCCCATATAAAGAAGGGCGGTCTGTATATTACCTCCGGTATTATCGACATGAAAGAAGCGGAGGTAGCCCATGTGCTCACTGCCAATGGCTTTGATATTCTGTCCGTGGAGCACTGCGGGGAGTGGCGCTGTTTTATTGCAAAATAAAAGGTTCTCTGCATTTTTTATGGCGGGCGCTTAAGAGGCGTCTGCTGTTTTTTTACCTATCAAACGGTTGACAGCAAAACCAAGTCCCATCAGTGTCCAGAACACCGGTGCCACACAGATGGTGCTGTCATTGGCAAGCCCCACCACCATATATCCGGCGGCGCCGCATAGAATCGCGATGCTGACCCGGTGGAGCCAGGTTTTTTCCCGGCATAAGAATGTCGTTTTCAGGGTATCCACCGCTAACAGGATAAACAAAGCAATCAGAGCCAGACAGGCAAGCATGCCATCCTGCACCCAGATTTGCAGATACATGTTATGAGGCTTTGTCATGGTCTGGCCATCAAAAGCTGTATTTATCTTTCCTACATAATCGTTGTTCGGGAAAGTATAGGTGAAATTGTCTGCCCCTGTCCCCAGGAATATGGTTTTTGGCAGTAACGGGAAGGTTCTCGACCAGATGTAGCCTCTCTTTGTGGCAAAATCATAGTTGCCTTCAAAACCAAAGGAGTCAATCTTCTGGAGTTTATCCAGTTTGCCATACAGATTATAATAACGCAGTTTATTATTCTGCTGTACCAGATTCCAGCTTTTATCCCCGGCTTTAATCTGCAGGGCCGGCAGAGTTTCGCTGCTCTCCTTCAGGGAAACATTCGCCCCCAGAAACTGAATTTTTTCATAGCCTTCCTCCGTTACTGTGACACCACTGAAGGAATCTCCATCAAAGGCCAGAGGCTCTCCCTTCTCATTGGCCAGGGAAAAGGAATAGATACTGTCGCCTGTATCATATTTTCCCACAATGGTTTTTCCGGATTCCGTAGTGATAGTAAAAGAATCATCCTTTGTCACAATAGAGCGAATCATGTAATTGCTCTGTATCGTATCGTCCAACAGGATTTTTTGTATGATACCGGGCTTTGCGATGAAAACTGCCGCAATCGCCACGACACAAATTCCTGCGCCAATCAGAGTTCTTTTTCCGTTTCGTTTCATAGCGGGAAGGGCAAATACAAGAAGAACCATAACCGCCCCTGCCAGTCCTACATAACCAGCAGAAGATTGGGAGGCATACATCATAATCAGCTGACACACCGAAGCTATCCCTGCCATAATCCGGAAAGGAAGTTTGCGGTTCCAAATGGTAAGCATCACAGTTACCGGCAGTACCACCGCTACATAGGAGCCTACATAATTGGGGTTATACAGGGTAGCATATGCCGTCCCATCAGGAAAACTCAGATTGATATTGAAGTCTCCTGCCCCTTTTATTTCAGTACTCAAAAATCCTCTGGCCCAGCCGCTCTTAATCCAGTCCAGCCCAGCCGCCTGAAAAGCTCCCAGCAGGCTCACTATCAGAGCGCCGATTATCAGAGCCTCCAATAGCAATTCCACCGTCTTTTCTGAACAGGCATAGCCATAGACAAGGGAAAAGCATATCACATAGGTTAACAGTACAAAAACCCCCTCAAATTGCTCATAGCCGCCCCAGAACGCATCCTCGGCATGCTCAGAAAGCAGAGCCGAAAAAAGACTGAACAGGGCAAACACTCCCGCCGGTATCAGTGGCAGGTACGCCTTTTTCCCAGTGAAATTCCCATAGTTTCCGGTGGCCAGAAAATATCCCAGCAGGCAGGCGCCTGCCAGACCAATCAGCATCAACAGTCGGGATTTGTAGTACAGGAAAAAATCAAACACCTGGCTATTCCAGGAAAACCAGTTGCTTTCCGCCAAATCTGTTTCATACATATGAATAATAGTAACCAGTGGTATCACTGCCAGCACCAGTAAAATTGGCAGCCATAGCAGCTTGCTCATTTCTTTTTTGCTTTGCACGTTTCCCTTTTGCTTCATAAAATATTCTCCGTTCTAAAGTTCAGGATTTCGTTTTGCAAAAAAAGCAATATCTTATTGATACTGCTTTTTCTGTCATGCGGATAACAGGACTTGAACCTGCACGGGGGTTGCCCACTAGAACCTAAATCTAGCGCGTCTGCCAATTCCGCCATATCCGCAAGCAAGGATTATTATAACAGAGTAATTCCTTTTGTGTCAATCCCCGGAGCGGAAACTGCAGAAGTCTATTCTATTCTGTAGTTTCGCTTGAAAAAAATTTAATACTATGCTACAATATTAACACATTACGTGCCCTGCCAGGGAAGACAGGACGCCAGAATGAAGAAAAAGGTTGCGAAAACCGCTTCAGAATGGAGGTAAAAATGCAAAGAATCAGAACATTGACGACAAAAAATCTGAAAGACACAATGAAAAACGGTGGATGCGGCGAGTGCCAGACATCCTGCCAGTCTGCCTGCAAGACATCCTGCACGGTAGGCAATCAGAGTTGTGAGAATAAATAATAAAGGAATATTCAGATAAGCAATGGAGGGCTGACTGGAAGTATGCTTCCGGTTAAGTCCTCATTCCATGTTAATGCCCGGATGGCTGCATGTATTATGGTACAGCCGTGCGGGATAAGAATGGTGAAAATGAGAGGTTGCGCATGATACATCAGTATAAGAACAACGGGTATAATATTGTGCTGGATGTCAACAGTGGTTCCGTCCATGTGGTGGATGATGTGGTGTACGATACCCTTGCCATGCTGGATGAGAACGAGGAAGACAGATACCGGGAGGAGAATTTTCAGAAGATTTCCCGGGAACTTATATATAAATATAAGGAAGAAAATATTACAGAACAGGATATGCGGGAGATTTTTCAGGAACTTAAAGTATTAGAGGCAGAGGGGACACTGTATACAAAGGATGTCTATAAAGAGGGGGTTATTGACTTCAAGAAGCGCCAGACGGTAGTAAAGGCACTGTGTCTGCATATTGCCCATGACTGCAACCTGGCCTGCCGCTATTGTTTTGCCGGCGAGGGAGAGTATCAGGGGGACCGCTCTCTGATGAGCCTTGAGGTGGGTAAGAAGGCACTTGATTTTCTTGTGGAAAATTCCGGAAACCGTCGGAATCTGGAGGTAGATTTCTTTGGGGGAGAGCCCCTTTTGAATATAGAAGTAGTAAAGGAGTTAGTTGCCTACGGCAGGGAACTGGAAAAGAGGAAGGACAAGCATTTTCGTTTTACCCTTACTACCAACGGTGTGCTCTTAAACGACGATATCATTGAATTTGCCAACCAGGAGATGGATAATATTGTGCTCAGCATCGACGGACGGCGGGAGGTTCACGACCGCATGCGTCCCTTTAAGAATGGTGCCGGAAGCTATGACCGGATTTTGGATAAATTCAAAAAGGTAGCGGAGTCCCGCAGGCAGACCAGATATTATGTGAGGGGAACCTTTACCCGGAACAATCTGGATTTTGTGAAGGATGTGCTGAGTCTGGCAGACGAGGGCTTTGAACAGATATCGGTGGAGCCGGTGGTGGCGGGGCCGGAAGAGCCCTATGCCCTTCGTGAAGAGGATTTGCCGGAGATTTGCCGGGGCTACGATGAACTGGCCAGGGAAATGCTGAAACGTAAAAAAGAAGGGCGTGGATTCCAGTTTTTCCATTATATGATTGATTTAAGTGGTGGGCCCTGCGTATATAAGCGTTTGTCCGGCTGTGGCTCCGGGACAGAGTATCTGGCCGTGACGCCCTGGGGGGATTTGTATCCCTGCCACCAGTTTGTGGGCGAGGAAGATTTCTGCCTGGGAAATGTGTATGAGGGAATTACCAAAACGGACATGCGGGACACCTTTAAATTATGTAATGTATATGCCAAAGAGGAGTGCAGACAGTGTTTTGCCCGGTTTTACTGCAGCGGCGGCTGTGCAGCCAATGCCTGGCATTGCCATGGGGACATCAATAAACCGTATGAAATCGGCTGTGAGTTACAGCGGAAGAGGGTAGAATGCGCTATTATGCTGAAGGCAGCAGAGGCAGAAAATGTCACATAAGTATGAAGCAGATATTAAGTAAATGTAATATATAACCGAAAAATTTAATATATTATTAATTTTGAAAAAAAGGTTTGAATTATTTGCAAATGCGTTTATAATAAGATTAGGTATGTGTATATAGGGGAAGTGATTACAGGAGATAGTGAAAGGAGAGTTAAAGTCGTGGCTTTTGATATAGGAATAGATTTGGGAACTGCCAGTATTTTGGTTTATGTAAAGGGTAAAGGCGTTGTGCTGAAGGAGCCAAGCGTTGTAGCCTTTGACCGGGATACGAACAGAATTAAAGCCATAGGTGAAGAAGCCCGCCTGATGTTAGGGCGTACACCGGGAAATATAGTAGCTGTCCGTCCTCTCCGCCAGGGTGTTATATCCGATTATACCGTGACGGAGAAGATGTTAAAATATTTTATCCAGAAAGCAGTAGGCAAGCAAAGATTTCGCAAACCGCTGATTAGCATCTGCGTGCCGAGCCAGGTAACGGAAGTGGAGCGCAAAGCAGTGGAGGATGCAGCATTTCAGGCGGGAGCCAGGGATGTGAAAATCATTGAGGAGCCCATTGCGGCAGCCATTGGCGCAGGGATTGACATTGCCAGACCCTGTGGCAACATGATTGTGGATATCGGCGGCGGTACGTCGGATATTGCGGTAATCTCCCTGGGAGGGACGGTTGTCAGTACCTCCATTAAAATAGCAGGGGATGATTTTGATGATGCTATTGTCCGCTACATGCGCAAGAAGCACAATCTTTTGATTGGTGAGAGAACTGCCGAGGATATTAAGATTCGGATTGGTTCTGCTTTTCCGCGGCCGGAAAGTGTGTCGGTGGATGTCCGTGGACGAAATCTGGTGACAGGTTTGCCAAAGACCATTACTGTAACTTCGGAGGAGACAGAGGAAGCGCTGAAGGACACCACAGCCCAGATTGTGGAGGCGGTGCACAGCGTACTGGAGAAAACTCCGCCGGAACTGGCGGCAGACATTGCAGACCGGGGAATTGTTCTGACAGGAGGCGGAAGCCTGCTGTATGGTCTGGAGGAGTTGATTGAATCCAAAACCGGTATTACCACAATGACCGCTGAGGAGCCAATGACGGCTGTGGCGATTGGTACAGGAAAATATGTGGAATTTTTGGGCGGCAGCACAGGAAATGGGGAGGAATGATGTTCCCCTGCAGGGATAGGACTAAAGGAGGTACTACATGCTAAGAGGTCTTTACACTGCCTGGACAGGGATGGTCAATGAGCAGAAGCGGCTGGATGTTATTTCAAATAACATGGCCAATGCCGACACCGTGGGATACAAGGAGGATAAAGTATCCAGTCAGGCGTTTGAACAGGTGCTGGGCATTAAAATACGAGATGGATCTCAAGCGTATCACAATCAGGCTATCGGACGATTGAGCCTGGGGGTGAAGATTGGAGAAGTATATACGAGTTATGACCAGGGTTCTCTCCGGGAGACGGGAGGAACTTTTGATGTAGCATTGAGTGGAAAAGGATTTTTTACGGTCAGTGTTACAGACCGGACAGGGGAGACTCACACCCGTTATACACGAAACGGCCAGTTTATGTTGACAAAGGAAGGCCTGTTGGTGGATGCGGATGGCAATCCGATTCAGGGTGAGGGCGGTGATATTTATATCAACCCGTCTGCCAGGAGTGTGAGCATTTCTCCGGATGGAATGATTACGGCGGATGGCCAGGTGATTGACACCCTGCGCATAGTGGACTTTGAGGACTACGATTACCTGAAAAAATATGGAAATACCATGTATGAGCCGGTGGCAGGAGCCACCCAGCAGGAGGCTGAGGTTGAGGTGATACAGGGTTATACGGAGCAGTCTAACGTCCAGGCAGTGAGCGAGATGGTGAATCTCATTACCATTACCAGAGCTTACGAGGCGAACCAGAGGGTACTACGCTCCTTCGACAGTATGTTAGAGCGGTCAGTCAATCAGGTAGGAAGATTGCAATCGTAATAATACATAAATAAATAAGAAAGATTTGGAGGTAAATGCTTATGATGCGCGCATTGTGGACCGCCGCCAGCGGAATGATTGGCCAGCAGACCAATCTGGATACCATAGCCAATAACCTGTCGAATATCAGTACCACAGGATATAAGACCCAGGCGGCGAATTTCAAAACATTGATATATCAGAATTTACAGAAAGTTTCCACCACTACTACCGGAGCTCCTAAGCCGGTAGGTGCCCAGGTAGGACTTGGTGTGCGGGTTGGTTCGATTTCCTCGGATTTTACCCAGGGAAATCTGAATACATCCAATGGGCCTTTTGACTATGCCATTCAGGGGGAAGGATTTTTCATGGTTCAGATGGATGATGGAACTACAGCTTATACCAGAAACGGACATTTTGATGTGTCGCTGTCCGAAGATGGTCTGGCTTTGACGGACAGCAGTGGACGTCCGGTATTGGATATAAACGGAAATCCTATTGTGATACCGGCCACCTATCGCTCCAGCCGATTGGGAGTAGACCAGTATGGCAGCCTGACGTATCCGGATGCAAACAATAACCAGCAGTATCTGGGAATCCAGATTGGTCTGGCTTATTTCCCAAATGCTTCCGGCTTGGAAAAGGGTTCCGGCTCCAATTATCTGGAGTCTCCGGCTTCCGGTGTACCTACCATCTACAACGCAGGGGCTTTAAATTCCAAAATTGTTTCCGGTTATCTGGAAAGCTCTAATGTGCAGGCGGCAGATGAAATGGTAAATATGATTATTGCACAGCGTGCCTATGAGATGAACTCAAAAGCCATTACAGCTTCGGACGAGATGTTACAGCAGGCCAACAATCTTCGCTCCTGATAGGGAATAAGGAGACGATAGACCGTGCCCGTGCACGGGGAAAGAAAATGAGGTGAAAGAATGTTTTCTATTGGTAATACGTATTTGAATACCTATCCGGCGGATGCCATGGATACTATGACAGACCGGCTGACCAGCCAGATTCAGGGGGCGGAAACCGATGAAGAGACTATGGATGCCTGCAAGCAGTTTGAGGCCTATATGATTCAGCAGATGTTTAAAACCATGGAGGAGACAGCCAAGGTGTTCTCGGACGATGATGAGGACAGCAGCAGTCAGTATGTGGATATGTTTTCCGACAATTATTTGCAGGAAATTGCAGAACAGATGGTGAGCAGCGGCCAGGGCTTTGGCATTGCGGAGCAGCTGTATGAATCCATTCAGAACAATTCGTAAAAACAGACAGAAAGATTAGAAACAGGCGGAGCCGGTTGTGCACCGCCTGTTTTTCGGTAGCCGGACTTTTGTGAGAAAGGGATAACGGTGCTCCGGCGGAAGGAAGGATGTCATGGAAGAGAGGAAGGGGTATGTTGCCCACATCATTTTCCGCAATGTGGAAAATGGATATACAGTGTTTGAACTGGAAAACAGCGATGGAGAGACAGAGACCTGTGTCGGCAATTTTCCCTTTATTAATGAGGGGGAATATATCTGTGTCCGGGGTGAGATGGTAAACCATCCGGTGTATATGGAACAGCTGAAGGTGGCGTCCTATGAAATACAGGAGCCGGATGACCGAATTGCTATGCTGCGCTATTTGTCCTCCGGTGCCATCGCCGGTATCCGGGGAGGACTGGCCACAAGGATTGTGGAAAAATTTGGGGATAAAACCTTTGAAATAATTGAAAAGGAGCCGGAGCGGCTGGCAGAGGTCAAAGGCATCAGTGAGAAAAAGGCCATGAGTATTGCCATGCAGTTTGAGGAAAAAAGAGAGATGCGGAGTGCCATGCTTTTTCTTCAGCAGTACGGGATTTCCAACCATCTGGCTGTGAAGATATACCAGGCTTATGGCACAGAACTGTATGGTATCGTCAAGGAAAATCCCTACCGGCTGGCGGAGGATATCCATGGCGTGGGCTTTAAGATTGCAGATGAAATTGCCAGAAAGGGTGGTTTTGCGCTGGATTCGGAACAGCGGGTCCGGGCGGGGATTCTCTATGTGCTGAATGGCGGGGCTGGAGAGGGTTATGTCTATATGCCGGAAGAACTTCTGCTGAAGGAGGCAGTGTACCGGCTGGAGGTGTCTCCGGAATTGCTCCTTACGGTGCTGGAGAAGATGGAGGTGGATAAATCCATTCTTGTGACGGGAGAGCGGAACGTATATCTGCCCTCTTTGTACTATGCGGAGTTAAACTGTGCCCGTATGCTGTTGGATTTACATGTGCCCATGGGTCGGAAAGGGGCGGAGCATGACAGTCTGATAAAGTCCATGGAGGAAAAAGCATCTCTTGAACTGGACGAGCAGCAGCGAACGGCGGTGAAGGAGGCCATGGACAGCGGACTTTTGATTCTCACCGGTGGGCCGGGTACAGGGAAAACTACCACCATCAATATGATTATCCGCTGTCTGCAGGAGGAGGGGCTGGATATTTTACTGGCGGCGCCTACCGGGCGGGCGGCGAAGCGGATGTCGGAAGCTACCGGCTGTGAGGCCCAGACCATCCACCGGCTGTTGGAGTATAACGGCGCCATGCTGGAGGAGTCGGGAAGCGAAGAAAAAAGCCAGGCAGAATTGTTTGGACGGAACGAGTGGAATCCACTGGAGACAGATGTGCTGATTATTGATGAGATGTCCATGGTGGATATATATTTGTTTCACAGCCTCCTCAAGGCAGTGGCAGTGGGAACACGGCTGGTTCTTGTGGGAGATGTAAACCAGCTGCCCAGTGTAGGGCCGGGCAACGTCTTGAAGGATGTGATACGCTCCCATTGTTTTAATGTGGTAAAGCTGTCCCGGATTTTCCGTCAGGCGGCCGAGAGCGACATCATTGTGAATGCCCATCGAATCCATGATGGAGAAGAAATTTCTCTGGACAACCAGAGCCAGGATTTTTTCTGTCTGAAACGGGAGGACAGCCATGGGGTTCTGGAAGTAATGCTGTGGCTGGTGCGGGATAAGATGCCGAAATACACAGACTGCACCCCCTTTGATGTGCAGGTGCTGACTCCGATGAAAAAGGGAGAACTGGGGGTGTACCGCTGCAATGAGGTATTGCAGAAATATCTGAATCCGGAAAGCCCGCAGAAGAACCAGATAGAAAGCCATGGCGTATTGTTCCGGGAAGGGGACAAGGTCATGCAGATGAAAAACAATTATCAGATAAAATGGGAGATACGCGGCTATGCCGGTATGGCCATTGAGGAGGGAACCGGCGTCTTTAATGGAGACTGTGGCAGAATTACAGACATTGATACAGTGAACCGTGAGATGACGGTATGCTTTGATGAGGAAAAGTATGTGACCTATGCCCAGGGAAACTTTGATGAACTGGATTTGGCTTATGCCATCACCATTCACAAGTCCCAGGGAAGCGAGTACCCGGCGGTAGTATTGCCGTTATTGGCAGGCCCCCGCCCGCTGATGAACCGCAATGTTTTATATACGGCAGTAACCCGGGGGAAACGGTGTGTGACAATCGTGGGAAGCCGGGAAACGGTGCGGAACATGATACATAATCAATCGGAGCAGCTGCGCTACTCTTCCCTGGCAGAAAGAATTGTGGAAATGGAAGAAAAAAAGGGTTGCAAAATTTAGGATTTTTTGGCATGATAGAATTAAGGTAGGATAGGAGGAGTGGGTTTGGGAGTAAGGGATATAGTGTCCTCCGGTAATATAGTATTCCCTGGGAATATTTTGTTTCCGGAGAAATGTATTCTGTGTGGAAAGTTGCTGACGTCCAGAGAGTGTGGTGTCTGTATGGGATGCCGGAGAAAGCTCCCGGTGGTCACCGAGCCTTTTTGTAAGCGCTGTGGAAAGCCGGTTATGAGTGCGGAGACGGAATACTGTTTTGACTGTGGCAGGAAAAAGGGAAGTCTGGCACAGGGGCGGGCAGTATGGGTTTACGACAGAGAGATGAAAAAGGCCATGGCAGGTTTCAAGGAGACAGGCTGCCGGGTGGACACAGAATTTTATGCGGGAGAATTTCTGGCGCACTGGGGAGAGCAGCTGGCGGTCTGGGCTCCCGAGCGGATGATTCCCGTGCCGCTTCATTGGCGTAAGCGGTGGTTTCGTGGATTTAATCAGTCGGCGGAACTGGCAGAGGCCATAGGCAGGAAAGCAGGTATCAAGGTATTGCCGGAGGCCTTGGTTCGGAGCCGTCCTACTTGTCCACAGAAGGGTCTGGATAACAGACAGAGAAAAAAGAACCTTCAGGGGGCTTTTACCGTTCATGATAAATTTCGCGGTGAGTTATCACAATGCCGCCGTGTGCTTCTGGTGGATGACATTTATACCACAGGAGCCACATTGGAAGAGTGCAGTAATGTAATTCGGAATTTGGGAGTCCAGAAGGTGTATTCGGCCTGCCTTTGTATTGGCAGGGATTATTAAGTGATAAAGGAGGTTGCAGCAATGGAGGTTTTGACCTGTAGATCATGTGGAAGATTATTCAATTATATTAGCGGAGAGAGGGTTTGTCCAGCCTGTCAGAAAAAGAGTGAGGAGAAATTTGTTGAGGTTAAAAAGTATGTCAGGGAAAATCCGGATGTGGAAATACATACATTGTCCCAGGAAATGGAAGTCAGTGTTTCCCAGATTAACCGTTGGGTGAGAGAAGAGCGGCTGGTGTTTTCCGAGGATTCTCCGGTTGGCATTCCATGTGAATCCTGTGGTGCTACGATTAAGACAGGGCGTTATTGCGATAAATGCAAGGCAGAGCGGCGGAATGAATTTAGTCATGCCGCTGGATTAGACCGGCCAAAACAGCCGGAGAAACGTGCCCTGCGGGATGGCAAGGAAAATAAAATGCGCTTCTTAGACAGATAAAAAGCATCAGAAAATATTAAAAGCATTATAAAATGTAAGATTAAAAATGGCAGAGGCCGGTTACGCCCGCAGGCGTATACCGGTCTCTGTTATTTCTATTTTTCCTTCTTTCAGCAGACGGCCCAGGGCCCGCTTAAAGGCGGCTTTGCTGATTTGAAATTCCCGCTTGATAATCTCCGGGGAGGTTTTGTCGTGGAAAGGGAGAAAGCCGCCGGCTTCCTCTAACCGTTCATAAATCTGCTTAGCGTCCATTCCCATCTGTACTTTAACTTTTTCCTGAAGGCTCAGGGTCAGTTTGCCCTCTGGAGTAACTTCCTTGACCCGGGCGGTGATAATCTCGCCCACCTTTAACTCCCGTGTCATTTCATTGTGAGGAAGCAGGGCGGAATAGATATCCTCCACTGCTACAAATACCCCAAAGGATTCCAGAATTTCATAGACCCGGCCCTGTACCCGGTCACCCTTGCCGTGGCCGCTGTCACAGCGAAGATAGTCATAGACCCGCATAGTGGCGCACAAACGGCCGCTTTTGTCCACGTAGAGAGCGGCCAGAACGGTATCCCCCGTCCGCACCTTTGCGGTCTGTTCCTTGAAGGGAAGAAACAAATCCTTAGCCAGTCCCCAGTCTAAGAAGGCACCGATGCCTGTAACGTCTGTGACGGTAAGCGGGGCAGTCTGGCCCAGCTGCAGGTAAGGTCTGGCAGTGGTGGCAATCAGGCGGTCTTCTGAATCCTTGTATAAAAAGACCTCCAGCCAGTCCCCGGGTACGGCCCCGGACGGTACCTGTCCGCCCGGAAGCAAGACCTCAAAGTCCGGATATTCTTCTGAGCCGAGATAAACTCCAAATTTACTTGTTCTTTTAATAATCAATCTGGCAGTGGTGCCAAGAAATTTTTGTTCTGCAGTCATGGTTTCCTCATTTCTAATGGCGGCTCTTAAATTCACTGATATAATAAGGCGTTTCATTTTCGTCGGTAAGCACTACATAGAAGCAATCCTTTTCCTGGGCTGTCCGCACATAAAGAGTGTCTCCCATTTTGGCAGCCAGCCGGAATTCAGCACGAAGTTCAGCCACTTCATAATCTACCGGGAGAAAGTTGGCAGCCAGCCGGACATATTGTCCGTTGTTTACATGGTTGTTGGTATCCAGATAGTTCTGGCACACGGCAATGCTCCCTTGAAGTTCAAGTTGTTCCGGGCAGAACACCTTGCGGGAGGCGTAGTCCATATCGTAGGGAGGCTCTGTAGGATAGGCCTCTTTTTCTTCCTCATCCACCCGAACAGGTTGTCCTGTGGCAGAATTAAAGTAAAACCATTTTGAGTCGGCATAGGCCAGCACTTCTTTTTCCGGTGTCTCCATCAGAAAATTTCGGCAGCCAAACACACCCCGGAACTGGTAGGGCCAGGTATGAACAGTAAATACCTCGCCCATTTTCGGACGGCGCAGAAATACCACATGCCAGGAGCTGACCAGCCATGCCCGGTCTTTTTCCCTTAAAAGCATAGCCGAATGTCCCACGTCTTCGCTGTGGAACAGACAGCAGTCCTGCATGGCATCCACCACACTGGATACGCCCAAAAGTCCATCTTTATCAATCCGGCTGTAAGATACACGGTCGTTGCAGCTATACATAAATTCTATCCCTCATTTCCTCACCGGCAGGTAATGTCCGCCGGTTTCTACATGACAGTATACTATGATTTGAAAAAAAAAACTAGTGAATTATGAGAAAGTTTGCGGTATACTGGTTCTTAGAAAAAAAGAAAGGTGTGATTTCATGAAAAAAATTATTGCAACAGACAAGGCGCCGGCGGCAATTGGGCCCTACTCCCAGGCGGTGGAAAGTAACGGTCTGCTTTTTACTTCCGGGGTTATTCCCATTATTCCGTCCACCGGAGAACTGGTTCAGGGTGGGATTGAGGAACAGGCAGACCAGGCCCTTAGCAATCTGAAGGCACTGATAGAGGCGGCAGGAGCCAGCGTTGAAAATACTGTAAAGACCGTAGTGTTTATCAAGAATATGGATGATTTTGCGAAAGTCAATGAGATTTATTCCCGGTATTTCACAGAAAATTGTCCGGCCCGCTCATGTGTGGAGGTGGCGAGGCTGCCGAAAGATGTACTAATTGAGATTGAAGCCATTGTGGCAGTGGATTGACAAAAAAACCCAATCCAGTTGTCGGGCGGAACGGGATTCCGCATTGACTGCCGGATTGGGTTTTGAATGGTTAAATCCTTATATCCATGTTTCCGCCGAGTCCTGGATTAACAGATAATTCCATCATCTGTGTCAGCTGGGCGCTCTGTATCTCCATCATATCCATAGCTTTTGATAACATTTCCGTGCTTACAGCCTGCATGATAGAGGTCTGTGCGTTGGACATGGCGTATGCGGCAATATCGATTCCATCGGCAAGTTCCATATAAAAACCTCCCTTCATCTGAAAATTTACGTTCATTCATTATCCATATTATAGCATAGTAAACTGAAAAAAGAAAGAGGCAAAATAGTCAATTGCTGTAGAAAACTTTTTGCATTTGGGCAGAGGGGGAGTAGAAATGGCAGAAATATGTAAAAAATAAGGCGTTTCACGGGTTGACAGATAGAAAATTAGTTGCTATACTGTGGTATATAGTTAATAATTTCGTAATATTTGATTGGATAAAAGGGAGTTGCAATTTTTGGAGGGATAACAGATGCGACAGAAAAGGATAATCAAGACGGTACTGGGGGCAGGGCTGGTATTATCTTTCGGTATATGGGGACAGTACATAATTTCTACATCCACTACCATGGGGACAACGACAGAGCTGGCTGGAATCTCCTACACCCTGGATCAGTATTGCTCTGTGCAGACGGGAGGAAATCAGTCGGACCCGGAGGCGATTGTAGCCTTTGAAGATACAATAGCGAATATGAATGGAACCACGATTGTAAGCGGTACGGCAGTTGGCGAAGCGACACCGCAGCCGACGGAGCAGGCCACGGCTACAGCTACACCGAAGCCGGAATCCGAATATGCCAATGTGGGAATTTCCATTGCGGCAGATTATGTTAATATTCGTAAAAAGCCAAGCACAGAAGCGGAGATTGTTGGTAAATTGTACCGTGGAAGTGCGGCCACGATTATGAAGCATGAAGGAGACTGGGTATATATCAAATCCGGTTCCGTCAGCGGCTATATTATGAAGGACTATCTGGCGATTGGCTACAGCGCTGAAAAACTCATAGACGACTTTGGCACCAAATGGGCTACGGTAACCACAGAGACCCTGAAGGTGCGTGAAGAAAAGAATACGGATTGTACGGTATTGACACTGATTCCGGAGGATGAAAGCTATGAAGTGCTCCGGGAGGAAACAGAGTGGGCGAAAATTCGCGTAGATGGTGACACTGTTGGTTATGTGTCAAAGGATTATGTAAAGATTTCCGTTCAATTCAAAAAGGCAGTTTCCATTGAAGAAGAACGGGAGGAAGAAAGAAGAAAAGCGGCAGCTGCGGCAGCAGAGAGAGAACGTCAGCAGAGCCAGACGAGCAGTTCCAGTTCTAATAGTGGAAGTTCCAATAGTGGAAGTTCCAATAGCGGAAGTTCTAACAGCAGCGGTTCCAGTGGAAGCTCCAGCAGTCGGAATTCCGGCAGCAGCAGTTCGAACGGAAGCGGCTCCGGCGGCAGCAGCAGTGGCGGAAGTTCCAGCAACGGTTCCGGTGGCAGCAGCAGCGGTGGAGGCGGAGGCTCCAGTAACGGTTCCGGTGGCAGCACTGGTGGAGGTGGAAGCTCCAGCAATGGCTCCGGCGGCAGTGTACTGGGCAGTGGAGACGGTTCGGCGGTTGCCTCCTATGCTTTGAAATTTGTAGGAAACCCTTATGTATATGGCGGTTCCAGTTTGACGCATGGTACGGACTGCTCTGGATTTACCATGTCGGTATTCAAGAACTTTGGAATCAGCCTGCCTCGTACCTCAGGTGAACAGTCCAGGGTCGGCAAAAAGATTAGCGTTTCAAGTGCCAGAGCCGGAGACTTGATTTTCTACGCCAGCGGCGGAAGGGTAAACCATGTTGCCCTCTGTATTGGCGGTGGACGGGTAGTCCATGCAAGTAATCCTAGGACGGGTATTACTACGAGCAATATGTATTACCGTACCCCGTATTGTGCACGGCGTGTATTGGGATAAATAGCAGAATAACTATATGAGCGTCACGCTTTGCGGGGCGCTCTTATGTCGAAGCAAGCAGTCGCCTGCGCAGGAGTGTGCAGGCGTTGTTTATGTCAGAGCATGGGAGGAAGCGATGAACCTTCAAAAATTTCTGGAATGGAAGAATGAGAACAGAAAAAGAAAATATCTATGTTATTTTGGTGCATACACAGTGGTGTTTGCTGTTCTTGTATTGTTTTGGATGAGGTGGGTGCTGGTTTATGGAGATGTTCTGCTGGGAGATGCGGACGGCACCATGCAGTTTTTTCCGGGAGTTGTATATTTTGGGCGCTATATAAGGGAGGCGGTGTCCGGCTTTTTTGCCACAGGGCATCTTTCCCTTCCGGCCTGGGACCTTCATATCGGTCTGGGGGATGATGTATGGGGAGCGTTGAATCAGTATGCCTTTGGGGATGTACTGGATTTAGTATATGTTTTTGTGCCGGAGAAGTGTGTCAGCACAGTCTATAGCGTGCTTGCCATCCTTCGGCTGTATCTGGCGGGAATTGCCTTTTCCTGTTTTGGACTGTATAAAAAGAAACCCCATTTTTATGTTCTTTGTGGAGCTGTTTTCTATACCTTTAACTATTGGAGCCTGACAATGTGTTACTGGTATGGGTATTTTCTTAATGCGCTGATTTATCTGCCCCTTCTTGTCATTGCCATGGAGCGGATGTTTGAAAAAAAGAAGAAAGCCATGTTTACTATCCTTACGGCGCTGTCTTTGCTGAGTAGTTTTTACTTTTTCTATATGATTACCCTTGGCCTGCTGGTCTATGGCATTCTGTACTGTGTCAGGCGCTATCGGGGGGAGGGGTTTTGGAAAAAGTCCCTGCTTGCTCTGTGGTACTGTGTATTCGGTTATATCAAGGCTATTTTAGCAGTGGCGCCGGTTATGATTCCGGTAGTGGTGTCCTTTGTCGGCAGCTACCGCTCCGGGGAAGCGGGCCTGCAAAATGTATGGCTGTATCCCTTTGGGGTTTGGCTTAAACGCCTGACCAGTATATTTTCCTATGCGGCGGGGCCCCACCAGGCAATTCTTGGCATGGGCGGGATTGCACTGGCAGTCATTGCCGTGGCATGTGTCTGCCGCCGGCACCGGATGATTCTATGGGGAGTGGTGGCAGCCCTGGCGGCCTATAGTTTCCCGCTGTTTTCCTTTCTGATGAATGCAGGAGCTTCGGACTTAGGACGCTGGAATTTTCTGCTTTTGTTTTTTGGAGCAGCGGCCCTGCTGTATGTGCTGCCGGATATCCTGAATATGAATCCGAAGGCAAAGAGGCTCTATCTGATTTTGGCAGCGGCCTATGTGGGAGTACTGAGCTGTTTTCGGTATGCGTCGGATGCCGGCAGTTTATTTATCGTCGGATTTTCTTTATTTGTTGGCGCAGTGGTGCTGTTTGTGATGATACCGGGAGAAAAAAGGTATCATGGGAAACTGGGTATGCTGACAGCCTTTCTTGTAGTGGATGTAATCATTAACAGTGCTGGTTATACGGCATTATATAAAAGCATACCGAATTTGTTCTCCAGCGAGGAAGCCCAGGCCTATAGCAGACCCATTACCACACGGGTATCACGGGAAGATTTGCGGGTCCATGGGTATCGTGTAGATACACAGAATAAAATGGGAACCTTGGCCAGCATAAATTATGGATGGACAGAAAAACTTCCGACCCTGACAGCTTATTACAGCATGCTTGGTGGAAATGTAACAGAGTTTTCCGGCATGATTGGCAATACCAGGGAAAACAGTGCGGTGATTGTCCAGGATTACGATGACAGAACGGTATTGAACCAATTGATGGGAGTAAAATATCTCTTTGCTGACTCAGGTCAGGAGCCCAAGAGAAGTATTCCCTATGGCTATATAGAGTTACAGGAACAGTCTTATATAGATGAGCTGGGGAGGGAGCAGGTCTTTTCTGTATATGAAAATACCTATGCCATGCCGATACTGTATGGGTATGACAGCTGCATCACCAAAGAAACCTGGGAAAGTCTTCCTATGAACCAGAGGGAGCAGGCTTTGCTTCAGGGGGCCGTGGTGGAGGATGCGGAAGGATTCCCGGCGGCGCAGCTTGTTATGACGGATACGGTGCTTTTGGGGCAGAAAGAATTGGAGCAGCAGCTGGCAGAGAAAAGCAATTCCATTTTGGTAGATGAAAATGGGGATATCGTAGTTTTGCGTCCCAATGCCAATGTATATGTTTCCTGTCAGCTTCCGGCAGGAGCAGAGAGCTATCTGGAGGTGGCGAACCTTACGTTCGATAGCCCGGACAATGCTTTTTACGAAAGATACAAGGATTTTTACAGCCGGGAGGAAGAAAAGAAAAACGTGTCGGGTTATGGCCTGTGGGGACCTGCTGAGGCTGAACGGGTAAATCTGACAGTGGAGACATCCCAGATACAGACAGTAATGCGCCATAATACGGAAAGCCATATGTATCACAGTTTTGACTCGGTGCTTATGAACCTGGGCTACCGTGAACAGGCTGAGACATGGTTCCGTCTTACCCTTGACAATGTAGGAACCTATCATTTTGAAAATCTCCGGGTGATAGCCCAGCCTATTGAGGCTCAGACTTACGGAGAGCGGGTGGCAGCCCGGAAGGATATTGCTGTGAAAAAACTGAAAATCGGTGGGGATAAAATTTCTGCCCGTATCACCGCAAAGGACAGCCGTATTGTCTGTGTGGCGGTTCCTTACAGTACCG
This sequence comes from Lachnospiraceae bacterium, assembly GCA_022510605.1. Classification (GTDB taxonomy): domain Bacteria; phylum Bacillota; class Clostridia; order Lachnospirales; family Lachnospiraceae; genus Eubacterium_F. The sequence goes on from JAFLTB010000008.1 coordinate 28,831, forward strand.
GGTGGAAGGCTTATGTGGATGGAGAGGAAACGCCAGTGGAAAAAATAAACGGAATGTTTATGGGGCTGCGGGTGGAACCGGGAAAACACAAACTGCTGTTAAAATATGAAACTCCGGGACGACGGGCTGGAATGGCGGCCAGCGGCGTATATTGGGGACTTTCCCTGATTTGCTTTGGCCTTCGCTGGCTCTGGAGAAGGCGAAAAATAAAACAGGAGATTGTCTGACAATTCAAATCCGAACGGTTGTACGCAGACATTTGTAGTCTGAGACAAGTCACAATTTTATCCACATTCAAAAGAACGATTTTGCGACATTTTGAAGTTATGCACAAAGTTATCCACATTGTCAACAAAAATGGGAGACTTTTGTAGGACAAATTTCACTGTCTTATAATTTTGCGAGTTGTGTGACAATTTCCCAAAAGGCGATTTGAAAGATTCCTGAGTTTCCGAATATTGTTAAACACTGTATCTACGTGTAAAAAGGACTTGCCGCTGAAAGCGGCAATGTCAATATGCCCCGGAATCGCATCTGGAAAACTTGTTTTCCAAGTGCGGTTCCGGGGCATATTCGCTCATCACATTCTGTGATGAGTGCTTTTTACCTATAAAATTCCGAAAATAAAAATCCAAAAACTCAAATGGAATTTCTATTGCCGAAAGATGGGTTTTGTTGTATAATGAATATACGAGTAAAATTCTTAGGATTTACTTGAAACTTATGGGCAAAGGAGCTGAATATTATGAATTTAGTAATAAGCGGAAAAAACATTGACATAACAGAAGGGTTACGTTCAGCGGTAGAGGAGAAAATCAGCAAGTTAGAGAGATACTTTAGCGATTCCACCGAAGTTCATGTTACCATGAGCACGGAAAAGAACCGTCAGAAAATTGAGGTTACGATTCCGATGAAGGGCAGCATTATCCGTGCAGAGGAGACAAGCACGGACATGTATGTGTCCATTGATCTTGTGGAGGAAGTGATTGAGAGACAACTTCGCAAATATAAGAACAAACTCATTGACAAAGAACAGAATGCGGCACAGCTGAGTAAGGCATTTATTGAAGAGGATATTTATGATGAGGAAGAGATTCAGATTATCCGTTCCAAAAAATTTGCCATGAAGCCGATGGACCCGGAGGAAGCCTGCGTACAGATGGAACTTCTGGGGCATAATTTCTTTGTATTCCGCAATTCAGAGACAGAGGAAGTCAATGTGGTTTATAAGAGAAAGGGCAGTACATACGGTTTGATTGAGCCGGACTTTTGATTTATGCCATAGTTGAAAAAATGGACAGGGCATTTTCCTTTGAGGAAGGTGCCCTGTTTTTTCGACTGCGATTCCGGCGCATATTCACTCATCACATTCTGTGATGAGTGCTTTTTACATGATGTAAGTGCTTTTTGCACATTGTAACAGAAAATGGGAAAACTAATACAGAAACTCGAGAAAAATACTAGTTGAAACCTCTCCCAACTAATGGTAAAATAATTTGGGGCAGTAACGTCCCATGCGTAATGAAAAATTATTGGAGTGTGACAAAATGGGATTATTAAGTAAAGTAATTGGAACCCACAGTGAACGTGAGGTCAAGAGAGTTATTCCTATCGTAGATAAAATTGAGGCCTTGGAGCCGGAAATGGAGAAACTTTCGGATGAAGAACTGAGGGCCAAGACGGAAGAATTTAAGAAAAGACTGGCGGAGGGGGCTACGCTGGAGGATATTATGCCGGAGGCTTATGCTGTAGTAAGAGAGGCCTCCAAAAGAACCATTGGTCTGCGCCATTTCCGTGTGCAGCTCATCGGCGGTGTGATTCTGCACCAGGGACGTATCACAGAGATGCGTACCGGTGAAGGTAAGACGCTGGTGTCCACCCTTCCGGCCTATCTGAATGCTTTGTCGGGCAAGGGAGTTCACATTGTGACTGTCAACGATTATCTGGCAAAGCGTGACGCCGAGTGGATGGGGCAGATTCATGAATTTCTGGGACTGACAGTAGGTGTTATTCTCAACAGCATGGACAACGACGAGCGCCGGGAGGCCTACAATTGTGATATTACCTATGCCACGAATAACGAACTGGGCTTTGATTACCTCCGTGATAACATGGTAATCTATAAGGAACAGCTGGTACAGCGGGAGCTGCATTATGCCATTGTGGACGAGGTGGACTCCGTGCTGATTGACGAGGCCAGAACCCCATTGATTATTTCCGGTTCCAGCGGAAAATCTACAAAGATATATGAGGCCTGTGACAATCTGGTGCGCCAGTTAAAAAAAGGTACAGAAAAGGAATTGTCCAAAATGGACATTCTTATGAAAGAGGACAGCAACGAGACAGGGGACTATGTTGCCAATGAAAAGGAAAAAACCGTCAACCTGACAGCACAGGGTATTAAAAAGGTGGAGCGGTTTTTCCATTTGGAAAATCTGGCAGACCCGGAAAATCTGGAAATTCAGCACTGTGTAAACCTTTCTCTCCGGGCCCATGCTCTGATGCATCTGGACAAGGACTATGTGGTAAAGGACGACCAGGTGCTGATTGTAGATGAGTTTACCGGGCGTATTATGCCGGGCCGTCGGTATTCCGACGGACTGCACCAGGCCATTGAGGCCAAGGAGCATGTAAAGGTAAAAAGGGAGAGCAAGACGCTGGCTACCATTACCTTCCAGAACTTTTTCAATAAATATACGAAAAAATGTGGTATGACCGGTACGGCGCTGACGGAGGAAAAGGAGTTCCGTGAGATTTATGGCATGGACGTGGTGGAGGTTCCTACCAACCTTCCGGTACAGCGTATTGACCATGAGGATGCAGTATACAAGACCAGACGGGAGAAGTTAAATGCCATTGTGGCAGATATTGTGGAGAGCCACGAGAAAGGACAGCCGGTGTTGGTGGGTACCATTACCATTGACGCTTCTGAGGAATTGTCCCAGATGTTAAAAAAGCGGGGGATTCCACATAAGGTACTGAATGCGAAGTTCCATGAGATGGAAGCGGAAATTATTGCGGATGCCGGTGTCAAAGGGGCGGTTACCATTGCCACTAACATGGCAGGACGTGGTACGGATATTAAGCTTGGCGAGGGAGTGACAGAGTTGGGCGGCCTGAAAATTATCGGTACGGAGAGGCACGAATCCAGACGTATTGATAACCAGCTGAGGGGACGTTCCGGCCGCCAGGGTGACCCGGGTGAATCGAAGTTTTACATCTCTCTGGAGGACGATTTGATGCGTCTCTTTGGTTCGCAGAACCTGATGCAGATGTTTAACTCTCTGGGAATGCCGGAGGGCGAGCAGATTCAGCACAAGATGTTGAGTAAAGCCATTGAGCGGGCCCAGAAAAAGATTGAGGGCAACAACTATGGTATTCGTAAAAACCTGCTGGAGTATGACCAGGTCAACAACGAACAGAGAGAAATTATTTATGCAGAGCGCCGCAAGGTGTTAGATGGTGACAACATGCGTGACACCATCATTGGCATGATGGATGAACTGGTTGATAAATATGTCAACGCTGTTATTGGGGATGACCAGATGCCGGAGGACTGGAATCTGTCGGAACTCAATGAGATTTTGCTTCCGATTATTCCACTGGAGCCGGTGACCCTGGCTCCCGGAGGGGATAAAGGCCTGACCAAGAGCGGGCTGATTCAGAAACTGAAGGAGGAAGCCCTTCGTTTCTACGAGAGCAAGGAGGCAGAATTTCCGGAGGCAGAGCAGATTCGTGAGATTGAGCGTGTGATTATCCTGAGGGTGACAGACAGCCGATGGATGGATCACATCGACGATATGGACCAGCTGCGTCAGGGAATCGGCCTGCAGGCCTTTGGCCAGCGGGACCCGGTGGTAGAATACCGCTTTCAGGGATATGATATGTTCAACGGCATGACCGAATCCATCCGTGAGGAAACGGTAAAGACGCTGATGCATGTCCGTATTGAGCAGAGGGTAGAGAGAGAGCAGGTGGCTGAGGTGACGGGTACCAATAAAGACGACTCTGCCAATGCGCCAGTGGTAAGAAAGTCTGAGAAAGTCAGCAGAAATGCCCCGTGTCCATGTGGAAGCGGGAAGAAATATAAACACTGCTGCGGCAGGTAAGAAGCGGGGGTAGCGTTCCCTGCGTCAATAAAAATACAGGTGGTGATTTTGTGGTAGAACTGGATAATATTCGTATAGAATTAAGCAGTTTTGAAAAGCCGCTTCTGGAAGTAAGGGATTCACTTTAACTTAGCAGAGAAGAAGTTAAGAATCGAAGAACTGGAACGCAATATGGAGGCGCCGGATTTTTGGGAGGATGCCGAAAAAGCCAGTGCGTCTATGAAGGAAGCGAAGGATTTGAAGAGTGTGGTGGAGCGTGCCGATGGGCTCAGCACTTCCTATGAAGATATTATGACACTCATTGAGATGGGAAATGAGGAGGGAGATGAATCCCTGGTGCCGGAGGTGAAACAGGAGTTTGAAGAATTCAAGCGGGAATTTGACGACCTTCGGATAACTACCCTGCTCACTGGTGAACATGACTCCGAAAATGCCATTTTAACTCTTCATGCCGGTGCCGGCGGCACCGAGAGCTGTGACTGGGCAGAGATGCTCTGTCGGATGTACGAGAAATGGGCGGACAAGAGAGGGTTTGGCGTGACAGTGCTGGATTCCCTGGACGGGGATGAAGCAGGGTTAAAATCCGTGACCCTGGAAATCCGTGGTGAAAACGTGTACGGCTACTTAAAGAGTGAGCACGGTGTTCACCGGCTGGTGCGTATCTCGCCCTTTAATGCGGCAGGCAAGCGGCAGACTTCCTTTGTCTCCTGTGATGTGATGCCGGATATTGAGCAGGATATTGACATTGAAATCGATGAGGAAGATATCCGCATTGACACCTACCGCTCCAGTGGTGCCGGCGGACAGCATATCAATAAGACCTCATCGGCGATTCGTATTACCCATTTTCCTACGGGAATTGTGGTGCAGTGTCAGAATGAGCGCTCCCAGCATATGAACAAGGATAAGGCGATGCAGATGTTGAAGGCAAAACTTCTGCTTTTGCGTGAACAAGAAAATCTGGAGAAGGAAGCGGCTCTCCGGGGAGAAGTCAAGGAAATCGGATGGGGCAGCCAGATTCGTTCCTACGTTATGCAGCCATATACCATGGTGAAGGACCACCGCACAGAGACGGAGACAGGAAATGTGTCTGCTGTGATGGATGGTGATATTGATTTGTTTATGAATGCGTATCTGAAATGGCTCAACCGTGGGTAACAGTATGGATGGAGGGATAAAGTGAAAGAAGTTGTTGTTTTTTTTCTAAGCGGAAAAGAATACGGCATTGAAGTGAGCAATATGCAGGGGCTTGAAAATTATCGGGAAATGGTTTCACTGTCGGAGGCACCGGAATATCTTAAAGGAGTTGTGGTGATTCGGAAGGAATCCATTCCGGTTGTGGATATAAAAAAGCTTCTGATGCTTCCCCCTGCCGAAAAAACAGGGGAAACCAAATATCTGGTAGTGCGTACCAGTCATGGCAAAATGGCTTTTTTGGCAGATGGTGTATCCCGGATTTTTCGGGTAGAGGGAGAAGATGCCCAGAATTTTCCACCTTTGGCCCAGCCTAAAACGGCCGCTTATATAGAATCGGTGGCAATATGTGAAAGGAGTTTGGTTCTGGTACTTGATCCGGAAAAACTTCTTGGCGACGAGGAGTGGGAGGCCATCAGTGAATTAATGGATAATATGGAGGACGAAAATGATTAAGATTGCAGTGTTAGGATATGGAACAGTAGGTTCCGGTGTAGTGGAGGTATTACATACCAATGCCAAAGTAATTGCCAAGCGTGCCGGACAGGAGGTAGAGGTAAAATATGTTCTGGATTTAAGGGATTTCCCGGGGGACCCGGTACAGAGCAAGGTAGTACATGATTACAGTATCATTGCCAATGATCCGGAGATATCCATTGTAGTGGAGACCATGGGAGGAACCAAGCCGGCTTATGAATTTGTGAAGCAGGCATTGCTGGCAGGAAAAAGTGTGTGTACCTCCAACAAGGAACTGGTGGCGGCCTATGGCGCTGAGCTGGTACACATTGCCAAAAGCAGAAATGCGAATTTTCTCTTTGAGGCCAGTGTAGGCGGCGGTATTCCTGTTATCCGTCCGCTGAACCAGAGCCTTACGGCAGACCGGATTGAGCAGATTAATGGTATCCTGAACGGCACCACTAATTATATATTGACAAAGATGGCCAATGAGGGCTCAGATTTTGCCGATGTGCTAAAGGAGGCCCAGAGGCTTGGCTATGCTGAAAAGGACCCTACCGCAGATGTGGAGGGATACGATGCCTGCCGTAAGATTGCAATTCTCACTTCGCTGGCCTATGGACAGCAGGTGGATTATGAGGATATTTATACCGAGGGCATTACCAAAATTACGGCGGAAGATTTCAAGTATGCCAAAGCCATGGGAGCTGCCATTAAGATTTTCGGTACCAGCAAAAAAATAGGCGGTAAACTGTATGCCATGGTGGCACCGCAGATGATACAGAGTGACAATCCGCTTTTTGCTGTCAATGATGTGTTTAATGCCATCTGTGTCACCGGCAATATGTTAGGCGACGTGATGTTTTATGGCAAAGGAGCCGGCAAGGAGGCGACGGCCAGCGCTGTGGTTTCTGATGTGGTGGATGCGGTAAAACATATGAATGTAAATGTTATGACCATATGGGAGGATGAGAAACAGACTGTGGCACCGATGGACGAGATGGAGAACCGTTTCTTCGTCCGTATTGGCGAGTCCGAGAAGGCAAAGGCTGAGGCGGAATTTGAGGAGATAGAAGCCGTGGATGGCGGTGTAGCCGGTGAATTTGGTTTTATTACAGAAAAGATGACAGAGAAGAAATTTCATGATACTATTGCGGGCTTTGACAGTTTTATCACCCGGATTCGGGTGGGATTTTAACAGACAGGGAGGCTGAAAGACGGTATGAAATATATATTGGTTTTGGGAGATGGCATGGCGGATGAACCCATTGCCAGTCTGGGAGACAAAACACCTTTGGAATATGCGGACACCCCGAATATGGACCGGTTGGCGGCAAAATCGGAAATCGGTATGGCAAAGACGATTCCTGAGGGGATGAAGCCGGGCAGTGACACGGCGAATCTGGCGGTATTAGGCTACAATCCGAAAGAGTATTATACCGGACGTTCCCCGTTGGAGGCTCTCAGTATTGGAGTGCCTATGGAGGATACAGATATTGCCATCCGCTGTAATATTGTGACAGTATCCGAAGAAAATGTGCCATATGCAGACCAGCAGATACTGGACCACAGCAGTGGTGAAATTTCCACGGAAGATGCCGCCGTGCTTTTAGACGCCGTCAAAGCCAAACTGCAGGATGAGAACTATCAGTTCTGGCTGGGAACCAGTTACCGCCACTGCACCATCTGGAAAGGCGGCCAGGTAGTGGAGCTGACACCCCCTCATGATATTTTAGGAAAAACCATAGGAGAATACCTGCCGGAAGAGGAAAAACTCCGGGAGATGATGGAGAAAAGTTATGATATTCTGAACAACCATCCCCTGAATGTGGAGAGAGCCAAAAAAGGACTTAATAAGGCCAATTCCCTCTGGTTCTGGGGGGCGGGCACGAAACCGATTCTGGATTCTTTTGAAAAGAAATTCCATAAAAAAGGTGCGATGATTTCCGCTGTAGACCTGCTGAAGGGCATTGCCGTGGGGGCGGAAATGACCAATATTAAAGTGGAGGGGGCCGATGGAACCCTTGATACAAATTATGAAGGTAAAGCAGATGCGGCAGTAAAGGCTTTATTAGAAGATGGCTTTGATTTTGTCTACATTCATGTGGAGGCTCCGGATGAAATGGGGCATCAGGGAAGCGTGGAGAAAAAGATACAAGCCATTGAGTCCATTGACAAAAGAATTTTATCCCGTATAATAAACAAAATGAATGCTTCCGGTGAGGATTACCGGATATTGGTGCTGCCGGACCATCCGACGCCAATTCGCACCCGGACCCATTCCAGTGAGCCGGTACCATATATGCTTTATGACAGCACCAGAGAAGGTTCCAACACCTGGCATTATAATGAAAAAGAAGCGGCAGCCAGCGGCCGGTATATCGAGCCGGGATATCAGTTGATTCGCTCCCTGTTAGAGGATTGATGATAAGAAAGGAAATAACGTATGGTTTCAACAGGACAAATAATAGCGATGTGCATAGCAATGTTGCTTCCGCTCCTGGTGGCAGTGGTCTTTTATATACTGATTCACAGGCGTTCCAGTAAAATTGAGGCAGGTATGCCAGGAGCCATTGGATATGGTATTTTAGGGTTTCTATGGCAGGAGTTAATCTATCTGATGCTGATTGTCATACTGACAAATTTTGTCTGGCTCAGAAATCTTATGAGTAACAACTTTGCATTGACAGCCGTGGTATATGGGCTTTTATGCAGTATTTTCGTGGCTCTCGGCCTGTATTGGGGGACGTATCTGACCAACCAGAAACAGCGCTCCCTGTACCGCTCGGCCACCATTGGCCTGGGCTTTGGTATTGGAAATATAGGGTGGTACATCCTTGCTACCTACAGCATGAGCCTGTACTATTCCATCCAGATAAATGCAGGCACTTTTGCGAAGTCGGAGGAATTGAAGGCCTCCATTCTCAACACATCGGCTATGTCCATGTATATGGATGCCCTGCGCTGTATTCTTCTGCTTCTCATCTACACAGGAGTGGCACTGCTTCTGGGGAAATTTTATCTGGAGGGAAATAAGAGGGCGGCATGGGGAACTCCGATTCTGGTGCAGTTTTTTATCAGTTTTACCAACGCACTGGTGCAGGAATATCTGCCAGCTATGGCGGCCCGAATCCTTTTCTATGCAGTGCTGGCATGTATGGCGGCAGTCAGTGTCTGGACGCTCCTGCGGTGGCTGCGAACCGGTCAGGTGGTATTGGGACGTATTTCAGAAAAAAAATAAAGCAAAAAAGAAAGCAAAAAAGAAAGCCGTAAATAAAAAGAAACCACGAATCAGCGAAAGCATTAGATGCGAAGCATCCTCTCTGCCTGGGTTGATTCGTGGTTTCTTAGTGTCGTTATGCTGTTAGTCAAAACTATCAATTATATTCAAAATCTGTTCTGGTTGAAAAGGTTTCTGAATAAATTCAGTAGCTCCCAGTTTGATGGCTTCTACCATTTTTTCTTTCTGTCCTGCTGCCGACACCATAATGACAATGGCTTCTTCGTCTAAGTTCATGATTTTGTCCAGAGCACCCAGACCGTCCAGAACAGGCATTGTGATATCCAGAGTGACAATGTCCGGTTCCAGTTCAATGAATTTTTCATAGCCGACCTGACCGTTTTCCGCCTCTCCCACTACTTCGTGTCCATGCTCTGAAAGGATATTTCTTAGCATACGGCGGGAGGTTCGAGAGTCATCCACAATTAGTACTTTTGCCATAATCTTACTTCTCCTTTTTACTAATTTTTATAATCAAATCCAATTTTCTGCCCTCGATATAAACCGGGAGAACATAGAAATCATTGTCGTCCTGTATGGTGGTATCGAAAAGGAGTTCCGGCGGCTCCATGTCAATACTTATATTTTGAAAACTCAGTTCAGCCGCATACAAGCCATTGACACAGTTGACAAATTCTGCTGCGGAATCCAGAGCGTCCTCATCCACAGTGTCGAAGTGTTCCTTAGCATAACCATCGGCAATGGCCAATATACCATCGTCATCACCGTCACAGCAAAAGCCTAAAAAGCCTTCCGAATCACCCGTAATACGCTGGCGGGCGATACAGTGGGGGGAAAAGGAAGAAACAAAATGTCCTTTTCCAATTTGAATATAAGGGCTTATAAAACGGACAATACTGCGAAGGGTTAATCCAATAAAAAACAGATAATCATCATCCGGGGTATCAACAAAGGCGGGAAGAAACTTCTCAATATCCCCATCCTGAATGGCCTTCATTACTGCATCGGAAAAACCTCTGTCCTTCTGGAAGTCTGCCATACACTGGTCAATTTCTTCCGTGGTAAGACACTGGTTTTCTTCCAGGGCCTGAATAAAAATCAAGTAGAGGTTTCCCCGGAGACCCAACAGATAGTCTACATCCGATTCACTCAAGTATCCCCGTTTTATAGCTAAATCACCAAAGTCTCGATCTTCCTGCATCTGCAGCTGCTTCAAGGTCGTTACCTGCTGGTGGCTGAGCAATCCTTCTCGCTCCGCAATTAACTCCAGATTGACCCGATTTGCCTTTATGTATTCCATGCAGGAGGAAAATTGCTCAGCGGTGATTTTCTGGTTTTCTAATAAATAATTTCCAAAAAACTGACTAAACATAAAAATCTCCTTTCAATTGTACTAGATTTATTATACAATAGAACGCAGAAAAAGCAAAGCAATATTTTGAAAGGAAGTGTAAAAATGGCAGGTTCTGTATTGGGAGAGAGATTTCAAATATCCACATGGGGGGAGTCTCATGGTGTTTCTCTCGGAGTTGTGGTGGATGGCTGTCCCGCAGGAATAAGCCTTTGTGAGGCAGATATACAGGCTTTTCTTGACCGGAGAAAGCCAGGGGAGACGAAATATGCGACGCCCAGGAAGGAGGGAGACGTTGTGACGATATTGTCCGGCGTCTTTGAGGGAAAGACTACAGGAACTCCCATAGCCATGATGGTGTCGAACACTTCCCAGAAGTCCAAGGACTATTCAGAAATTGCCGGAATTTACCGGCCGGGACATGCAGATTATACCTTTGATGCCAAATATGGATTCCGGGATTACCGCGGCGGCGGGCGCTCTTCGGGGCGGGAGACGATTGGACGTGTGGCGGCAGGCGCCATTGCCATGAAGATTCTGGGGGAGCTTGGCATCCGTATTACTGCCTATACCAGACAGATTGGCCCCTTTGTGTGCCGGGAGGAGGCCATGAGTCCTGAAAATATTGAAAAGAGTCCGCTGAAAATGCCGGATTTGGAAAAATCACAGGAGGCAGAGGAATATCTGGAGCAGAAGATGCAGGAACACGATTCGGCAGGCGGTATTGTGGAGTGTATTGTCAGTGGGATGCCGGCTGGTGTGGGTGAACCGGTGTTTGGCAAACTGGATGCGGTGCTGGCAGGACATCTTTTTTCCATTGGTGCGGTGAAGGGAGTTGAGATTGGCGCCGGTTTTGCAGTGGCGGAAAAAACCGGTTCGGAAAACAATGATGGTTTTTATATGGATGCAAAGGGACGGGTGAAAAAAAGTACTAATTTTGCCGGTGGCATTCTGGGGGGTATCAGCGATGGGGATGATATTGTAATCCGGGCGGCCTTTAAACCTACCCCATCCATTTTCCAGAGCCAGAAAACGGTAAACCGGGAAGGGGGAGAAGTGGAGGTGCAGATTAAAGGGCGCCATGACCCGGTTATTGTGCCAAGGGCCGTGGTGGTGGTGGAAGCCATGACCGCCCTGGCTATTGTGGACAGGCTTTTTGTGGGGATGTCTGCCAGGATGGACAAAATTCGGGATTTTTATGACTTTTGACAAATTTCGTCATATAATGTAGCAAACAATGAAAGAGGATTTGTCAGCCATATGAGAGAAACGTATGATTCGGCGACCCGGCTGGTGGTGGAAGATACTACCATCTATGAGGTGGATATGGAGTGCTACCAGTGCCTTTCAGAGCAGGAAAAGGAGGAATATTTCGGAGAAGGCAAAGAAAGGGAAGCGCCAGTATTTTACGACAGAAAAAGACTTTGAATACCAGAGTTAATTACAAAAAGAGGCAGTCATTTTTGACCGCCTCTTTTTTAGTGACATGGGACACCACGCAAAGCCTGATGCTCGCTGTCTGTTTTACGGATTAGCAGCCGAAGCCGTTTCCGCCCAGACCGCCATTGCCACAGCAGCTGAGAAGCAGCAGAATCAGAATGATGCAGCTGCAGCTGCTGTCACCCAGTCCGCCGCCCATTCCGCAGCCATCGTTGCCGTTGTTGCCGCAGAAGAGTAAAAGGATGATGATAATCCAGCAGGAGGACAAGCCGCTTCCTCCGTTACAGGAACAGTCTCCTCCACACTGTGTTGCTGATAAATCGCTCATAATCGTTCCTCCTATATTCATTTACACTGTTATCCTATGCGGGCCAGCTTGGGCGGTTTCCATAAAAACAAAAAATCTGCCACAAATATTTTGCTGGAAAAAAATACGAATTTTCTATTTGTATGTATAGTGATAATATAGTATAATATGAATTGCGCCAGATGAGGATTGTAAAGGGCGAAAAACGGAGTTGAACAGGAAATGTGATACCAGGAGAGGGGTACAAGGGACATATGAAACGGTTTATACTGGCTGTTTGCGTGGTTCTGGTATGTATAGGGGGGTTGATGATTGTCAGCGGCAGGCTTTCGGGCGATAAAAGTACGGTGGACAAGCAGGGGACAGCAGAGACGCCAGCCGGGACAGTGGTATCTACGGGAGCAGGTGCTTCCGGGGATGCGGTTATGGCCACAGAGCAGCCGCTTATTTCCAATGAAGAGGCCTTTTCCATGGCAGAGGATATAATAAAGACCATGAGCCTGGAGGAAAAGGTAGGACAGATGTTCTTGGTACATTTGTCACAGTTGGACGATGCCCGCACCGAAGACGGGAATCAGTACAGGCTGACTCACAGGATGGCTGGAATGATAAGGGACTATCATATCGGCGGGATTTATCTTACTCAAAATAATATTGGAAATCAGAAACAGGCGAAAAAGCTCACCTCTGCATTGCAGGAAAGCTGTACTGGCAGCGCTTTGTATATTGCGGCAGAGGAGGAAGGCGGCGGGGAATTTTCCCTTTCGGCACAGGTGGCAGACTTAAAGGACACCGGATATACTACCCAGAGTGAGATGGGAAGAAATATGTCGAGAAAACAGGTGGCTCACGTTGGGCAAACCATTGCCGGGGAACTGACCGGCATAGGTGTCAACCTGAATCTGGCACCAGTGGCAGATGTGGCCTCGGATAATAATCCGGATTACGCCCTCCGTTGTTTTGGAACGGAGCCAGACCATGTATCCAGCCTGGTGGCGGGCCTGGTGGATGGTATGCGGGATGGCGGGATGGCAGTGACGCTGAAATATTTTCCGGGTATGGGGAATGTGCCGGGAGAATATACGGAGACGGTTCTGGAAGACCAGGACAGTCTGATGACACTGCGCAATCATAACTTTGCCAGTTATGCAGCCGGAATTGAAGCCGGGGCAGACTGTGTCATGATGAGTAATATTTCCGTCAGAAAAATAACAGTGAAAAAACTTCCGGCATTTATGTCCCAGGACATTGTCACCAGCCTGCTCAGAGAGGAACTGGATTTTAACGGTGTTATTATGACACCCCCGTTAAATGATAATGTCATTATCCAGAATTATACACCGGGTTTTGTGGTGACAGAAGCGGTAAAGGCTGGCTGTGACATGATTTTGATGCCAGAGGATTTTGAGGCTGGATATAAGGCGCTTTTGTCAGCGGTTCAGTCCGGGCGTATTGATGAAAAGGTGATTAACACATCGGTGCGGAGAATTTTGCAAAACAAAATTCAGAGAGGCATTCTTGTGTTAGAGCAATAAATTTTGTATCAGAAGAATTTTATATCAAAAGCGGACAAGGAGGAAACAAAAAGTGGAAAAAAAGGAAATGCTTTATGAGGGCAAAGCGAAGAAAGTTTACAAAACAGATGTGGAGGATGTCTACATTGTGGATTACAAGGATGATGCCACTGCTTTTAACGGGGAGAAGAAGGGAACCATTGTGGGAAAGGGCGTCATCAATAACCGTATGACTAATTTCCTCTTCCAGAAACTGGAGGAAGCCGGGGTGCCAACACACTATGTGGAGGAATTGAGCGACCGGGAGACTGCTGTTAAGAAGGTTTCCATTGTACCGCTGGAGGTTATTATCCGCAACACGGCGGCGGGAAGTTTTTCCAAACGTCTGGGAATTGAGGAAGGAAGAAAGCTTCTCTGCCCGACACTGGAATTCAGCTACAAGGATGATGATTTGGGCGACCCGCTCATCAATGATTATTTTGCAAAAGCCATTGGCATTGCCACCCAGGAGGATATTGACATTATTACCAGGTATGCTTTTATGGTGAATGATTTCCTGAAAGGCTTTTTTGAGGAATGCGGCATTGAATTGATTGATTTCAAAATCGAGTTTGGTAAAACCAGCGATGGCACCATTATTCTGGCAGATGAGATTTCTCCGGACACCTGCCGGTTCTGGGACATCAAGACAAGAGAAAAACTGGATAAGGACCGTTTCCGCCGTGACCTTGGCGGCGTGGAGGATGCCTACAATGAGGTGGCAAAGAGAATCGGCCTTACAAAATAACGAGGGGGAACACAGAAAGGAAGCAGCATGGATTTGCAAGGGAATGAACACTATTCAGAGGGTCTGCACGAGGAGTGCGGCGTGTTTGGCATATATGATCTGGATGGCGGGGATGTAGCCTCCACCATCTACTACGGTTTGTTTGCGTTACAGCACCGGGGTCAGGAGAGCTGCGGCATTGCCGTCAGCGATACGGAGGGCCCCAAGGGTAAGATTTTGTCCAAAAAAGGCATGGGCCTTGTCAATGAGGTTTTTAATGCGGAGAATCTGGAGAAGTTAAAGGGAAATATCGGCGTGGGCCATGTCCGCTATTCCACGGCGGGAGCCAGCAATGAACAGAACATTCAGCCCCTGGTACTGAATTATGTAAAAGGTACGTTGATGTTAGCCCACAATGGCAATCTGGTGAATGCGCTGGAGCTTCGCAAGGAAATGGAATACAATGGAATGATTTTCCAGACTACCATCGACAGCGAGGTTATTGCCTATCACATTGCCAGGGAGCGGTTACACACAAAGACGGCGGAAGAAGCCGTGAAACATGCCATGACAAAAATGAGGGGAGCCTACTCCCTCGTTATTTCCAGTCCAAGAAAGCTGATTGGGGCCAGAGACCCCTTTGGCTTCCGGCCTCTGGTGATTGGCAAACGGGATAACAGCTATATTCTGGCCAGTGAGACCTGTGCACTGGACGCCGTGGGGGCAGAGTTTGTCCGGGATGTAAAGCCGGGAGAGATTGTCATGTTAGATAAAAAGGGCATTACCTCGGATACAAGCCTCTGTACGGAGAAACCGGCCAGATGTATTTTTGAATATATTTATTTTGCCAGGGCGGACAGTTATGTGGATGGCGTCAGTGTTTATAATTCCCGGATTATGGCGGGAAAGATTCTGGCGCAGATGCACCCGGTTCAGGCGGATATTGTGGTAGGAGTGCCGGATTCCGGTAACGCCGCCGCCATGGGCTTTGCCCTGGAGTCCCATATTCCCTATGGAGTTGCTTTTATGAAAAACAGCTATGTGGGGCGGACATTTATCAAGCCGAAGCAGTCGGCCAGAGAGTCCAGCGTACAAATTAAACTAAACGTATTGAAGGAGGTTGTCCGGGGCAAACGGGTTGTCATGGTGGATGACTCCATTGTACGGGGAACGACCAGCGGCCGCATTGTAAAGATGCTAAAGGATGCCGGAGCAACGGAGGTACATGTGAGAATCAGTTCTCCGCCATTTTTGAATCCGTGCTATTTTGGTACGGACGTGCCAAGCTGTGACCAGCTGATTGCCTACAACAATACGATAGAAGAGATTGAAAAACTCATTGGTGCGGATTCCCTGGGATATCTGGATGGGCAGCGCCTTCCGGAGCTGATTGAGGGGGATGACGGGTACTGTGATGCCTGCTTTTCCGGCAATTATCCGGTGGAGCCGCCCAAAGAGGATATTCGGGGGGACTATGAGCGGTAAGCCGTCACCTGGAGCATGTGAATGTGGAGAAAACAGAAAGGGGTCAATATGAGTACAGATAAATATGTAAGTCCATTATCCGAGCGGTATGCCAGCCGGGAGATGCAGTTTATTTTCTCCCCGGACATGAAATTCAGAACCTGGAGAAAACTCTGGATTGCTTTGGCAGAGACCGAGAAAGAACTGGGATTAAAGGATGCGGATGGCAATCCACGCATTACCGATGAGCAGATTGCCGAGTTGAAAGCCCATGCCGAGGATATCAATTACGAGGTGGCAAAGGCGAGGGAAAAGGAAGTGCGCCACGATGTAATGAGCCATGTATATGCCTACGGGCAGCAGTGTCCGAAAGCAGCAGGGATTATCCACCTGGGTGCCACCTCCTGTTATGTAGGGGATAATACCGATGTGATTATCATGACGGAGGCCCTGAAGCTGGTAAAGAAAAAGGTGGTGAATGTCCTGAAGGAACTGGCAGATTTTGCCATGAAATATAAGGATTTGCCAACGCTGGCCTTCACTCACTTCCAGCCGGCACAGCCTACCACGGTGGGCAAGCGTGCAACGCTGTGGATGCAGGAACTTCTGATGGATTTAGAGGATTTGGATTATGTGCTTTCTAATATGAAGCTTCTTGGCTCTAAGGGAACCACCGGCACCCAGGCCAGTTTTCTGGAGTTGTTTGACGGGGACGAGTCAAAGTGCAAGGAGGCCGACAAGAGAATTGCAGAGAAAATGGGCTTTGAGTCCTGCTTCCCGGTATCGGGGCAGACCTATTCCCGCAAACTGGACACCAGAGTGTGTAATGTGCTGGCAGGTATTGCCGCCACGGCACACAAGTTTTCCAATGATATCCGCCTGCTGCAGCATTTGAAGGAGATAGAGGAGCCTTTTGAAAAAGGACAGATTGGTTCTTCTGCCATGGCGTATAAGAGAAACCCTATGCGCAGTGAGCGGATTGCCTCTCTTTCCCGTTATGTGATGATTGATGCACTGAATCCGGCCATTACCTCGGCCTGCCAGTGGTTTGAGAGAACCCTGGATGATTCTGCCAACAAGCGTCTCAGTGTGGCAGAAGGCTTTCTGGCGGTGGACGGCATTCTGGATTTGTTCCTGAATGTGGTAGACGGTCTGGTGGTATACGATAAGGTGATTACCAAGAGGCTGATGTCAGAGCTTCCTTTTATGGCCACGGAGAATATTATGATGGATGCGGTGAAGGCTGGCGGCAACCGCCAGGAGCTGCATGAAAAGATTCGTGAACTTTCCATGGAGGCTGGTAAAAATGTAAAGGAAAGAGGCCTGGACAACAATCTGTTGGAGCTGATTGCCGCAGAAGAAGCCTTCCCAATGACCTTAGAGGAATTGCAGGAGACCATGGAACCGGCGAAATATGTGGGACGGGCGCCGAGTCAGGTGAAGGAATTTGTGGAGGAAGTGATTCAGCCGATTCTTACAGAGAATAAAGAACTGCTGGGCCTGAAAGCGGAGATTACCTGCTGACAGCGGGTGCAAGGAGGAAAAACATGGGTATTTCTATTTCCGGGGACAGTAAGTATTTTCAAATGGATACCAAAAATTCTACGTATCTTATAGGTGTTGCTCCAGATGGATTTCTGGGGCACATGTATTATGGAGAAAAACTTCAGACGGGCCGGGACTTTGATTATGACGGCCTGTCCTGGCTGCTGGGGAAAGGTTTTGCTGAGCGGGATAAAATTAACTTTGAAGACAGCTTTCCATGGGAATATGGTATGCCAGGCTATGGAGATTTCAGGGAGCACTGTCTGGAAATTGCGGCGGAGGAAGGAAAGGAAGCGCTGGAATTTCGATATGCGGGCTATGAATTACTGCCGGAGAAGCCGGATTTACAGGGGCTGCCGGGGGTGTTTGGAGAGGATGGAGATACGTTAGTCATCCGCTTGCGGGAGCAAAAACTCTCCCTGGTGGTGGAACTGGTGTATTCGGTATTTGAAAAGGAGGACGCCATTGTTAAGTCCGTCCGGATAAAAAATGAGGGGGCTTCTGCCTGTTTTCTCACCCGGGTATTGACAAGCCAGGTGGAGCTGCCACCGGGACAGTATGACCTGATTACCCTCCATGGCTCCTGGGGACGGGAGAGGGAGCCCTACCGCCGGGAAATCGGATGGGACTGCCAGAGCATATCTTCCATTCGGGGCGTCAGTTCCCACCAGAGCAATCCTTTTATGGCAGTTGTCAGCCGGAATGCCGATGAGGAAACAGGGACGGTATATGGAATGAATCTGGTCTATTCCGGGAATTTTCTGGCAGAGACGCAGATGAGCCAGTTTGGGACGGTGCGCGGGGTGATGGGGATTCATCCCCACCAATTCAGATGGAAGCTGGCGGCAGGAGAGTGTTTTGTGGCGCCAGAGGTGGTACATATTTTTTCCAGCGAGGGAATTGGCGGCATGTCCCGGCGGTTCCATGATTTATATAGAGGGCATCTGATTCGGGGGCCTTACCGTGACCGGAAACGGCCGGTGCTAATCAATAACTGGGAAGCTACCTATTTTAACTTTAATACCGAAAAACTGTGGGAAATTGCAGAGAAGGCCGCAGAGTGCGGAATCGAAATGTTAGTTATGGACGACGGCTGGTTTGGCCACCGGGAGGATGACAGTACCTCGCTGGGAGACTGGGAGACCAATGAGAATAAACTGCCGGGAGGCCTGAAACGGCTGGTGGAGGGAGTTAAGGAGAGAGGCCTTGCCTTTGGTATCTGGATGGAGCCGGAGATGGTTTCGCCGGATTCGGATTTGTACCGGGAGCACCCGGACTGGATTATCGGACAGCAGGGGAGAGAGACCAGTCGGGGCCGGAATCAGTATGTACTGGATTTTTCCCGGCCGGAGGTCAGGGAGGAAATATACCGGCGGATATGCCGGGTGCTGCAAAGTGCCGATATTACCTATGTGAAGTGGGATATGAACCGGTGTCTTACCCATGTGCCGGAGGGGGAGGTATATCACCGGTATGTGCTGGGAGTATATGATTTGCAGAACCGTCTGACAACCGATTTTCCAAATCTTCTTTTGGAAAACTGCTCGTCTGGCGGCGGGCGGTTCGATGCGGGGATGCTGTATTACAGTCCCCAGATATGGTGCAGTGATGATACAGACGCCATAGAGCGCCTGCGGATTCAGCGGGGTACGGCCATGGTATATCCATTGTCCGCCATGGGCGCCCATGTCAGCGACTGTCCCAACCATGCCACCAGGCGCACCACGCCCTTTGCCACCAGAGGAGATGTGGCACTGGCCGGAACCTTTGGTTATGAACTGGATGTCACCGCTATTGCCGAGGAGGACAGGCAGGCCATCCGCAGACAGATTGAGGTATATCACCAGTACCATGAGCTGATTTGCCAGGGGGATTATTACCGCCTTCCATCACAGGCAGAGGGCCGGGACTATGACTGCTATATGGTGGTTTCAAAGGATAAGAGCCAGGCCCTGATTTCCTTTGTAAGGACCAATGTCCGGCTGAACTACCCGGAAGAGCGGATTTATCTCCGGGGCCTAAGTGAAGAGAAGCTGTACCGGCTTTCCGATAGAGAGACCACAATATCTGGCAGTGTGCTGATGAAAGTCGGTCTGAAGGTGAATGGGGCCGAGGGGGAGTATCAGAGCAAACAAATATATTTGACGGAGCTAAAGGATTCGGAATCATAAACAGGAGTGAGGAAGCGGCATGTGGATAGCAGACGGATGGAAAGAGTATGAGGTGTTGGACACCTCTGCCGGTGAGAAGCTGGAGCGGTGGGGGGAGTATATTCTGGTGCGGCCAGACCCCCAGGTAATCTGGAATACGCCTCACAAGGCGCCGGAGTGGAAGCGGAAAAACGGACACTACCACCGCAGTAATAAGGGGGGCGGCCAGTGGGAATTTTTTGGTTTGCCGGAACAGTGGGAGATTTCCTACGGGGACTTAATCTTCCGGTTAAAGCCCTTTCACTTTAAGCATACCGGGCTGTTTCCAGAGCAGGCGGTGAACTGGGATTGGGCGGGAGACCTGATTCGCAGGGCAGAGCGGCCGGTGAAGGTATTGAATCTTTTTGCCTATACAGGCGGCGCTACCCTGGCCTGTGCCAGTGCCGGGGCGGCCGTGACCCATGTGGACGCCTCCAAGGGGATGGTTACCTGGGCAAAGGAAAATGCCCTGGTGTCCGGCCTGGGAGATGCGCCCATCCGTTATCTGGTGGATGACTGTGTGAAGTTTGCGGAGCGGGAAATCCGCCGGGGCAATCAATACGATGGCATCATTATGGACCCGCCCTCCTATGGCCGGGGGCCCAAAGGGGAAGTGTGGAAAATCGAGGAGAAGATTTTTCCGTTAATACAGCTTTGTACGAAAATCCTGTCGGAAAAACCGCTGTTTTTCCTGATTAATTCCTATACCACGGGCTTACAGCCAGCGGTGTTATCCTATATGATGAACCTGGAGATTGGCAAGCGGTTTGGCGGTCTTGTGGAGGCAGAGGAAATCGGCCTGCCTGTCCGGGGGGGACTGGTACTGCCCTGCGGCGCCAGCGGAAGATGGACTAGGGAATAGCAAATTGGCGCTGCTATGTCAGCACGATGGCGCCATCATGCCAGGCAGATGGCAGAAGCCGGATAGAATCTAGAAGTTCTATCTGGCTTTTTGTGTAATATTTCTTCCTTTATCTTGTTTGAGATTAGAAGTATATCATATGATATGAAAAGTGATTGTCAAGCACAAATTTTTGAAAAATAGTGTAAATTAAGTGATGAGGGCTACCAAATAAGTGATAAGCCTTCCTTTTTTTATATTACTATGTTAGAATATTTGCAACCAAAGTTTTGCTACACAGGCATAAAAGTTATGAAATAAAAACACGAGAAAGGAGAAGTGATGTCCTTATTTCACTGGGCAACATCACGAGGTGACAGAATGGGAAAAAGCGATTGCAAGAAACACAAATTGCTGCGGCGCGGAGTGAAAAAGAGAATGATGGCCTTATTCATGACGGCAGTCATGCTCTTTGGCTGTGCATATAATGCGGCGCCTCCGGCGGAGGCTTTCCAGGTGGAGAAGTCTCTGAGAGAGCCGGTGGTAGGGTTGGGCCTCCGGAAGAAGATAAAGTCTGCCGCTATTGGGAGTCTGACCGCATTTGGAAATAAAGTTGTCGGGAGTCTGATTACCGGCATTGCCGGTGAGATTGACGAGGCGACGGGCGGTACCGGGGCCTCAAAGATTGCCAACTGGATCAACACGTGGGTTCTTGGAAATAATTCCCTTGTTGGGAAATTAATGCAGGTGGAGGAACTCTGTCAGGATATTCTCGACGAAGTGCATGAGGTGGAAGCTAAGATTGATGACACATCTTCCACAGTGGAGGAGATGCTGGCCAGGCAAAACCAGTCGGGTGCCTACGACCGGATGAATGACGAATGGGAAAGAGCGGCAGTGCCACAGACGGAGGATGTCAATAATGCCCTGGCAGCTTTTCGGGATTATTTGAGTGCGGCCAGAGATTACAAGGATAATCCAGGCAGCACCAGCAAAGAGAACGCATATGAAAAGGCGCAAAAAACTTACAGAGACAAGCTGATTGACATATATAAGGGTCATGGAGACGATAAGGAGATGGCCGATGAGGATGAGGTCCTAAAGGGTGCCATGACCAGTTACACCATTGGTTCCGCCATCAAGAATGATCTTGCGTATATGATAGACAGGCTGGGCGGCACGGACGAGGACAGAATGAATTATATGGACTATACAGCCCAGGCGGCCTATATGTCTATGATGTTTGCGGGAGACCAGTACGAATATATCTCAGCCCAGGTGAAAAACCAGCTGCTGCAGATTTGTCTGATGGAGTTTATGTATATGGACTATTTGTCATGGCAGGGTGAGTATCTGATGGAAAACTGCAAAAATGATGAGAATTACGACCGGTATATGTTGATTTATAAAGCACTGCTGGAGGAATTCAACGGTTTGTACAACGAAGAATTTCTGGAGGAGGCAGGTGCTTTAATGACACGGCCGATTCATTTTAATCCTGACAACCCCAGGGCCACCACTCATCTGTACACTTACATGCAGCCCCGTAATGAGCATTCCAGTGATGAGCAGTCCGGTGATGAGTTGCCCATGCCGGTATACAGCGATGAGGATGTCAGAAGAACCTTTTACCAGCGGGGCATATTGAACGAGGATGGGACGGTCACTGCCGTCTGGTTTATGACAGATGAAGAGGGATTCCAGGCAAAGGATCTGCCAAATGATTATTCAAAGCATTATAATTGGAATGATTCTGTTACCGATGAAGCTTCCGGCAAGTCTACCCAAAATGACTGGCTTCAGGCAGGGACACGGGCCGATGGTGTGCTGAGCAAGATGCTTTCCTCCAATGCCTTCCGGGCAGCGGGGAGCCAATTTTCAAGTGTCCTGGCTCCGGAACTATTGGGAAAGGTCAAAGACCAAAGCAAGAAATATATTGTTATAGGTCAGAGTGGTAGTGATTATGTGATTGTTGATATGGATGCGCAGATGGCGGAAGGAGAATTAGTGACTGAGACCTGGAGTCATAAGCAGGTGACAGATTCCGACAAGAATTTATATTACCAGTTAGTGCTGGGGCCGGCAGAAGGTAAAAAATATCATGTATGGCTGGAGGCTGCAGACAACGTTGGGGATAAAAATGAATGTACTGTCCGGGACGCTTCTGGCAACAGCGGCACCTGCATTGCCACCACAGCAGAGACAGGGATCTTTACTCTCGAATTTCCGAGGAATAAAAAAGATGCAGATGGCAATCCCCTGGTTCCGGTGGCGATAAAGGCGGCCTGCTATGAGAATGCTCCGGGAGACAGTGAGAATAACTCATATGACCACGAAAGTGCTATGAAAAGGGAAAACCGGGTGAAAAATGAGGCCACCGAATATACGATGTTTGGTTATAATGAACTCCAGAATATTATGGACGATGATTCCTCATCGGATACGGTATCCATTCCGAATATACCGATCCCCTACACTGCGGATATGCGGATGGAAGTAGTCTATGAGAAACCGGTGTATGCGGACGGTGATAAGCCGATGACCCTTGAGTTGGATTCGGAAAAGAATCAGTTGAAGGTTTCCTTCCACACGGACATCAATGCAAAAGAAGCTGAGATTACTGTTGCCAGGGAAGAAAATTTTCAGGATGTTATGTATCACGAGGTAAAGGATGTTAAGGAAAAAACAGACGACGAGATTACGTTGGACATTGATCCAAAGGAGGTCGGCCTTCACACACTTTATGTGAAGGTGCAGTCTCTGGATGAGCGGGATTATGGCGTTGTATATGGTCCTGAACAGGTGGGTACTGTTGAGCCTGAGCCAGTACCGGAAATCACAGCAAAGCAGGTGTCTCTGGGAACTGTGGAAGTGGCAGTATCAGGAGAAATGCAGGATACAACCGGGGTTGTGGTAGAGGCATGTGCGAAGCCTGATTTTCCGGACGGGGAGATTCGTACCCAGAGTATATTGAACAAAGACGGCACGGATGTTTTCCAAGGCGGCACAGTCACTTTCAGCAATCTTGCCACAGCGGGAACCTGGTATTTCCGAACCAGTTATCTGGACCAGAAAGGGAATACTGTCCGCTGGTGCACGAGTGAAGAGGTAAATATCTTTTCCCCGGCGGATGGCATTGAGAGCATCCAGGTGATCTCACCATCTGCTGTAAAGGTTACGGCGGATAGGGTGGACAGTGAATCGGAAATTGGCGGATATATCTTTCGTGCAGGTACATATTACAAGGATACATCTTCTGAGGATGCCACCGATGCGGTCATGGAAAGACAGGATGCGGAGGTGGAAGTTCTGCCCGGAACTACTGAGAGTGCGGAGGACAGGACTTATACGTTTACAGATTTGTCTCCCGTGGAGTGGAATTTTACGGTTCAGACCTACAGAGAGCTGGAAAATGGAGAAACGTACAGCCCGATTGTAGACATACAGACCATCTCCCTGGCACCGGAGGGCTCGGATGACGATCTGATACTTTCCCGCACAGGGCAGGGCCAAATCAAGGTGGACTGGAACGTAAGTGATTACAGCACCACCTGCTGGGATATTTATGTCAATGGCGAACTAAAATGTTCGAAGGTAAGTGGGGAACAGGTGATCACTGGTCTGATTCCTGGAAATATCGATGTGGAAGTACGAAATTTTGCTAAGGAGCCAAATACGGATAAATATGTCCAGGGCAATGGGGGCAAAAAGAGTATTAATCTGATGCCACAGGCTGCCATTGCTTCTGTGGGCATGGCGGCGAAAGGAACAGTCCGCACGGAGTTGGAAACCGGCGATTCGGATACATTCTATACCTATACGCTTTATGATGAGGAACACAATCAGGTAGCCACAGAGGATACGAATGCATCCGTGTGTGAATTTAGGGAAGTTCCGGAGGGATTCTGCACGGTAGAGGTGACACCTTATTACAAGACGGCAGGAGGAAACAATATTATTGGTGAAACTGTCACAAGTGACATGTTTGGTACAGGGGCGCCACGGCTGGAACATGTATACCTGGATCCCTTCCTTACCGATAAGGATTCCGGCAGTACCTCGCCCCTGCTGATATCTGTCCAATCCGGGGAAAATGTCAAGGCGGTGGAGATGGAGCTCTCCACGGATGATAAATTTACCGAGCCGGAGCAGGTACAAAACAACAGCCAATTGGGCGTTGTAATGGTTAAGCCCGGCGACACGGTTTATTTAAGAATGCGCTCTGTGTGGAGTGCTCCGGAGGGCGGAGAGGACTTTAGCAGCGATTGGTCTGACACTGTAACCATCGATCTTTCAAAGACGCAGAAATATTACAACATTCTCAATCAGCTTATGGATGAGGGCAATCTGGAATTTCTCTGGGATGAGACCGGAGAGAAGCTGAGTATCCGCATACCGGAGGAACTGACAGCAGAAGATGGCAGCAAAGCAGATTATGCAGGGCTTCGTGTCAGGCTGACCCGGACTTCCCAGCCCGGCAATACAATTGTGGATGAGTATGCGGAGGGGAATGAAATTGTAATTTCGGGATTGGACAAAAGCCAGACCTATTATGCCTGGGTTACACTGTATGGTTATGGGGATAAGGAAAAGAAGATACTTTTAAATGGAAAATATGTGGGACCTGTCGATGTGAAAAAACAGACGACAGATCCGGGGAAGGATGACCCAGGAACGGATTCGGATAAAAAAGACCCGGGGGCGACAGCCACTCCGGTGCCGACGACAAAGCCGACCCAGCCCCCTGCCCAGACTCCGACACCGACACCAAAAGATACCACCGGCCTGGAAAAGGGTGAAAAGGCCACAGCGGGCAGCGGCTCCACGAAGGCAGTCTACAAGGCCACAGGCAAGAGTACCGTTACCTACCTAAAGACCAAGGTGAAGAAGTCCGCTAAGAAGGCAACAGTCCCGGCCACCATAAAGATTAAGGGCAAAAAATATAAGGTGACAAAGATAGCCAAAGGAGCTTTTAAGGGACATAAGAAACTAAAGACTGTCATTGTAAAGGCAAAGGGGCTGACGA
>JAFLTB010000080.1 GCA_022510605.1 Lachnospiraceae bacterium
CACTATTTGTGCCGGAGCGTCACAAATAGTATTGATGCACAGCCGAGAAAATGCGGAGCATCTTTCTCGGCGTGCTTCCTCCGCTGACGCTCCGGAAGGAGGATAACATGATATTCGGAGTGGTATTGGCTGGCGGTATGGGAAGCCGTATGGGCAAGGATAAGCCGAAGCAGTACTTGTTAGTGGGCAACAAGCCCATACTGATTCATACACTGGAGAAATTTTACGTGGAGAGCGCCTTTGAGAAAGTGATTGTACTCTGCCCAAAGGAGTGGGTGAGCCACACCAGAAACCTGATTCAGAAGTATCTGAAGGATATGGAGCGGGTAGTGGTGCTGTCAGGGGGAGCCACCCGGAATGAGACTATTATGAACTCCATCGCCTATATCGAAGAAAATTACGGACTTTCTGAGGACACCATCATTGTTACCCATGATTCAGTGCGTCCTTTTGTGACAAAGCGGATTATCGAGGAAAATATCCGTTTTGCTAAAGAATTTGGCGCCTGTGATACAGCAGTAGCGGCTACGGACACCATTGTGTGCAGTGAGGATAACGTGGTGATTAGTGATATACCGGAACGGCGGAAGATGTACCAGGGTCAGACTCCGCAGTCCTTTCAGGCATTGAAATTAAAGAATCTGTATTACTCCCTGACGGAGGAGGAGAAGAATCTGCTGACGGATGCCGCCAAAATTTTTGTCATGAAGGGCGAGAAGGTGCATATCGTTGAGGGCGAGGTATTTAATATCAAGATTACATACCCTTATGATTTGCGGGTGGCGGAAGCACTGATAAAAGGTGAAGAATCATGCTGAATACCGTTTACCGACTTGTGGCGCCAGGGCGCTTTGAAGTAGAATTTTCCGATATTGATTTGACAGAGGAGGTTACCCTTGTACGGCCCACCTATCTGTCCATTTGCCACGCAGACCAGCGGTATTACCAGGGGCTGCGTGCTTTTGATATTTTGAAAGAAAAACTGCCCATGGCGCTGATTCATGAGGGAATTGGCGAAGTGGTATGGGATGGAAGCGGAACCTTTGCGCCGGGAGAGCCGGTGGTTATGATTCCCAACACGCCGGAAGAAGAGGATGCCATTGTGGCGGAAAATTATCTGCGCTCTTCCCGGTTCCGGGCCAGCGGTGTGGATGGCTTTATGCAGGATTTGGTAGATATTCGGCCGGACCGGCTGGTGCGTCTGCCAGAGGGTATTCATCCGGTGACGGCATCCTTTACCGAACTGGTGACGGTGAGCGTCCATGCTCTCCGCCGTTTTGACCAGACGGCACACAGCCGGAGACGGGCGGTGGGTATCTGGGGAGATGGCAACCTGGGCTATATCACGGCAGTATTTTTCAAAGCCATGTTCCCGGAAGTAAAATTGTATATTTTTGGCCTGGACCACAGCAAACTACTGGATTTTACCTTTGCAGATGAGACATATCTGGTGACGGCTCTTCCTTCGGACCTGGTGCTTGACCACGCCATTGAGTGTGTGGGAGGCGAGGGGGCGCCAAAGGCCATCAATCAGATTATTGACTGGATTCAGCCTGAGGGCACCATTGCCATATTAGGGGTATCGGAAAACCCGGTGGCAGTGAATACCCGGATGATGCTGGAAAAGGGATTGCGGATGTTTGGCAGCAGCCGCAGCGGAAGAGAAGATTTTATCCGAACCATACAGCTGTATCAGGAAAAACCGGAGATTCTGGAATATTTGCAAAATATTATCGGGGCGGTGGTGGAAATCAACACCATAGAAGATATGAAGAAAGCCTTTGAACTGGACAGGCAGAATGCCTATGGAAAAACGGTGATGGAGTGGAAAAAATAGTTTTACGGAGGAGAGGAAATGGAACAGAAAGGGAGGGAAAGCAGTCTGATGCTTTTGACACAGCATCGGAATTTGCTAATGGGAGTCGCAGCACTCTGGATATTAGTATTTCATGAGTGGCAGATGGTCACTGCAGAGGGGAGCGCTGTTTATCAGGCAGAGTATTTTATTAAACGAATAGGTTTTTGTGGTGTGGATATATTTTTCCTGCTGTCCGGACTGGGAATGGTTTATGCCCTGGAAAAAAACAGTTTACCAGGATTTTATTTCAATCGGTTAAAGCGCATAGTGATTCCCTTTTTGACAATGGCTATAGTAATGGCGCTGGTGGATCATTGGACGATGAGCCATTTTTTTCGGTGTATTTCCGGAGTTGCTTTTTATACGGAATCGATTTATTCCATTTTGTGGTTTGTTCCGGCAGTGATTACCCTATACTTGCTGGTACCACTGTATTTTGCTATTTTCCGCAGAAGTAAAAACAAGGCATTCTTTACAATAGGAGCAATATCCGTGTGGCTTTTGATATCCATGCTGCTTCGTGACACGATGCGGGAAGATTTGTATGGATTTACCAACCGTATTCCCATTTTTCTAGTGGGTATTTTGTTCGGATGGTGGTGTAAGCATACGGGGGCTATTTTGGGAAAAAGAGCCTGGATTGGTTTTACCTGTATTCTGGTGCTGGGAATTTATCTGGCGTGGCAGACCAATATAAACTATATGGAGATTCTGGTTCCCATATCCAATTGTTGTATACCCAATTTTTTAATAGCGATTTCCCTGTCATACCTGTTAGCGAAAGGCTTTGATTTGCTGTCAAAGTGTCGGGGAACCCGGTGGCTTAGCATAGGAATTAATGGTATTTTTGGATTTTATGGTATGATAAGTCTGGAATTTTATTGTGTTCAGGAATGGATAGCGGGTAAAATTCTGGGCGACTTGGTGGAAAAATGGGGAGCTCTTTGCGCCAATGGAATACTGCTTTTGATTGTAACGGCATGTGGTTTTCTGCTTTGGATGTTCAATAAAGGAGTAGTATGGTGTATAAATCGTATAGTTCAGGCTGTATCGGGAAAGAAAAATGAGGTGGAGGGAAAAATATGAATCTGAATAAGCAGTATTTATTTATCTTTAGTTTATTTGTAGCGGCCGTTTTATTGTTTGTGGGAACTGCCAGTTCCCCGCTGTTTCCATATAATGTGTGGGACGATGCCAATTGCTTTTTTACAGTGGGGAAATCCATATTTTCTGGCAAGGTGTTATATCGGGATATTTTTGAACAAAAAGGATTATACTTATATGTGATTTACGGTTTGGGAGGAATGATTTCTAAAACCTCCTTCCTGGGACCATTTTTGCTTGAAGTTACAGCCATTGCTGTTTTCTTGTATTATATGGGAAAAATCATGCGGTATTACACAGGGAGCGGCAGTGTGGCAGTGGCGCTTCCTCTGATTCTGACATTGTTACTTACCAGTGCTTGTTTTGAAAAGGGGGGAAGTGCAGAGGAATTTTGTCTTCCGTTCTTTATGATATATATTTGCCATGCCGTTGAAGTATTTGACAATAAAGGTACAGGAGCTAAATGGTACAAGTATTTGATAGATGGTGTTGTTTTTTCCGTTGTTTTTTGGATTAAATTCAATATTGCTCTGATATTTATGGGTGGCTATCTGATTTACTTTATTTATTTTATCAGTCGGAGGGAAGGAAAAGAACTGGTACGGTGGATTCTTCTTAGTATAGGGGGATTTGTGGCAGGCTCATTGCCGTGTATCATTTATTTTCTGATTCATGGAGCGTTGGGCGACTTATGGTTTGGTTATTTTTATTCCAATCTCTTTTTGTATCAGGGAATAGAAGACTGGGGCGGGCACTTTACCTATCTGCTTGACTGGAGTATTGGTTATATCAAGTCCAATATGCTGGTATTGATTCTTACGGTACTTGGCATAATAGGGTATGCCAGACGCCATCGGACAACTATGAAAGCAGGCCGTTTCTTTCTTGTTTCCATGGTACTCCTCTTTTTGATTGTATGTGTCATTAAGCCATCTTATGTGCATGTATACTATACATTGCCCAATATTTTGTTTACTGTATTTGGTTGTGTTGAATTAGCGGAGGTATTTCATGACAGAGCTACCATTCCAATGCAGCACATAGGCGTGGTGGCGGTAATACTGCCTCTTTGCGTCCTTTATACTTTTTATGGCTCCAATGCTAAATTTTTACTGGAAACTCCTAAGGAGGAACTGGCTCCTTACGAATTTGCACAGATTATTAAGCAGGAGGACGATGCAACAGTGCTAAATTATGGTTGTTTGGATACGGGAATTTATACATTGGCAGAAAAAGAGCCTACGACAAAATATTTTTGCCGCTTAAATTTGAATAATTTTGAGGAAATGGATCAGGAACAAAGGCGCCTGGTGGACGAAAGAAAGGTAGATTTTATAATAACTCTGACGGGAACCCCGGATGAAGATACTTCTTTGGAAGGCTATAAGCAGGTAGCATATAAAAATCAATACCTGACAGGTGGCAGTCATTATCATTTGTATAAAAGACAATAATGTCTGTGACATAAGGCTACAGTGTCTGATAGTCCTCCATTGTCAGCCGTCCTTCTAAAATCATGTCGATGGCTTCCCGCACAGGGGAGTCACCGGCTTTTTTTGTCAGATGAATGTCTATGTAGGGCAGAAGCTGGCGGGCGCAGTCTGCCGGGGCAAAGGTGACGCCGGCAGCTAACATGGCGCTTACATCGTTCATATCATCGCCGATATAGGCAGTCTCCTCTGGGGACAGTCCATATTTTTTCATCAATTCCTGTAATGTTTTGTCCTTATCATGGATTCCCTGATAGAGCTCAGTAATGCCGATTTCCTGGCAGCGGTTTTCCACAATACGAGAGGTGCGTCCGGTGATGATGGCAGGGATGATGCCATGCTTCATCAGCAGTTTGAGCCCTAAGCCGTCCTTGGGGCTGAAGGCTTTCATAGCCTCTCCGTCATTTCCGATATAGATATTGCCATCGGTGAGGGTACCATCCACGTCCATGGCAAAGAGACGGATTTTTTTCAGGTCTTTCATTGATTCATCCTCCTGGTTTTCTAAACTATCTCCTCAAAAAGGGAAGGGGTAATAAAGGAAATCGGGCAGTTCAGATTCCTTGTATTCATATAATCCTCCAACATGCTTCGGATATCCTGATTGGCCTCCTCCGCATTTAAGGTATTTCTCAGTTTTTCCATATCCTTCTGCACGTAGTTCTGGCTGGAAATGCTGTGGCTGTAGCCATCAAAGCCGGCAATGGCAATACTTTTTACTTCCAGTAAATCCAAAAGGCGTAAAAGAAGAATACCGGAGTTATCCAACTGCTCCCATCCGCATTTTACCAGACGGGTAAAATCCACCACCATCTGGTCCGGGGTGGAGTCCGTTGTCACGTTGGAGGTGACAATTTTTTTGTACTCTGCAAAATGGGTAGCGCTTTTCCAGTACTGATAGCGGTTTTTATTACTGAAATAGGCGTAGTTAATAGGGTAATCATGGGAGAGCAGGTTGACGCTGATGACAATTGGCTGTTTCTCCTGACAGTACGAGTCAATGGCCTCCTTGTGAGAGACAATGGAATGACCAGGCAGAAGCATCAGAATATCTCTTCCTGCCAGCTGCTTCTTCAGGGAGGCAATCTGGGCCTTGTCATCGCAGATGGCGCCAAGATACTCCATATAAATCTTTTCCAGCAAATCATAGTCGTAGCGTTTGCGGTCAGCGGCATCCAGGCGGTTTAACAGATAGTTAATGTCCCGGCTGGCAATACCGGCCTTCGTAGACAGATAGGAAATGTTATTGACGTGGGCGCTGTAGGAGCCCGCCAGAAAATATGGGATGGAATATCCCCACTCATAGCGGTTCTGAAAGCCGTCAATGTAGTTATCAATTAAATCCAGCAGACCATTGATGTCATAGCCGCTGTTATATTTCCGGTTCATATACTGCATGACCAGTTCGGTATTGGTGTTGCCGGCTCCCCGGCCCATGCCTGCCATGGAGGTGTCCACCACCACATGGCGTAGGCCCTGTGTCATCTCGATAAATTCCTGGGAGAGGGCAAAGGACATCTGCAAATTGTTGTGGGAGTGGAAGCCGATTTTGGCACTGGCACACAGATTATGGTGTATCAGATAGAAAACCCGCTGTAAGTCCTCTTTATAAAGGGAGCCAAAGGTGTCCACAATAGAAAAGGCGTAGGGTTCTAACTCATTTACCATAGAAAGCAGTTCCAGCAGTTCAGCGTCGGTGTAGCCTAGAATGTCCACCGGCTGTACATAGAGTTTGTATCCCTTCTCTACAATGCTTCGGCAAAAATCCATGACCTGATAGCGTTCGTCCTTAAAAAAACAGGCACGCACTCCGTCAATGGAGGTGCCGTCAAAGGGTTCCAACTTGTCAATAGAATAGCGGCTGTAGTCTGCCAGACACACATAGGAGGCCTGTTTTCTGTCCTCTGGCAGATAGCTCCGCAAATCCGAGGCGTGGTTAAAAACAGTGGTGCCGTTCTGATGGGGCTCGTCCTTTAGAAAACCGCATTCAATTACGTCCACGCCGCTGTCGGTGAGACCGCGGATAATACCTTTGATGGCAGTGTTGCCAAACTGGCTGTCAATGAGATAGCCGCCGTCCCGCAGGGTACAGTCCAATATATTTACTCGTTTCATGCTCGATTCTCCTTTTGCAAAACCTGTTCTACCTTGGTCACGTGTTCTGGCAAGTCCACGCCGATGGAAGTGTATTCGGTTTCCTTTAACCGTATTTTATAGCCTTTCTGCATAGCCCGCAGAGGTTCGATGCCCTCGCCAAGTTCCAGTTCAGTCTGGGACATTTTGGTAAATTCCAGCAAAAAATCCCGTTTATAAGCATAGATACCCACATGGCGGAATACCCGGGCCAGCTGTCCGTCCTTCACATTGGAGGGAATGACCGAGCGGGAAAAATACAGGGCGTCCCCGCTGTCGTCTGTCACTACCTTTACCGTACTTGTAGCACGTATTTCCTCCGGATCGGTTATTTCCTTTTTCAGACTGCCAAAATACACCGAATCATCTTCGGTAAAAATGGAAATGACCTGGCGTATCATCTCAGGCTGTATTACCGGTTCATCCCCCTGGATATTCACAAATAAATCTCCCTCCACCTTGGAGGCCACTTCTGCCACCCTGTCAGAGCCGGTCTCGTGGTGTTCCGAGGTCATTATCACCTTCATGTTATATTCAATGCAGGCGTCCCTGATGCGCTCATCGTCGGTGGCCACATAGATTTCGTCGAATTCCGTCACCTTCTTTGCCTGCTCGTATACCCAGTAAATCATAGGCCGGCCGCAGATGGATACCAACGGCTTGCCGGGAAAACGGCTGGATTTATAGCGGGCAGGAATCACTCCGATTATTTTCATAACAACCTCCATTCCGAAATGCTGCATTTCCTGTTATTTCTGGCTGACAATGTCCTCCAGTTTCACCCGGGGAAAAATTTCCAGATTGCCGCCCCGGGTGGCGTTATAAATGCGTATGCCATGTTTGGTGGCATACTGGTTCAATAAAGAATACACCTCCAGAGAGCGGTCCATGATGTGGGCGCCAATCTGCTCCGTGGTGAGAGACTGGGCATTCATACGGGTCTTGATTCGGTTGATGTCCGTCTCTGCCACCTCCTTGGTGGTGTAATTGTCGGTAAAATGGCCTCCCTTGCCGTGGGGATTGGTACAGTCCACTCCCAGCAGATAAATCTCCGTAAAGCCCATGTGAAAGGCCATTTCTGCCGCCAGGGACAGCACCGTGGCCTTGACCATGCAGTAGGACTGGATGTTGCCCCGCACCTTGTAACGCTCGCTCTGGAGAGTATGGACGTAGGTGGTATTTACCGGTTTTTTCTTCATTCGCCGGTATGTGCGCTCCGTGGTAAAAAGAGGAGCCTTTACCATCTGTGACAGCTCCACTCCCAGTTTGGAAGCATAGATGGTGTCTGACACACAGTGGAAGGTGGGGCGCCAATCCGTTTTATCAAAAATTTTATATACCATATTGGTGCCAAAGGTGCATTCTTCCTGCAAAAGGTTCAGGTCTTCGCCGTTTAAGCTGGGGCCGTTTCCAATCAGGAAGCACCGTTCTCCCCGGTGGCTGTCTTTCAACCGCTCTAACCGCAGGCTGTTGTTATTGTGAAAAAGCCCCCGGGAGCGGAAAAATCCCTGAAAGTTATACCAGAAAATCAGATAGAGCAGATGCATCCGGTTCAGGTTTTTTTTCCCATAGCGGAAAAGTCTCTCACTGACAGGCTGGTGATGAGGCGACGTGGTAAAACAGGTATCAATGACCCGTCTGGCCGCATGGCCGTCCTCATAGGCGTTAAATTTCTCGTTGAACTGCTGATAGCGTTCATCGTAGATAAAAGACGCATCCAGTTTCAGAACCGCCTGGGCCAGTTCCTCCGTGGTAGTGGTAATGGGGCCGGGCAGTTCTTCCGGGGACAGGTAAAAGCCGCGGATGGCTTCGCTGTAATTGTCCCTGTCAAACATATGGAAAATCATCGGCCGCCGCAGGTTGGCATAGTCAAACATGGTACTGGAATAGTCAGTGACCATCATATCGCTGATAAGATAGAGGTCATTTACCTCCTCTACATGGCTGACATCCATAATTCGTTCACAGCCGGAAAAATCCTTTGGCTCCCGAATCTGATGATGAGCCCGGAATAAAAGGATAAAATCTTCTCCCAGCCGGGACATCAGTGCCGGGAAGTCCACACCGGAAGGCAGGGTGAAATGCCCTGCTTCATCTACGTGAGAGTCCCGCCAGGTAGGAGTGTATAAAATCACTTTTTTGCCCGGAGGAATCTGATATTTTTCCCGAAGAGCCGATATCTGCTCCTCCGTAACATGAAATAACTGGTCGTTCCGGGGATAACCGGTGGTTACAAAGGAAGCCTGTTTCTCTGGCCCCAGTCCAAAGGCCGAGGAGATTTTCTCCGTATAGTAACTGGAAGGAGAAGGGAACCAGGAGACCTTTTTTCCTTTGGCCCGGTAACGCCGGTGCATATGGGATAAGGACTGGCGGGGGTCACAGTCTGCCTTAATGTCACAGCCCAGACGTTTTAACGGAGTGCCGTGCCAGGTCTCAATGTAAATCTGGCTCTTTGAGGGGCGCAGATAATCCGCTACGGTGACATTGTTAATCCAGTAGCGGGAGGACGCATAGTAGCGCAGATAATCCGGCGTGCCCTTGCGCACCAGAATGGTATGGTGGTTGGACAGGAGAAACTGGTAATCCTCCGGATGCTGGAACGCCCATACGAAATAAAAGGAACGGTATCGTTCATCGGATATCAGTTCCTCGTAAATGGCACGCACGCTGTCGGCATACCGGACGCCGCCGAAGGCCTCAAACAGAATCATATTATCTGAAACGCCAGTGATGTGTCGATAGAAGCTGTAGCGCAGTTTATTTTTAAAAAAGGACATATTTTGTTTTAGCATATATCGAACCCGCTTGTCCATAAATAAAACTCCCTTTCCTAGTCTTATTTATACTATAATGATTCTGATGATAAAAGTCAAATTATATTGCAAAAAAAGCAGAAATAAGGTAAAATATTAAGCACTGTTATGCTGGTACGATGTCACCATTGTGCCAGGAAGTAAGGAGGAAATTTCATGGAACAGGCAAAGATACTTTATATGGTAGTTCCCTGCTACAATGAGGAAGAAGTGTTAGACGAGACTACGAAGCAGCTGACGGCCAAGCTTCATACTCTGATGGAACAGAAAAAAATCAGTGGAAAGAGCCGCATTTTATATGTGAACGATGGCTCTAAAGACCAGACCTGGCCTATTATTGTAAGACTCCATGAGGAGTATGACTGTGTCAGTGGCCTGAATCTCTCCAGGAACCGGGGACACCAGAATGCCGTGTTAGCCGGTCTGATGTATGCGAAGGATTACTGCGATGCCGCCATTTCCATGGATGCGGATTTACAGGACGATATTAACGCCATTGATGAGATGGTGGAGAAGTTTAACGCTGGTATTGATGTGGTGTACGGTGTGCGCAGCAGCCGTAAAAAAGATACATTTTTTAAGAAATTTACCGCTGA
The DNA here is from genome assembly GCA_022510605.1 of Lachnospiraceae bacterium. Taxonomy (GTDB): domain Bacteria; phylum Bacillota; class Clostridia; order Lachnospirales; family Lachnospiraceae; genus Eubacterium_F. The sequence goes on from JAFLTB010000080.1 coordinate 9,995, forward strand.
GGGATTTTATAAATTTATGCTGTGGATGGGTGTGGACATTGTATTCAACCACGCCGATTACCGTTTGATGAGCAGACGGGTGTTGGAGCAGATGGAGCATTATAAGGAGGTCAATCTTTTCCTGCGGGGCATCGTGCCGTTAATTGGATATCCGGCGGATAAGGTGTACTATGAGAGACAGGAGCGCTTCGCCGGGGAAAGCAAATATCCATTAAAGAAAATGCTGGCCTTTGCCTTTGACGGCATTACCTCCTTCAGCATCAAACCGATTCGTTTTATTTTAAGCCTTGGTATGGTGATTTTTCTGGTGAGTATCGCCATTTTGATTTACTCCATTGTCCGTCATTTCATGGGCGAGACCGTGCTTGGCTGGAGCAGCCTGATGGTGTCCATCTGGGCGCTGGGAGGCCTGCAGCTGCTGGCCATCGGCATTATCGGTGAGTATATCGGAAAGGTATATTTAGAGACCAAGGGGCGTCCGCGTTTTGCCCTTCAGGATATTTTGAATGATGCAGAGGAGAGAAACGAGGAATAGTCCTGTGACGCTCCGAAATGGAGGATACCATGAAAATCTTACCCTATGAGCACAAGGTGCAGTATTATGAGACGGATAAAATGGGCATTGTCCACCACTCCAATTACATTCGGTGGTTTGAGGAGGCCCGTGTGGATTTTTTAGACCAGGTCGATATGAGTTATACCCGTATGGAGGAGCAGGGAGTTATCTGTCCGGTGATGTCGGTGGAATGCCATTATCACAGTATGACCCACTTCGGAGAGAATGTGCTGATTTATCCGAAGATTGAAAAGTTTAACGGAATCCGGCTGATTGTCACCTATGAGGTGAAAGATAAGGAATCCGGTGAACTTCGCTGTACCGGCCGGAGTGTCCACTGCTATCTGGATAAAGAGGGACATCCGGTGAGCCTGAAGAAGAGATGTCCGGAGTTTTATGAGGTGTATAAGGCAGCGGAGGGGTTAGAATTTCTAATTGAATAAAAGTAGGAATTGGTATAGGAAGAATCTGAAATGAATGATATTAACAAGACTATTATAGATGCTGTTATAAAAAAGG
>JAFLTB010000081.1 GCA_022510605.1 Lachnospiraceae bacterium
ACGAATCAGCGAGAGTATTTGATGCGAAGCATCACCGACTCCAGGCGATTCGTGGATTTTTTGATTATTGTAACTTCTTTCCAAACACCGCAGTAACGCACATACAGTCTCCCGATATTTCCGCAAAAATATCTCCCCCCATCTTATACATAAGCTGGCGGCAGATATAGAGTCCCAGGCCGTTGCCTTGGGAGGCACCTGCATTGGAGCCCCTCCAAAAACTTTCAAAAATATGGGGCAGTTCATTTTCATCCAGCGAGCAGCCGCTGTTTCGGATGCAGACTAGTTCACAGCCCTCCTCCTCTGACACAAAAATCTCAATTCTCTCTCCGTCTCCATACTTTATCGCATTTTCCATAATATTCTGCAGAACCTCAACGCTCCGGTCAAAATCCCCCTGCAGCAGACAGTTGTTAAACTCGTTCATGACAAAACAAGTTTTGATAAGAGACAGTTTTTCCCGGTAATAGTCCGATATTTTTTCCATAAGTTCGGCAAGATAGAATTCTCCCATATCCACCTCAAAGTGCAGAAATTCCTCTCTGGAGGCCTTTGTAATCCGGGAGACAAATTCCTCGATTTCATCTGCCTTTGCATTGATACTCTCTGCAATTTCTATCTGCTTTGCCTCATCCGTATACAAGCCTTTTGACAGGGCCCTGGCATATAGTTTGATTGCGGAAAGCGGCGTCTTAATATCGTGGGAAAGAGATAAAAGCAGGGTTTTCTTTTCCTTCTGCAATTCCAGTTCTCTCTGTTTCTGAGCCTCCATATTTTCACGGAGCATATCCACTCCCCAGAGAAATTTCCCGAAAAAACGGCTTTTGCTTTCCTTGACTGGAACCGCCAGATTGCCTTTGGCGAGTTCATAAGGGATTTCCGTCATTTTCTGAAAGGGAAGTAAAAGTTTTTTTCTGATAAAAATGAACAGCACTATGACTAACAGAGACATACTCCCCAATATAATATTTACTCCCATCAGTATAGTGGTTTTGTGATTCTGCACAGAAAAAGAATACTCAAAGCGATACAGCTCCCCGTCAATTTCACGAAGGATATAATCGGTATCTGTTTCAAAAAAGGAACTGCCCTGGCCCTCCTGCCTTTCCACCTTCGTCACATAGGTATATTCCGATAAATCCAGATTTTCAAAGCCATTTCGCTGGATTTCAAGCGCCATTCGGTTCACTTCCACACGATATGGTCTGCCAGCAGGTAAATTGTCTTCCCTCAGTAAATATACATTGGCTGCAACGAAAAGCAGGGCTATGGCAAAAAGAACCACTGCAAAGATTCTGTCGAATACTTTCATATATATTTATACCCCGTTCCCCAGATTGTGAGTATTTTCGTGGGATTTTTGGGGTCCTCCTCAATTTTCCGTCGAAGTCTCTTGATGTGTACCGTAAGCGTCTGGGGTTCTGAAAAACTGTCGCTGCCCCAGACCTGACGGAACATATACTCCTTGTTCAATACCCTTCCTTTGTTTTCCACAAGAAGCACCAGCAAATCAAATTCCTTTGCCGTCATTTCCAGCAGGGTTTCTCCCTTCCACACCTCACGGCTGATTTTATTTATCCGCAGAGCACCATCTATGATTTCGTCCATGGAATATCTTCTCTTGAAAATACCGTTGATTTTGGCAAGCATAATGTCAATGTCATAGGGCTTTTCAATGTAGTCATCCGCCCCCAGGTTCAGCCCCTGCAGTTTGTCCGATTTGCCGCTTTTGGCGCTGACAATCAAAATGGGTGTATTGCTGATTTCACGAAGTTTTTTACATACCGCAAAGCCATCCATTCCGGGCAAAAGTATATCAAGCACAATAAGCCTTGCCCCGTATTTTTCATACAGCGACAAGGCTCTCTCTCCATTTTCAGCAATCGATACTGTAAAATTTTCCCTGCGAAGAAAATCACAGAGCAGATTGGCAAGCTCCCTGTTATCTTCAACAATTAAAATATCCATTACAATCCGTCTCCCTGGCACAGCGCCGTCGTGCTACCATCCCAGCTCCAAAAGCCAGTTATTCAACAGTCTTTCCCTGTCCCGGAGTTTGGCGGGGGATGTGTATCTGTCCAAATGAAACTCTCCCTTAATATTGCCATCCACCAGATAGATTACCCTTGTGCATTTGGCCGCCACCTTGACATCATGGGTAACCAGCATAACGGTGGTTCCCTCCGAATTGATTCTGGCCAGATTTTCCATGACCTCTTCGGAAGAGGCGCGGTTCAGGGCGCCGGTGGGTTCGTCCGCAAAAATCATTTTGGGATTGTTTATCATGCTCCGGCAGATGCACGCCCTCTGAAGCTGGCCGCCTGAAACCTCGTTGATATCGTTATCGGCAATGTCAATAATATCCAGTTTGCGCATCAAGCCCTGTCCCCGGCGGGCTGTCTCTCTGCGGCTCTCCGAAAGCTTCTTCGATTGACAGGCGGGTAAAATAATATTATCAAGTATGGTGAGATTTTTCAACATATACATCTGCTGAAAAATAAATCCCATTTCGTCTAACCGGATTCCGGCCATTTCCTTTTCCTTTAACTCTGCGATGTTTTTCCCACAGAAGATAACCTCCCCGGCGGTGGCCTGGTCCATACCGGAGACGGTGTAAAGCAATGTGGACTTTCCTGAGCCGGAGGGGCCCATCACCCCCAGCATTTCTCCCTCTTCCACCTTAAAATCCACATTTTTCAGCACATTGTTCTGACGCTTGTTCACAATATAGGTTTTACATAAGTTTTTTACTTCCAAAATATGTTCCATCTGTTTTGACCTTCTTTCCAACGTTTTATTTCTATTCAACATTTGCCGTTTCAGACGCCCGAATCTTCCGGCTCTGCAGTGCCGCCAGCGTCCCCGCCGCCACTGTCACCATACATACAATCAGGGGATAGAGCACAAAGACCTCCAGCGGCTTGACTGCAAAATCAATACTCTGGGCTCCCATCATCTGAAAGACAGGGCCCACTGTCAGCTGGGAAAGGGGCGATGAGAGAAGAATTGCCAAAATTACTGCCATCAGTATGACAATTCCAAACCGCATGGACTGCCAGATAACAATGGCAGAACCCGAAAAACCCACTGCCTTCAGTATGGCGATTTCACCTTTTTCCCGGGCAATAAAGCTCTTCCCAATCAGTACGGTTATCAGGATATTGATTGCCAGAACCACAAATATAATCAGTACCTTTACACTGTCGAGCTGTCCGGCAGCATCGCCTATCATGTCATTGACGTACTCTCCCGCCGTGTAGACTTCATCTTCCGGAAAGGCCTCCTGCAGCTGCTCCTTCCTCTCGGACAGCGTTTTGCTGTCAGGAGCATCTGTGTATTTTATCTGTATTCCAAAGCAGCCCGCCACATAATCGTGGTCCAGTTCTTCGTCATGATAAAAACGGATTCCCTCCCCCATGTTGTTCATAGACTGAAAAAACGCCGTTATCGTATACTTTTTCGTAACATCTCCATTGGTAATTTTAACATCATCCCCAATGGCGGCACCGATTTTTTCCGCATTCATGGCCGTCACTGCGATTTCTCCCGGATTTCTCGGGGCGCTCCCCTCCGTATATACATATTGTTCATCCGTAATATCCCCTACTCCCTGGCAGGCAAAAGAGCTCGTTTTTTTGTCTTTATAGGTGAGAATCACCCGGAACATTTCTTCCTGAAAGACCCTGGCCGGCATATTCTTTTCCACGAGAAACGCTCTGACCCTCTCCTGATCCTCCTCCATCGTCCTTCTGCCATCGGAATCCAGGCTTAAAAGTTCTCTGCTAATCACATGGTCGCACTCTGCTGCACTGAACCATGTGACCAATTGGTCAGACTGCAGGGTGTTAATGGTATTGACAGGAATAATAATCAAAAGCAACCCTAAGGTAAAAATGATAATCATGGCAATAAAACTCTTTATTCCGCTCAAAATATCATTGACTGCCATAAATGGCACAGGCGGAAATCCCAGCCTGCCAAGGTGAAGTATGCTTTTGCGTGAAAAACGCTCGCCGCTCTGCCCGCTTCGTATGGCGTCAATGGGCGATAACCGTTTAATTCTTTTGGTGCACCTCCAGCAGAATAACAGAACACAGCCCGCTGTCAATACCGTGCATATGAAATTGAGAAATATTCCGTTTTGCTCTGAAAGGATGATATTTCTTGAGACATTTTCCATCAGCATATCTCCGAAGGGTATGCTGAGAAAAAATCCCACAAGGCCTCCCACAACAGAGATTGCCAGATATTTTACCATATACAGTCTCCGAATATCGCCATATGGCAGTCCGATTGCCTTCATCACTCCGATTTCCCTGAAATCTTCGCTGATTGTGAAATGGATGGCAAATCGCAGAATCACCATGGAAATCAAAATCAGACATACACTGACGATGAGAATAACTACGGCAATAATTAAATCCATTACATACATCATGTTCAGTTGAGCCAGGTCAACATCAAATACGCCTATCAGCCCTTCATCATAAAATTTTTTGTAGTAATTCTCATCCTGGGTATAAACAAATCCATCGTACAGAACCGATGCGTCCTCTGTCAATAAATCACCAAAATCCTCTTCGCTGATTAAAAACCTTGTCATTCCAATCATGGAGGCGCCATACAAAGCGTCCTTGGTGTAATCCTTCACAGTAAAGGTTTTCGTCACCCCGCCCACGGTAATTTCCACCTGGCTTCCAATTTTGAAATTATTGGAGGAGCCCCAGAAAATCTTCGAGGTAATATAAAGTTCCCCCGTCCCTACCTCTTTAATTTCCTCTTCTCTGCTGTCAAAAACCTTAATATCCGGATTCGTCTTGGACAACAGCACAGTATTGGAATAATCCAGGGGCTCTCCGTCTATGTGTATTTCCTTCACATCCACCTGTATGCTTTGGTCGGAGCCATAGCCATAATGATTCCTTCGGGCAAAATCTCCATATCGCTTTATTATGTCCTCATTGGTTGTACTAAACCAGTAATCAGGAACATTTGCCCTTTCAAAATAACTGCCCAGCGCCATCGTAACCGACAGCATATTGTTGACACTGCTTGCAATGAACATGGAGGCCAGCATAATAAAAATCAGCAGAATCGTATTCATTGTCCGCTTTCGTTTCAAATCCTTTTTCAGTATTCTAAGATACATATTTCTCACGGTTCCTTTCCCAGCACGACGGCGCCATCATGCTATAGTAGGACTATTATAACAGGAAAATTATGAACAAATCCTTAAATAATATAAAAAGGCAACAGAATCTGCTCCGCTGCCTTTTTCCATCCTTCTTTCTTTATTCTACACAATATCCAGCGGTACTCTGCGTCCCGGCGCCGGAAATGCTTTATCCAGTATCTGCCTGTCCTCTTTGTCCAAAACCAGATTCCGAACCTCCCAGTTTGCCAGTACATGCTCCTTCCTGCCGCTTCGTGGAATGGCAAACACATTTTCCTTTTGCAAAACAAATGCCAGCAATAGCTGTACGATGGAAATCTGATATTTATCTGCTATCTCCATGAGTTCCCGGCTTCTTACAAGTTCCTCCCGCAATCCACCCGCCTGAGCTAGCGGACAATAGGCCATAAGCGGAATATCATGCCGTTCCAGCCATGGCAGAAGTTCATATTCCACCCCCCGGGAGCCCAGATGGTACAAAACCTGGTTTACCATGCAGTTTTCCCCGCCGGGTATGCGCATCAATTCCTCCATGTCCTCCACATCAAAATTTGACACGCCCCAGCTGCGAATCTTTCCCTCCGCCGCCAGTTCCTCCATACATTCCACGGTTTCTTTAAGCGGTATCATCCCCCTCCAATGCAAAAGGTACAAATCCAGATACTCTGTACCCAGCAGCTCCAGGGAATGCCGGAGACTCTTTCGGATTCTCTCCCGTCCGGCATTGTGCGGCAATACTTTTGAAACCAGAAAAAGGTCCTCCCGGTTATATTTTTTAATTGCCTGTCCCACTAGCTGCTCGGAGCGCCCGGAGCCATACATTTCCGCTGTATCAATTACCTTGATTCCCGCATCGATGCCTGCCTGAATCGCCTCGACTTCCCGGCCGCGAATACCGGGGTCATCTCCTATTTGCCATGCTCCCATGCCAATCCTTGGAAGTATTATATTATTTTTCAATTGGATATCCTTTTGCATCTTATCACTCCTTTTTTGCAGTAATTACCAGTCCTGTTTGACTTTATTTATGAATTTTACTATAATAAATCCTGTCGAAAAGGACACAATTACTTAATCCACACAAACTTTATCCGGAATGGAGGATGTTATGAAAAAATTAAAAAGATGTTATAATGTGCTAAAATACACAGGTACATTGAAAATGTTTACAAGTTTTCTTATATTTTACTGTATTGCCTCCATTATCCTATGGTTGGTGGAGCCAGACATAAAAACCATCGGGGATGGGTTCTGGTATTGCTTTGTGGCAGCAACCACCATTGGCTTTGGAGATATATATGCCGTAACCAGCATCGGACGGCTGGTGACAATCCTGGCGTCCATATACGCTATCGTTGTTACTGCAATGATACCAGGGGTTGTTGTAAGCTATTATATGGAATACGTAAAAATCCGGGAAAAGGAAACCATTTCCCTTTTCCTTGAAAAACTGGAACATCTTCCGGAACTGTCCCAGGATGAACTGGTAACTCTGTCTGAAAGGGTCAAAAAATTTAATCGAAAATAAACAGGGCCGGCTTACTGGCTTTCTTCGGATACCGCTTTCTTATTCGCAACCACAGATGCCAGAAACGCAGAGGCAAATATATATAGCATGCTCTGAACCGGGAAACAGATAAGCAGCAGTGCTGTAACTGCCAATGGCTTTTTCATAATCGTTGTCATAACTGCTGCGGATGCCACCGCAACGCTGAATGTGATGTCAGTGTGGAACAGCATGGCACAGGCATATCCCAGACATACCCCTGCAAATATGGACGGGAAGAAACTTCCGCCGCGCCAGCCCAGATTGATACAGGTATTAATCAAAAATAATTTTATGAATGCGATAGCCAGTAAGACATATGGTGCATATTCCGCATAAGTTTCGCCAAGGGTGATAATTTCCTGTTCACCCGAGAACATGGCAAGAGGAAATACCGTGCCAACCACACCCAGAATCAGGGCCGCTATCATGGCGGAAATAAAATACTTTTTACCCAGTGCCTCGGAAACTCTGCGGGTCATTTTCTCAAAAAGAAGGTAAATAAAACCATAAATAATTGCAATAATCAGAATCGGAACTGCAAAAAGCAGCTCTCCATTCCCTATTTTAACAGTGTCGAATCTGGGCATTTCCCCAGCTGAACCAAGAAGATTACTCAGAACAACAAATGCCCCCAAAGCTGCGATAAGCGTACAAAATATGGCTGTCATTTTGACAGGCTTCGGCAGAACAAAATCCTCGTCCTCCTCTTCCAGAGGCTCAATAAATCCGAACAGCGGAGAGTGAAACAAAACGCCCAGCGTTGCCGAAATACCTATATCCGGCAGCTCCGCCAAATATTTCCCCGCAGATTTGAAATTATCTCCTGCCCAACAGCACAGGCCCACAATCACACCCGTAAGTCCTGCTTCCGGTCCTATGGCTCCACCAAATATCAGAGGGAGGATTGCCGCAAACAGCATAAAAGGTATATTGTTATAATGGTATCTGCCATTTTGCTTATATTCCTTCATGACTTCGGTCAACTCATCGGGACATGGCCCGTGATATTTCTGTATCAGCCCGATAACCACGCCTCCAGCCAGACACAGGATAATGGTGTAAAACGGAATATTCACCACCGATGGAATATAGTGCCAGAGCAGTTCTATCAACAGATGCATAACCCGCATGAAGGCCCAGATAATCCCGCCAATGATTGCTCCTATTACCATGCAGAATATGATAAACACAAAACGGTTTTTACTTTTTACAGCTTTTTTCATACAGCCACACTCTCCTTATCCTTGTATCATCTCTCATTTTTTCTCTTTTGAATTATAACACCTTTTTCGGCTTTTCTCTACCCTTTTCTCAATGACCAAAAAGAAAAATCCCTGTAAAAAAGTTGCCAAAACAGCATAAATTCGTTATACTACATACTATAAAGAATCCTGTCAATGACGAGAATCTTGAGATGAAACGGAGGATAATAATTGATTCAAATTGCAATCTGCGACGACCAACTCAGTGAACTGGAACGCACGCAGTCAATGATCCAGACATACTGCAGCCAGCATCCCGAATTAAATATTTCTTTACACAGATTTACGTCTGGCCGTGAACTACTGGAATCCATCCATAGACAAAAACATTTTAACATATATCTGTTGGATATCCTTATGCCGGATGCAAACGGCATCGAAGTAGGTACTGCCATCCGCCAGAGCGACAGCACTGCCGTCATTCTCTATCTGACTTCCTCTCCCGATTATGCACTGCAGTCCTATCAGGTGGACGCCGGGGGATATCTGCTGAAACCATTTAACGAAACGGAACTTTTCACCACACTGGATAAGGTACTGGCAAAGCTGGACGCAGAGGAGCAGAAGCGTCTTGTAATACAGATATCCCGTGACAGTATTGAGAGTATTCCTTATTCTCATCTTATATATCTGGAATACTACCAGCACCGCCTGATAGCTCATACTGTAGAGGGTAAGATAGTAGAAAGTATTTATCACAGAAAATCCTTCCCGGAACTGGCTGCATCCCTTGCAGACAGCCGATTTGTAAAAGCAAATGCGTCTGTCGTTATCAATATGCAGCATATACGGAACATAAATTCAAAAGAAGTCCAGTTGTCCGATGGAAAAAATCTGGTTCTTTCCCGCCAATATAGTACAATGGCCAAAAAAACTTTTATGAATTATCTTCTGGAAAGGGGAAACAAAATATGAATCCTGCCATAGCGGTACGCTGTACCCTGCTCACATTGACAATCAACCTTATGGTACTGACCCTTCTTGACAGAAAGTACAGTCTTAAAAAAACACTGCTGGCTTTCGGCATCCTCACAATAGCAGAAACTGCCCTTTGTATATGGGTAGCCATCCAGTTTGGGATAGAAGCATTTTCCTCTCTTTATCCCCTTATGGCAGACATTCCTACAGTAATTACTCTTTTCTGTTTTTCAGAAAGAAAGGGCTTTTTCCTTTTATTCAATATGGCGACGGTTGTTACCCTCTCTTCTATCGTTGTCCTGCCGGGAAATTATCTGCTGCATACAATGAAAATATCCATCTGGGTGGAGATTCTCATAAGAATCATCATCACTATACCAATCCTCCTGTTTTTGTATCACTATCTACGCCCTTCCTATCTGAAAATGTATGCGGTAATGAGAAGAGGATGGGGCTACATGTGCCTGGTGCCGATTTCTTTTTTTATCTTAAACTATATAAATATCACACCTCTTAACCCTGTGCCCCCAAACTATACAAAAACAGTACTGACCTGTTCTCTGGCACTCCTGAATGTAGTCGTCTCCTATGGTGTTATTTTTTTCCTGTTCAGAAAAATTATCAGCGATTCAGAATTGCGTGAGGAACAGCATCTGCTCAAAAGTCAGATTCAGGCAATGGAACGTCAAAACGATATGCTGAAAGAGCGCGAGGAAAGATTGCGTATCTCACGCCATGATCTGCGACACTATATTGCGGAATTAAGGATGCTTCTGGAGTCTGACAACACAGAAGAGGCGCTGCGTGTCCTTGGCATCTGTGATGAACAAAATATCACTACCGAAGTTCCGCAGTACTGTGACAACCCAACCATCAATGCCATTCTTGCATATTATATTCAGAAGGCGGAACAGGATGGTATTACGGTAAGAACGGACTGCCGACTGCCTGAACAACTGCCAGTGGAAGCATCCGAACTGGCCATCGTACTGGCCAACACCATTGAAAATGCCATCCATGCCTGTAGCATGGTTCCAGAAAGCAAGGAGCGTCTTATCAAAATAAAAGTGATTTCTACTCCACAGTTTGCCTTAGAAATTGCCAATTCCTACGAGGGAACCGTGAAATTTGATGAAAATGGGGTTCCTGTATCTGATAAAATTGGACATGGGCTGGGAACAAAGAGCATTTCTGCTTTTGTAGAGAAGCATGACGGCGTCATAGAGTACAACGCCGACGGCACATTGTTCCGGCTGCGGCTGCTGGTGGGGATATGATTTAATACTCCTCCCTTTATGCCGCATCCTGCTGCGGCTCATCCGGGGTTAAGGTGCCATCCTCTATCATTTCCAGAAGATTGTTACAAAGAAAAATCAATCTGGTATCCAACCTTCATCTGTTCAAGTTTGTCTCCTAGTTCTTCTTTCAAAATACTATATGCCCGATTCTTTGTACAGTGACCTGTGCATACATATTCTATACCGGTGTTTTTGATCCTCTTAGCAAGTTCATGTATCTCATTATTTGACTTATTAAAGAGATGAAATCCTCCGATCAACCCATAAACATGCTTCTCGGGGAATGTTGCCTGAACCTCATTTATTATATTCGCAGCACCTCCATGCGAGCAGGAATTTATTATCACAAGGCCTTTATCTGTATCAAGGACAAGGCTTTGTTCATGCGAAAAGTCATCTGGCAACCACCCGTTCACTGTTCGTCTGTACATCATTTCTCTTTTCCCAATGTCCGACAATCCTTTTGTTTTATGGGGAATCAGATATACTCCGTCAATTATTTTATAATCCCCGGATACCATTTCAATCCTGTCAGGA
>JAFLTB010000082.1 GCA_022510605.1 Lachnospiraceae bacterium
TTAATACCGAGTTCAAAACGAATCTGGTCATTTCCCTTACCGGTAGCGCCGTGGCAGATGGCAGTCGCTCCCTCTTTGCGGGCAATTTCCACAAGACGTTTGGCGATAACCGGGCGTGCCATGGAAGTGCCAAGCAGATATTTGTTTTCATAAACAGCGTGAGCCTGTACGCAGGGAATCACATACTCCTCGCAGAATTCATCTACAACATCCTCTATGTATAATTTAGAAGCGCCGCAGAATTTGGCCCGTTCTTCTAAGCCATCCAGCTCCTCCCCCTGTCCGCAGTCAATGCAGACACAGATAACTTCATAATCAAAATTTTCCTTTAACCACGGAATAATTGCTGTGGTGTCCAGGCCGCCAGAATAGGCTAAAATAACTTTTTCCTTCATAATAACCTCCTGATTTTATTTTTAATGGTTTGTCTGTTGCTATTTAATATACACCAAAAATGTATATTATGCAAGAGTAAATTCTATCGAAAAGGAATCTTCTGGAAAATAAATAAATATTGGTATTGCATAATGGCGGGAAAAGAGGTATAATGAATAAAGTTTCAGAAAAACACGAATAAATATACATAATAATGAATATTTTGGAGGAGAGATATGATAAAAGCAGGAATTATTGGAGCTACTGGATATGCAGGACAGGAACTGGTGCGGCTACTGCTGCAGCATCGGGAGGCAGAAATTGTTTGGTATGGTTCCCGAAGTTATGTCGAGCAGACCTTTAGTTCCGTTTTTGGAAATGTATTTCAGATTGTGGAGGATGTATGCAAAAGCGATGATTTGCAGGAACTGTCCCGAGAGGCAGATGTGATTTTTACTGCCACGCCCCAGGGGTATCTTGCTGGCGTATTAGATGAGGATATTCTGAATAACTGCCGGGTGATTGATTTGAGTGCAGATTACCGGATTAAAGATGTGTCGGTTTATGAGGAGTGGTATAAAATCAAGCACAAAAGTCCGGAACTTATTAAAGAGGCGGTCTATGGTCTTTGTGAGATTAACAGAGAACAGATTAAAAAGGCAAGACTCATTGCCAATCCGGGCTGTTATCCAACCTGTTCCACCTTAGCTGTCTATCCCCTTGCCAAAGCAGGGTTGATTGATATGGATACACTGATTATTGATGCGAAGTCGGGAACCTCTGGAGCCGGAAGGGGTGCCAAAGTGGCCAATCTCTATTGCGAGGTCAATGAAAATATCAAGGCCTATGGGGTTACTACTCACCGTCACACACCGGAGATTGAGGAACAGCTTTCCTATGCCAGCGGTAAAAAAGTGACATTAAACTTTACTCCCCATCTGATTCCGATGAACCGGGGGATTCTGATTACGGCTTATGCAAAGGCAAAGCCTGGTGTGACCGGAGAAGAACTCCGGCGCGTTTATCAGGAGGCCTATGGAGAGGAATACTTTGTCCGTGTATTGGAGGAGGGAGTCTGCCCGGAGACGAAATGGGTAGAGGGAAGCAACTTTGTAGATGTGAATGTGATGTTGGATGAGAGAACCGGCCGGGTCATTATGATGGGCGCCATGGACAATATCACCAAGGGAGCGGCGGGACAGGCCGTGCAGAATATGAATCTGCTCTTTGGCATAGAGGAAGCTGAGGGCCTGCGGCTGGTGCCAATGGTTCCGTAAAAATAGTGCAGGAAATCATAGGGATGAACGGATTTTTTACACCACTATTTGTGACACTTTGGAATGAAAATGAAAGGAAGGAATTTATATGAAAAAAATAGAGGGCGGCGTAACGGCGGCTCAGGGCTATCAGGCGGCCAGTGCGGCGGCGGAGATTAAATATAAGGGACGTACCGATATGGCGCTGGTGTATACGGAAAAACCAGCGGTGTTTGGAGGAACCTTTACCACCAATGTGGTAAAAGCCGCTCCGGTACACTGGGATAAGGAACTGCTGGAAAAGGGCAATCCTGTCCATGCCGTGGTGTTAAACAGCGGTATTGCCAATGCCTGTACAGGAGAAGAGGGAAAAACTTTGAATTATACCATGGCCAGTGAAGTGGCGGGTCAATTCGGTATACAGCCAGAACAGGTATTGACGGCCTCCACCGGAGTGATTGGCATGCAGCTGCCGAAGGACTCCCTTGTCCGGGGAGCCGGCCTGTTGAAAGAGGCTTTATCCCCTGGCAAAGAGGCGGGAACGGAAGCGGCGAAAGCCATTATGACCACGGATACTATATCCAAGGAAGCGGCGGTCAGCTTTGAAGTGGATGGTACAACCGTGACGGTGGGAGGGATGAGTAAGGGCTCCGGCATGATTCACCCTAATATGGCTACTATGCTGTCCGTTACCACCACGGATGCCGCCATTGACAGGGAAGACTTACAGGAGTTAGTAAGCAGCGCTGTGGAGGATAGCTTTAACATGATTTCTGTGGACCGTGACACCTCCACCAATGATACCTATCTGGTGTTAGCCAATGGTGCCGCAGGGGTCACGATAAAAAAAGGAACAAAGGCCTATGAGGATTTCAGGGAGGCGCTTTTCCATGTTTCTACGGAGCTGGCAAAAAAAATGGCCGGGGACGGCGAGGGCTGTACCAAACGAATGGAGGTGCAGGTGATTCACTGCCAGTCAAAGGAAAAAGCAAAACGGCTGAGCAAATCGGTCATTACCTCTAATCTTGTAAAAGCGGCCCTGTATGGCAGTGATGCCAACTGGGGACGTATACTGTGTGCCCTTGGCTATGCCGGTGAGGAATTTAATCCGGAGAGGGTAGACCTTACCATTGAGGCAGAGGGCGAGAGCCTGCTCTTGTTCAAAGATGGCGTTGTCACTGGCTACAGCGAGGAAAAGGCAACGGAAATTCTCGGTAAAAAAGAGATTGTTATCCTTTGTGATATGAAGGAGGGCGAGGCTTCGGCCACAGCCTGGGGATGCGATTTGACCCATGAATATGTGAACATTAATGCGGATTATAGAAGTTAGCACGATGGCTTCAATTGGCGTCATTGGGCGAATGGAAATGGAGGAAAATATGGAAAATATAATGCAGGATGTAACAGCAAAAGCAGAGACACTGATTGAGGCGCTACCGTATATCCGGGATTTTAACGGTAAGCGTGTAGTGGTAAAATATGGCGGCAGTGCCATGCTGGATGAAAAATTGCAGGAATCCGTCATTAAGGATGTGGCTCTTTTGAAACTGGTAGGCATGCAGCCGATTATTGTCCATGGCGGCGGCAAAGAAATCAGCAAATGGCTTGGCTATATGGGCAAAGAGAGCGAGTTTGTAGAAGGACTGCGGGTAACGGATGCCGATACCATTGAAGTGGCGGAAATGGTACTTAGCAAGGTCAACAAGCATTTGGTGCAGATGATGGAAAAACTGGGAGTAAAGGCGGCTGGCATCAGCGGCAAAGACGGCGGCACCATGCTCTGTGAAAAGAAGCTGGTAAAAGGACAGGACATTGGTTTTGTAGGAGAAGTGAAGGCCGTCAATTCGGACTTGATTGATACCCTGATTGAAAAAGACTTTATTCCGATTATTGCGCCCATTGGCATGGATGAAAATTTCCAGTCCTATAATATCAATGCCGATGATGCGGCCAGTGCAGTTGCCAAGTGCATTCACGCAGAAAAACTGGCCTTTATGACGGACATTGAAGGCGTATGCCTGGACCCGGAAGACCCGTCCACTCTGATTTCGGTTCTTTCTCTGGAAGAAGCGAAAAAACTCATTGCCGATGGTATTATCGGCGGTGGAATGATTCCGAAAATCCGTAACTGTGTGGAGGCGGTGGAACAGGGCGTAAGCCGGGTACATATTTTAGATGGCCGGAGAGAGCACTGTCTGTTGCTGGAATTTTTCACCAAAAAAGGTATTGGAACGGCCATCATTGACAACCAGGTAAATCTCTATTCCCATGAGAAAGAGTAGTGCGGCATGGGAAATATATAATACGAGGAGGGGAAACTATGGAACAGCAAATACAGGAAGCAGAAAAATATCTGATTCACTCCTATAACCGGTATCCTGTGGTGCTCGACCACGGAGAAGGTGTATATCTGTATGACACCAGTGGAAAGCGCTATCTGGATTTTGGAGGCGGTATCGCCGTGTGCGCACTGGGATACAGCAATACAGAGTTTCAGGAGGCATTGAAAAAGCAAATTGACAAGGGCATCCATTTTTCCAATTATTTTTACTCGGAGCCTATGACAGCGGCGGCCAAGGGTCTGGCCAAGGCCTCCGGTATGGATAAGGTGTTTCTGGCAAACAGCGGAACCGAAGCAAATGAGGGGGCTTTGAAACTGGCCCGCAAATACGCCATTTTGCAAGGACACGAAAACCGTCACGAAATTATTTCCATGAACAAGGCCTTTCATGGCCGGAGCATGGGAGCGCTGTCGGTGACAGGAACATCAAAGTACAGAGAGCCCTTTGAGCCGATGTTAGGGGGCGTCAGCTTTGCCGAGTATAACAATCTGGAAAGCGTCAGGGAAAAAATTACCGACGACACATATGCGATTATTGTGGAGGCAGTTCAGGGAGAGGGCGGTATCTACCCGGCAGAGCCGGAATTTTTGCAGGGTATCCGCCGTCTCTGTGATGAACATGACATCATGATGATTTGTGATGAAATCCAGTGCGGCATGGGGCGTACTGGCACTATGTTTGCTTATGAACACTATGGGATAAAGCCGGATATTGTGACTATGGCCAAGGGAATTGGAAACGGCGTCTGTGTCGGAGCCTTTGCCACGACGGCCCAGGTGGCCGAGGCACTGGTGCCGGGAGACCACGGTACTACCTTTGGCGGCAATCCGCTGTCAAGCGCGGCTGTGTCAGAAACCCTGGCAATTTTTGAACGGGAAAATATTCCGGCCCATGTTCGGGAAATGGGAGATTATTTACGGGAAGGCCTTAACCGGCTGACAGAGACAAAGGCGCTGGTAAAGGAATGCCGCGGCATGGGATTGATGCAGGGACTGGAACTTACGGAAGCGGCAGGGCCGTATATTATAAAAGCGCTGGAGAAGGGCGTGATTTTTATGAGTGCCGGGAATAATGTAATCCGGTTTGTCCCGCCGTTAATCATTGAAAAAGAGCACATTGATGCCATGCTGGCAGTTTTGGAGGAAATTCTCTAAAACACAGGATAAATATGGCTCGAAAAGACACCCGGTTTTGTATAAATCTGAGAATTTTTGCCGATACTAACAGGCGAACCGAAGGGTTTACAGAACATATCAGAAGGAGGGTGTCTTTTTATGTGGGGAATCCTTGTGGCGGCCATATCCGGTGCGTTAATGAGCATTCAGGGAGTATTTAATGCGGAGGTGACAAAGCAGAGCAGTATATGGATGTCGGCTTCCTTTGTCCAACTGACGGCCTTTGTGGTCTGTGTTCTGGCCTGGCTGATAACCGGGCGGGACGGTACAGTGGGAAGTCTTTTACAGGTGACGCCTAAATATATGCTGCTGGGAGGAGTCATCGGGGCCTTTATTACCTATACAGTGATTTTCAGTATGAATGCCGTGGGACCGGCCCGCTCAGTGATGTTTATTGTGGCGGTGCAGCTGCTGGTAGCCTACCTGATCGAATTATTTGGCATATTTGGTGTAGACAAACAGCCCTTTGAATGGCGCAAATGTATTGGTGTTCTTGTCATCATTGCCGGAATTGTGACATTTAAGTGGAAATAAATTCAGTTGAAAAAAATAATTAAAAAATAATTAAAAAATATGTGAGTTAGTTATTGTAAAATATTAAATTCACTGGTAAAATAGCATTGTGCATCAAAATTTCCTTTTTCCGACCTAAAATAAGGAGATTGACAGGATGGACAAAATGAAAAAAGGCAGGGTGGTGGCTGTTCTGGCGGCAGTGCTGCTCTGTGGAACTGCATATTTTTACAGCAGTTACCGGCAGGATTCTGGTTCTGCACCGGATTCCGGCATGATTGTTACGGAATCCTTTTTGGACGGTGAAAAAAACGAGTCTTCTACTCCGGCAGAGGCATCCGGGAGCCAGACTTCCGGGGAAGGGACGGAGACCGTATACATCCATGTGTGCGGAGAGGTAAAAAAGCCGGGAGTATATACCTTTGACAAAGAGCCCAGAGTGATTGAGGCGGTGCAAAAGGCAGGGGGATTTACTAAAGAAGCGGACCGTTCCTCTATCAACCAGGCAGAGAGTGTACCGGATGGTACGCAGCTACGGATTGAGGCCAGAGGCGGACCTGGAAAAGGCGGGACGGGAATGAACCAGACTGGGACGTCGGCAGGGAGTGGCAATTCAGGACAAACGGACAGTTCGGGCAAAATAAATATCAATACCGCATCGAAGGAAGAATTGATGACGATAAACGGTATCGGGGAAGCCAGGGCCGCCGAAATACTTTCCTACAGGGAAAGCAACGGGGCCTTTCAGAAAATAGAGGATATTATGAAAATATCAGGTATTAAGACAGGGATTTTCGATAAAATAAAAGAGTATATTATGGTTTAGTAAGTGGAGGCAGGTTATGGCAAGAAAAGTGCTGGTAGTGGATGATGAGAAGTTAATCGTGAAGGGAATCCGATTTAGTCTGGAGCAGGATGGAATGTCTGTGGATTATGCATATGATGGGGAGGCGGCCCTACATGCGGCCCACCGCACCCAGTATGATGTGATTCTGTTAGATGTCATGCTGCCAAAGATGTCGGGTTTTGAAGTATGCCAGCAGATTCGGGAATTTTCCGATGTGCCAATTATCATGCTGACGGCAAAAGGGGACGATATGGATAAAATTCTGGGGCTGGAATATGGCGCCGATGACTACATTACCAAGCCCTTTAATATTCTTGAGGTAAAGGCCAGAATTAAGGCTATTATGCGCCGCAGCTCCAAACAGCGTCCGGAAAGCGAGCAGGAGGATGTTGCCATGGTGGTGTTTGGTGCTATGAAGGTAGATACCGACAGCCGTCGGGTATTTGTTAATGACAGGGAAGTAAATCTGACAGCAAAGGAATTTGACCTGCTGGAATTATTGATGAATCACCCAGGCAAGGTGTACGGGCGTAATAAACTGTTAAATGACGTCTGGGGTTATGAGTATCCCGGCGATGTACGTACCGTGGATGTGCATATCCGCCGTCTGCGTGAAAAAATAGAAACCAATCCAAGCGAACCAGATTATATACATACAAAATGGGGTGTTGGCTATTATTTCCAGAATGAGGGATAAGTTAAAAAAGATAAAAAGCCTGCGTGTTCAGAGTTTGTGTGTATTGATACTGACAGGAATCGTACCACTGATAATTTTCATTCTCATTCTTTTGAGCACGTACCGCTCCCGGGCGGTGTCACAGCAGATTGCAGAATTACAGACGAGAGGCTCCATTCTTTGTAATCTTGTGGTATCTTCTGCCTTTCTTACCAATGATGTGACTACGGAGGTGGACTCGGAACTGACACAGATTTCTGACATTTACAATGGCAGGATTCTGATTGTGGATTCGAGTCTTATTGTGATGAGGGACACCTATGGACTGGAAGAAAACCGGACCGTCCTGCTGAAAGAAGTATTACAGTGCATCCGGGGGAAATCGCCCCGGGTGGTGACTCAGAGCGAAGAGGAGGTTCAGATTGTTCTTCCGGTCTACCGTTCAAATAAAACTCTGGCAGATGGCGCCGTCATTATGAATTTTTCCCTGAACAGTATCAATCGTATGTATAACAGCGTGAAAACCATTTCCCTGACAATGATACTCCTTTTGGGGGTTATTGTAATTGTCAGCTCCGTTCTCTATTCGGGGCAGATTGTCCAGCCGTTAAAGGAAGTAGCAGGTTCCATTGCCGTTATCACCCAGGGGGATTTTAATGGCACTATGGAACTGGATGGTTTTGTGGAGGTAGAGCAGATTTCTCAGGATTTTAATCTGATGCTTGGGGATTTACAGAATTTGGAGGAAGTCAGGCAGGAATTTGTTTCCAATGTATCCCATGAATTAAAGACGCCTCTTACTTCTGTTATGGTGCTGGCAGAGTCTTTAATGGGGCAGGAGGAGGCTCCGGTGGAGCTGTATCAGGAATTTATGGTGGACATCCGCGATGAACTGAACCGGATGAATAAGATTATTAATGACCTGCTTTCCCTGGTAAAAATGGATAAAAATGCTTCGGATGTGAATATCAGTGAAGTCAATGTCAATGAATTTGTGGAGAGCATTTTGAAGCAGTTGCAGCCGATTGCAGACCAGAGAAACATTGCCATAATATTTGAAAGTGTTCGTCCGGTGACGGCCCAGGTCGATGAAATTAAGCTGGGCATGGCCTTTCGTAATTTGATTGAAAATGCCGTTAAGTACAATTATGATGATGGATGGGTACGGGTCTCCTTAAATGCCGACCACAAATTTTTCTATCTGAAGGTGGAGGACTCGGGTGTGGGAATTCCGGAGGAATTGCAGGATAATATTTTTGAGCGCTTTTACCGGGTGGATAAGGCGCGCTCAAGGGATACCGGTGGCAATGGACTGGGCCTTGCCATTACCAGAAGTGCGATTTTACTCCATCGGGGCTCCATTAAGGTACACAGTGTGGAACAGCAGGGAACCACCTTTACCGTTCGCATTCCGTTAATTTTTCTGGAATAGGAGGGATAATAGAATGAAACGACTGCTATATGGAATATTACTTGTCCTGTGGACGGTTTTTCTGGGCTCCTGTTCGGGAGAGACCACAGAGTCGGAGGCGGGCCGATATTCGATTTACTATCTGGAACCGGATGGCACCGGGTTTATAAAAGAAGAATATGAAATCAAAAGCCAGCCCAGGGATACGGTGGGAATCCTTACGGAATTACTGGAACAGCTGCACACCGGTGTCAGAGAGGGAGCGGGAATCCCACCCATTGAATCTGCCATTGAAGTCACGGATTTTCAAATTCAGGAGACTCAACTGTCGGTATATTTTTCTGCAGCCTATCAAAATATAAACGGCCTGGATGAAATTTTGTCCCGGGCAGCCATTGTGAAAACGCTGTGCCAGGTGTCCGGTATTGATTATGTGGAATTTTATGTGGAGGACCAGCCATTGATGTTGTCTGGCAAAGCGGTGGGGCTTATGAACAGTGATAGTTTTATTGACAACCTGAATGAGAGAGAGCGCGAGCAGAGTAAGCAGGTAACACTGTATTTTTCTGATGAAAGCGGTCAGCAGCTGGTGGAGGTATATACGGAACTTACCTACGATGCAGCCCAGCCTCTGGCCAGACTTTTAGTGGAGAAATTGATTGCCGGGCCGGAGAGAATAGAGAATTTGAATGTGTCGGCTCTTCTTCCCACTGTTCCGCCCAATACCGTGGTTAACAGCATTACCATTCGGGACAATATATGTTATGTGGATGTCAGCCGGGAATTTATGGAATTGTTAACAAATGTCAAAAGTGATATTGTGGTGTACTCCATTGTCAACACCCTTTGTGAACTTTCCAATGTGAACCGGGTACAGTTCAGCATTGAGGGAGAGCAGCAGGAAAAATATGGAGAGACCACGGGATTTAATGCACCCTTTGAGAGGAATCTGGATTTGGTTGTAGCGGGAACAGGGGCAGAAGGGTGATGGGAAAGCGTATCTGTAAAAGAGGCAGAGAGGAGGGAGGCTGTGAGGGGACGCCCGTTATGTGTGGCGTTAGCGATTACTGTGGCGACCATTGTATTGTTTGCCAGCCATGAGAGCAGAGGCTCAGAAAAGAAGTATCAGGGAGAGAGGAAAATACTGCGGTGTCAGGTGGAGGAAATTGCCGGACAGGGCAGTCAAAAAAGTCTCACCGTATGTGATGTAGTGGAGGAGACAGGAGAGGTATTCTGTACCCGGATGAAGCTGTATTCCTCTGGTGAACAGTCAGGAGAGACAAATCTGTTTTCTGAATTAAAAATTGGGAACATCCTTTCCTTTGAAGGAGAAATCTATTCGTTTCAAACGCCGGGTAATCCCGGACAATTCAATGAATATCAATATTATCAGGAACAAAATATTCAGTATAAAGTTTTTGTCAAATCGTTAACGGTGGAAAATCAGGCATACAACCATAGAAAACAATGGCTGTATGAACTTCGCACGCAATTATTTGAAAAAATCATGTCCCTTTTACCAGAGCCGGAGGGCGGTATTGTGGCGGCTATGGTGCTGGGGGAAAAGTCTGCCCTGGAGGATAGGGTAAAGGAACTTTTTCAGGAAGGCGGAATTGCCCATATACTGGCAATATCCGG
>JAFLTB010000083.1 GCA_022510605.1 Lachnospiraceae bacterium
AAAACTACTATTACTTCGATGCCAAACCGGGCATTGCCTATGACCTCTACACCACATCCACTTTGGATACCCAGGGAACTCTGTATGACACAGACAAAAACCGTCTGGGCTATGATGACAACAGCGGCCTGGAAAACAACTTTGCCTTTATTCAGAGTTATGACGGAAGGCGCTATCTAAAGGTGGGAACCAAAGGAACGGCCACAGGGAGTTATACCCTGACCTTGAAAAAACGTTTTGCCATTCCGGAGCCGGTAGGGGAAGAGGGGCAGGATAGTTATATCATCCGCTGGGATGCCATTGATAAAGCCAAAGAATATCTGGTAACCATTTATAATGCCAGTGGTAAGATTGGAGAGGCCATTGTGACAGGAACCTCCTACGAGTATGTGTATACCAATGAAACGGTGGGAAGGACACTGGCCTTTACTGTTACGCCAAGAGAAAATACTATGCTGACAGGCGAGCCATCCCGTAAGATATATAACACAAACAACAGCTCTGAATGGAGTTACAAAACCCCCATGAATCAGACCAGAAAGAATTTCTCCCGTGCTGTATGTGATGGAAAGCTCTATGTTCTTGGCGGTGAGACAGAGGAGGGGGCTCTCAAAAGTCTGGAAGTGTATGACCCTTCAAAAGAAACCTGGACGCTGCTTGCTGCATACCCCGGGGATTTGACGGGACTGTGCCATGCTGCCATGGTTACTGTGGGAAAAGAAATCTATGTGATAGGGGGACAGTCGGACACCTCTACCAAGGCCCGGATTACCGCCGGTGTTTATGCTTATAACACTGTCACGGGGACATGGAGCAAAAAGAAAGACATGGCAGAGCGGCGGACAAAGCTGAGCACGGCTCTGTATCAGGGGAAAATATATGCCTTTTCCCAGATTGGAACAACAGAGCGGGTCGATGTGTATGACCCGGCAGAGGACAGCTGGGAAAACCATACCTTTGCCAATACCAGTACCATTGTCCAGGCATTTAATATTGACGGACGGCTGTTTGTTTTGCGGGAGGAAAGTTATGCAGGTAAGGGAATGTATCTGGAGGAGTATCTGCCGGATACGGGTAAATACGACAACGAAGGAACGGTATGCCCCTTTGCCAATGCAGACCGCTATACCTCTGGCACCGTAGTCAACGGAAAGATTTACTTAAATAAAGAAAATGAAACAGACCAGGTTATTTACTATGATGTCTATACCGACAAATGGGGGCAGGTGTCGGTACTAAACCTGAGAAAAGAAAAAGCACAACTCCAATCCATAGGAGAGGTGCTTTATAGTGTGGGCGGTACTATGACAGGCTTTGGCACACTGGATGTACTGGAAGCTCTTGAACTGAATACCGTTACGGTGGCAAAGCAGTTGGAAGTAACAGAAGGAGAAATCTACGAATTGCAGGTAAAGGCCGGTAATTGTAAAGAAGATACGGAGTATGTTGTGACAATTCGTGTAGATGCAGATGCTTTGGCATATCGCTATGTATCTTCCTTTATGCAGAAAGAGGCAATGGAAAAGAAAAAAGATGGAATTGAGTTAATACACTATGCGCCAAAGAGGGGCGTAATGGTATTTCGACTGCGCAGTACTATAGAAAGAGGAAAGACAAAGGAGGCCTATCAGTCAATTCCGGTAAAAGGTTTGGCGGATAGAACCACCACAGTGCGCATGCAGGTAGAGGAAGCATAGAAGTTATATGAAAGGGGGAACAAAAAATGAAAAATAAGATAAAAAAACAAGTTCTGTTTTTACTGCTTCTGCTGTTTGCACTGGCCGGCAGTTTCCTGCCTGCCAGTACAAGCCATGCCATCAACAGCAGCTATGACACGGCCATGGATGCGCTGTACGCCACCACCTACAAAGATATTTTTTATAATAAAACCGCCGGCTCTCCCTTAGAATACGAGGCAGCCGAAGGGGTGGACACTGCTACCGGCCAGTTGACCCTGCAGAGGGAAGATTTGGAATTAGAAGGCACCGGCGGTATGGACTTTTCCCTTTCCCGTTACTATAACAGCACCGAGGCCGCAATCGGCTACCCCTCCGTTGAGCATGTAGACATACTGGAGGTAGACAACATCCAGATTGCTTTCATAGGAGAAGACGGTAAGAAACATACCTTCACCGTATCTGCTGATATATATAACAACCATGCCGACGCCCTGAAGGGGATGTTTATCGACTACAATAAGGAAAAGGACGGCAGGGATGCGGAGGTGAAAGACACTCAGCGGACGAAGGTCGTGGACCGCTCCCGTTACAATGTCTACGGTATCAGCAGTGGCTGGGCATTTGACTTTCCATGGATTGAAACCATGACCATAAAAGAGGGGGAAGAAAGCCAGTGGGCAGAAAAACCCATCTATCTTCATCTGGGAAGCCGGGGCTCCATGGCAATCGCCACCCATGCCGACAGCGCCTCCAAAACCTATTCCATCACAGGACTGGAGGGATACGAATACACGGATGTCAAACTGGAAGACATAGAAGCAACCATCGATGGCGTGGCATGCCGGTATCTTTTGCGGGACAAAACGGGACTCCGTACCTACTTTAACAAGGACGGCGTCATCGTGCTGCAAAAGGACGCCCACAACAACACCATCCGGTATACCTACCGGGATACCATATACTTTGATACCATCGTGGACTCCGTGGGGCGAAACATCGTATTTCACTATGGAGAGGAAACCGAAAGCGGACAGAGATTCCTGAAAAAAGTAACCGTCCAGGGAGAAAAGTCCGCAGGAGGCGTAAGCCAAAAGACCATACAATATGCCATATCCGGAACCTCCTACAAGCCTAAAAACGGAAAGAAACTTTATGGCTCCCGGCTGAACAGTGCCACGGTAGACGGGAGCAGGGAAACCTATGGCTACCGTACCGTAGAAACCCTGGTCAACACCTCCGGCTGGCGGATTGCGGGACAGCGGGCGGATACCAACCAGTCCTACTTCATCAAAAGCATCGAGAGTGACGGCAGCATAAGCAGATATGAATACCGTGCCGGCGCCCTCCGGGGGACAAGAGATGCCGTAGAGGGAATGGAGCGGGACGTGGCAACCCAGTTTTACTATGTAACCCGTGAGTATGAGGAAGATGCTTCCAGTGGGAAAAAAGCAAATGGCATCAAATATGACTATTTCCAAAAGCAGGCGGGAAAGGGGGAACCGGTATCTTTTGCAGACTTCTATAAAGACAATGGTGAAGCGAGACAGTATGGTGAAGCAGGACTGCAGCAGGCAACCGTAGTAAGCAACTATAACCCGAAAAAACATAAGGACAATAACCGATACAGCGATTATACCTATGAAACGTCAGACCTGAATGCAGATACTCTGCATCTGAAAAACAAACCAAAGAAAAATATAAGCCTGTATATATATAACAAGAACAAGTTGTTAGAAAATCAAGTGGAAGACGGAAAGGAAAAAAGAGAAACCCTGTACCGCTACGATAAGGCGGGAGAGGGTTCCCTTCTGGTGCAGGAAACAGAGAAAGAGTATGGAACGAACCGGAGCAAAAACCCGAAGACTTCCAGGAGAGGATATACCTATGACAGCTACCGAAACATGCTGACAGCCAGAAGGCCAAAAGCATATCTGGCGAAGTATGCAGGAAAAGAAGCTCTGTTCACCCAGACCTATACCTACTTTCATACAGGGGAGGGTTATCCGGCGGATCATGAGGCTGGCTATACACGGAATGAAATAGAATCCATAGAGGAGTATGCAAATGCTGATACAAAAACCAGAATCCTCAGAAAATCCGGAGAAAACGGCGTAGACATTATTTCCGAGGAACAGCAGGTTCAGGAAAAAAACGAGGCGTACCGAACCATAGAACGGACGGACTACACCCAGGATACACAGGGAAATGTAACCACAGAGAGTTTGTATCCCAGCTATTATGCAGACGGAAAATCCGAGATGATTCAAAATAATTATGCTTATAATGAACAGGGCCAGCTTTACGAGAGAAAAGTAAAACTGGAATCAGAGAAAAATCCAGGCCAGAACCAGACCTATATAGAAAGCAGTTCTACCTATGACAGTTTTGGCAATCTGTTAAGCCATACCGACCAAAATGGAATAAAGAACCAGTATACCTATGATGAGGAAACAGGGGAGGAAATCCAAAGTGTATATGCCGTGGGAACGGAATATGAATCCAAGGAACAGCCGATGCTGTCCGAGGATAAACGGAAATCCATGACCTTTGATAACTATGACAGGTGTACCGTGGAGATTCAGGATGCCTATGGAAATACCGTAATAACGAAAGATGAAAAGGCCGGCACCTGGACCGAAAGCGTCTATGATTATGGCAGCGAGACAGACGAAGAGGGAGAGGATGGAATTACGGGACAGCTGCTGGAAGAAAGAACCTATGCCTTTCATCCGGCAGGGGACAAAAGAATTAAACAGGAAGACGGTACGGAAGCCGCTAATTATGATATAGCAGGAAAAGGAAATAAAATATTGGCGGCAAGCCGTTATGTTTACAATGAGTATGAGGAAGAAATAGTAAACGTCAGCTTTTCCGGAGGCGGCATGGATGCGGCCCATTGTTCGGAATGGGAGTTAAAAAAGCAGGAAAAAATCGTCAGTGAGGACGGGGAAACAACCACACTTCGGAACTATACAAAACAACTGGAACCAAAACAATATCAGCAGGAGGTGGATGTAGAGCGGTATTATACACAATTCGATTCAGCCCTGTTAAGTGAAACCATCGAGGAATCCATACAGGACGCAGAGGGCAATACCGTAAAGACAACCACTACCTACAAAAGAGGGGGAAATATTTCTGAGAGTGTAACCGAGTATGTATATGATGAATTTGGAAATGAAATTCAGGAGACGATTACGAAGAAAAAATATCAAAATGGTAAATGGCTGACCGAACGTATATCTCAGAATCTGTACCAGTATGACTATCAGGAAAATATTACCGAAGTGGAAATCCGGAGCCGGCGGGGAGATGAGGACACATGGAAATCCCAGACAGTCCGCTCGGTATATGATGAGTCCGGTCAGATGGTGGCAGATTATACATCCCGTGGAGTACAGGAGGGATATGCGGCCACCTATGAATATGATTTGCTGGGCAGACAGATACAGGTAAAAGCGCCCATCGAGAAAGAAAATGGCACGGTACAGTACCAGACACAGCGTTTTGAATATGACAGGGATGGAAATGTCACCGCAGAGGAAGAAGAAATCAGCGATGGGGAAAGCAGCCGAACGGAATATGGGTATGATGAACGGGGCAACCTGGTACTGGTAAAAAATTGTCTGGAAGAGGGCAAAGCAGGGAACGGAGAGAAGGCTTTGTATACCCAATACGTATATGATACAGAGGGCAATAAGATTCGTCAGTATACCGGCATGACGAGTCCTCTTACCATAGCATTAAAAGAAGGAGAAGGAAGCGACGCTTATCACTATGTGAACAAAGACTATCATATCGAGATAACCGGAAAAGCAAAAAAGGATATCGTCAGTGAAACAAAATACGCCTATAACAAAAAGGATCAATTGATTTCCCTGACCGACCCGGAGGGAAGAAAAGAGGCCTATCGGTATGATGTGTATGGCAACCTGAAAAAAACCATTGATAAAAACGGAAATATTATAATCAATCACTATGACACGGATAACCAGCTGATAAAAAAGGAAGCATCGGAGAAGGAAACAGGAGAAACCAGCAGCGATACCTATGGCTACAATGCCTATGGTGAAATCAATAAGCAGAGAAACATCCAGTACGAATACGGAGATGTATCCGGCCAGGTAACGAAAAAAACCGTAACCCTGGCTGGCGGGAAAGAGGTAAGCAGCAGTTATGAGTATGATGTGGATGATAATTGTACCTCCCTTGTGGTCAGGGCAGGAAATAAAACCGTCCTGAACCTTCAGTATGAATATGATACAGAGGGGAACATAACAGAGGTCTGGCAGACAGAGGGTGGCAGAACGGATTCCATAGCCCGGTACTCCTATGATTTGGATGGAAATCGCTCCAGGAAAGAGATACCTGCCATCGGGGCAGTGACGGAATATGAGTACAATCTGGCGGACTGGCTGACGGAAATGAAAAACCAGACAAAGGGAAAGCAGATATCACAGTATAGCTCCTCCTACTTAAAAAATGGACAAAAATCACAGGAGCAGGCAGAACAGACAGACGAAAAAGGAAATACAGAGAAAAGCCAGTCGGCCTATGTCTATGACAGAATGGGGCGCTTAACCCAGGAAAGTAAGACGGGAGAGGCAGACATTTCCTATCAGTATGACGCCCATAACAACCGTGTGGAAATGAAAACAGGCAACATAACCACCGCATACCGGTATAACAAAAATGATGAACTGGAGAGAACAGACGCCCTGAATGAACAGACAAAGCAGGATGATGTGACTGTCTATAAGTATGACCCCAATGGAAATGAGCTTGCAGTAGTACACCGCATAAAAGAAAGTGAAACGCCTTATTTTGATCTGGACGTCACGCTGGGAGATAATCGCCTGAATAATAATGTGGTAAATCACTACGATGTTTATAACCAGTTGCGTGAGGTGCTGACAAAGGATAAGAAGGTGTTATATGAGTATACACCAGACGGCATGCGCAGTAAAAAAAGTGTGAATGGAAAGGAAACCATCTATATCTGGGATCGGGATAAAATTATTATGGAATTGGATGAAACCGGTGCAGTGAAAAGACGCTATATCCACGGGGAAGACCTACTTTACACAGATGAAGGGGAGAAATCGGACAAACAATATTATATCATGAATCCCCATGGAGACGTGGTTCAGCTGGTGGGTGAGGACGGCGGAATTGAAAAGACCTATGAGTATGATTCCTTTGGCAATGAAATAAAGCCGGATGCAAAGGATGAAAATCCATTCCGCTATGCAGGAGAGTATTATGATAAAGAAACGGCTACGATGTATCTGAGGGCACGTCATTATAACCCGGCATTGGGACGCTTTATGACACGGGATACATATACTGGGGAAGAGGATGAGCCCCTGAGCCTGCATTTATATACCTATTGCCATAATGATTCTGTTAATAATATTGACCCTACCGGGCATTGGAAAGGTGCGGTGCATAAAAAGATTACCAGGCATGCAATAAAGGAATTTGAGAAGAGTGTAAAGAAGAAACTAAAGAAAAAGATAAAAAGGAGACTGAGGAGGGGGTCCATATGGCCAGATGAAACCAGAGCTGTTTTCAAAAAATATAAAGATGAGGATGCAGGGTATGTTACGGATATAAGTGTTTTGTCAAAAGAAGAAAAGAAGATTATAAAATATGGCTGGTTTTATAAAAAAGATGGTTATCATGGGACGAGAAGAAAAAAAGTGGATAAGCTGAAGGAGTGGTATAGAACAGCAGTGCGGTATTTCAATAATGATGAAACACAAAAATATATTGCGCTGGGTGCAATACTGCATGCCATAGAAGATTATTACGCCCATAGTTATTGTATGGACCTGGAGAAGTATAGGGCGTTAAAGGCTAACGTTAATCCTAAGGCAAAACGTTATCATTATGACTATCAGCGGGAGGGTGATAAATGGGCTAAGTGGAACGAGGAATGGCATGGTAGTCACAAGGATTCTGCAAACTGGGATTTTGTCAAAGGGAATTGGAAAGAAATAAAAAAACATCCGTATAAGAAAAATAAAAGACTTACAAAAGCTATTAAGGAATGTTATGAATTTTTACAGACCGACTTATCGCAAGAAAATCTTTTTAAGTAGCATTCCGATGGCAGGCATATAAATATTGAATGTTAGCAAAGGAGTGAATATGGTATGAAAAGTTTAAAAATAATCTTCCTAATCAGTACCCTGCTGATTCTAAGTGCATGCGGACAAAATACGGCCGGCACACCAGAAAAGGATGTGGATACTAAGGAGGAAGCAATGCCACATGTGGAGGATTTGGGAATAGGAGAAATTGATACTACAAAGCAGTCAGTTGAATTATCTAATTTAATATTCCCTACAGAAATGACGCAGGGAGATGATGGGAACTGTTATTATGTCCGCAAAAAAGGTAAAAACAAAATTGTTTTTTATTGTAATGATGGCAAGGAGGTAATAGAAACCAAGTTTAAGGATGATTTGGACTATATAGAGGGATTTGTAAAATATAAGAAATATATATATATAGTATTATCTCCATTAGTTTCAAATGACGCAATTGCTTGTCAGATGGCCTCGATAAATATTGAAACTGGAGAATGGAAATATCTTTTTAAACAGGAACTTTTTGGCGACTCGCAGATATTCTTTTATGAGGATAGAATTTATTACAGAGAGGCTGACTACTCGGATGTTATCTACTACAACCTGCAAGGGAAAAAGATGGGGTCTATTCACTGGGAAACAGAGGACCATGGCAATCAACGAGATTTTAATAAGGAGCGCCATATTCAGATGATAGTAGATGGAAAGATATATTATACAATGTCAACTTTGAAAAGGGAGAAGGTCAAAGAATCTGGGGGAAATTATCTTTACAGTTGCAACCTGGATGGAACAGAAGAGAAAAAATTAGTTGAGTATCAGCGTCTGGGACCAATAACAGATAAGAAAAAATTTGTTTTCTCTAGTAACCAAATGTCAATGGATGATAAATATATCTATGTGTTGGAACGTTATTGGCAGGGAAATTCAGATTTATATCGTATACCAATAAAGGGAGGAACAATAGAGAAGGTTACGGACAGACTGGTTTATGATTATAAGCTAAATGATTCTATTATTTATTTTATTGAAGATTATCAGCTTTATAAAAAAAATCAGGATTTAAAAGAAGAGACAAAGGTATTTGAAGAACCAGTAGAGAATGTCTTTTTTGCGGGTGGCTATCTGATGTTGCAAGGATACGATAAGGAGGAAATGGACGGTATTAATGATGCGTTTGACTTGGAAATTGGCGTATCAGATGATTATACAGCAGATTATTATTTGGTCACCTTAGATGGACAGCTTGTAAGCAAGATGGAAGGGACGGATGTAAAATATACAGGACACCATCCCGGGGAGGAGAAATGGTTTGAATAGTTATGTTGAAAAAACAATCTAGCGGGAGGATTGCCAGTAGAGGAGTGAATAGTCATATGAAATCGTTAAAAATAATTT
>JAFLTB010000084.1 GCA_022510605.1 Lachnospiraceae bacterium
ATGATTTAGTAAAAGCATGTGAGGAAGAGTTTGGCGTATCCGCAGCAGCAGGCGTAGTTGTAGCAGCAGCAGGCGGCGATGCAGCAGGCGGCGGAGAGGAGAAGGATTCCTTTGATGTAGAGCTGACCGAGGTTGGCGCTGCAAAGGTTAAGGTTATCAAGGTAGTACGTGAGGTAACCGGTCTTGGCCTGAAGGAAGCAAAAGAAGTAGTAGACGGTGCTCCTAAAATAGTAAAAGAGGGCGCAAGCAAGGAAGAAGCTGAGGAAATCAAGACCAAGCTTGAGGCTGAGGGTGCTAAGGTTACCCTGAAATAATAACAGGATAAAAAAAGAAAGACCGGATGCGGGGATTGCCCCTCCGGTCTTTTTTGTGTATAATATTGGTATAATCATCCGAAATGCAACATGTAATACTACATATAGGAGGTGGCTGCTATGAGCAAACAGATTATTATTTCCATCAGCCGGGAATACGGGAGCGGTGGACATGAGATTGCGGAGAAAATTGCCAGGGATTTAGGGCTAAACCTGTACGACAGAAATATTTTAGAGGAAATTGCCAGGGAAAAAAATGCCGATGTAGAAACATTGGAAAAAGTAGATGAAAAAGCGGGCAACCGGCTGTTTTCCAGGACGGTACGAGGGTATTCCAATTCCATGGAGCAGAATTTGGCAGAGATGCAGTTTGAGTTTCTGCAGAAAAAAGCTGACAAAGGGGAATCCTTCGTGGTGGTGGGACGGTGTTCCGAGACGATGTTGAAAGAAAGGGAAGAGCTGGTTTCTATTTTTGTACTGGCAGACCGGGAAGCTAAGATTGACCACGTCATGAAGAAATATAACCTGTCCAGGGAGGAAGCTATTGCCAAGAATGACCGGCATGACCGCACCAGAAAGCAGTATCATAACCGTCACTCCGAAATCAAATGGGGGGATTCCAGAAACTATGATATCTGTATTAACAGCAGCAGGCTTGGCCTGGAGCGGACAGCGGAATATCTGGAAATGTATATTAAAGAGAGAATGTAAAAGAAAGTGTAAAAAGCGCCACCTTTTCGGTGGCGCTAATTTTGATTCCAAAATACCCCTTGACAGCATACTACGTTTGTGGTAAGATGGAAAATGCACTATTGTGGTATGGTAGGCTTATTAGCCTCTAATTGAGGTTAGTATACCACAGTTTTGTAGAAAAGACAAGGAGTGAAATCATCAATGGAGAAAAACAGAATACGTCCGGTCCACGTTGGCAAAGGCGTCAGAATGAGTTACTCGAGGCAGAAGGAAGTACTGGAGATGCCGAACCTGATTGAGGTTCAGACAGATTCGTATGAGTGGTTTCTGAACGAGGGACTGAATGAGGTATTTCGCGACATTTCGCCAATCGCGGATTATAATGGGAATTTAAGCCTGGAATTCGTAAATTTTGAATTGTGCAGGGACGATGTGAAATATTCCATCGAAGAGTGTAAGGAAAGAGATGCTACTTACGCAGCACCATTGAAAGTAAAAGTCAGACTCCACAATAATGAGACGGAAGAAATCAGTGAGCATGATATTTTCATGGGTGACCTTCCGCTTATGACAGCAACCGGCACCTTTGTAATCAACGGCGCTGAGCGTGTTATCGTAAGCCAGCTGGTCCGTTCTCCTGGTATTTATTATGGAATTGCCCACGATAAGATTGGTAAAGAATTGTATTCCGCTACTGTAATTCCTAACCGCGGTGCGTGGTTAGAGTATGAGACAGACTCCAATGATATATTTTACGTTCGTGTAGATAGAAACAGAAAAGTGCCGATTACAGTGCTGATTCGTGCCTTAGGTGTGGGAACGAATCAGGAAATACTGGACATGTTTGGCGAGGAACCAAAAATCCTGGCAAGTTTTGCCAAGGACCCTTCTGAAAATTATCAGGATGGTCTGCTGGAGCTGTATAAGAAACTTCGTCCAGGCGAGCCGCTTTCCGTGGACAGTGCAGAAAATCTCATTAACAGCATGTTTTTTGATGTGAGACGGTATGATTTGGCGAAGGTTGGCCGTTATAAATTCAATAAAAAACTGGCATTTCGCAATCGTATTGCCGGCTTTACCCTGGCAGAGGATGCGGTGAGTCCAGAGACTGGCGAAGTTCTGGCAAAGGCTGGCGAGGTGATTTCTGAGGAATTGGCCACAGAGATTCAGAACGCAGCCGTGGCGTTTGTTGAAATTCAGAACGAGGAAGGCCATGTTGAGAAAATCCTCTCCAATATGATGGTGGATTTGAATACATTTTTGCCGAATGCCGATAAGAAGGCATTGGGTATAACCGAGGAAGTATATTTCCCGGAATTGAAACGGATTCTGGAGGAATATAAGACAGATGAGGAACGTTATGAGGAAATTGCAAGATGTGTTCCGCTGTTGATTCCAAAACATATTACCAAGGAAGACATTTTTGCTTCCATCAACTACAATATGCATCTGGAGTACGGCATTGGAAACGACGACGATATTGACCATTTGGGCAACCGCCGTATCCGTGCTGTTGGCGAATTGCTTCAGAACCAGTACCGCATCGGTCTGTCCCGTATGGAACGTGTGGTACGTGAGCGAATGACAACACAGGACATTGAGGGTATTTCAGCCCAGTCCCTGATTAACATTAAACCGGTAACGGCGGCAGTGAAGGAATTTTTTGGAAGTTCCCAGTTGTCCCAGTTTATGGACCAGAACAATCCATTGAGCGAGTTGACCCACAAGAGACGTCTCTCGGCTCTGGGGCCGGGGGGTCTGTCCAGAGACCGTGCTGGATTTGAGGTTCGTGACGTACACTATTCCCACTACGGAAGAATGTGTCCGATTGAGACGCCGGAGGGACCAAACATTGGTCTGATTAACTCCCTGGCTTCCTATGCCCGCATCAACGAATATGGTTTTGTGGAAGCGCCCTACCGTAAAGTGGATAAGGCAGACCCGGCAAATCCAAAAGTTACCGATGAGGTTATCTACATGACGGCGGATGAGGAAGACCGCTACCATGTAGCCCAGGCCAATGAGCAGTTAGATGAGGAAGGACATTTTGTCCGTAAAAATGTTTCCGGCCGTTTCCGTGAGGAGACTTCCGAATTTGAGAGAAGCCGGATTGACTATATGGACGTGTCGCCGAAGATGGTATTTTCCGTGGCGACAGCCATGATTCCGTTTTTGGAGAATGATGATGCCAACCGTGCCCTGATGGGCTCCAACATGCAGCGTCAGGCGGTGCCGCTTCTGATTACCGAGGCTCCTGTGGTGGGAACCGGTATGGAGATGAAGGCGGCAGTAGACTCCGGTAACTGCGTGGTTGCCAAAGAAGGCGGTGTAGCAGAGCGTGTGGAAGCCGACCGGATTATGATTCGTAAGTCCGATGGCAACCTGGATGAATACAAACTGGCAAAATTTGTCCGCAGTAACCAGGGAACCTGTATGAACCAGAGACCGATTGTGTCCAAGGGAGAAACCGTGGAGGCGGGCCAGGTTATTGCAGACGGGCCTTCCACTTCCGGCGGCGAAATTGCCCTTGGCAAAAACCCGCTGATTGGGTTTATGACCTGGGAGGGCTACAACTACGAGGATGCCGTTCTTCTCAGTGAGAGACTGGTACAGGAGGATGTATATACCTCCGTTCATATTAACGAATACGAGACAGAGGCCAGAGACACCAAACTGGGCCCAGAAGAAATTACCCGGGATGTGCCGGGGGTCGGTGATGATGCGCTGAAGGATTTGAATGAACAGGGAATTATCCGCATCGGTGCAGAGGTTCGCGCCGGAGATATTCTGGTGGGTAAGGTAACGCCGAAGGGCGAGACCGAACTGACCGCCGAGGAGAGACTGCTCCGGGCCATCTTTGGTGAAAAGGCAAGAGAGGTTAGAGATACCTCCCTTCGGGTTCCCCACGGTGAATTTGGCATCGTGGTGGATGCCAAGGTATTTTCCAGGGAAAATGGCGATGAATTGTCACCGGGTGTCAACCAGACAGTGCGCATCTACATTGCCCAGAAGAGAAAAATCCAGGTGGGCGATAAGATGGCCGGACGCCATGGTAACAAGGGTGTGGTTTCCCGCGTGCTTCCGGTGGAGGATATGCCATTTTTACCAAACGGCCGTCCTTTGGACATCGTGCTGAATCCGCTGGGTGTGCCGTCCCGTATGAACATCGGACAGGTGTTGGAGATTCACCTGAGTCTGGCTTCCAAGGTGTTGGGCTTCAATGTGGCTACACCGGTATTTGATGGAGCCAACGAGACAGATATTATGGACACTCTGAAACTGGCCAATGACTATGTCAATATGCCGTTGAAGGACTTTGAAAAGAAATATAAGGATATTCTGGCACCAGAGGTCATGGAATATCTGCTTACCAATGAGGAATACCGCAAGGAATGGGCCGGTGTGCCAATCCGTGAGGATGGTAAAGTCCAGTTGCGCGACGGACGGAGCGGAGAATTTTTTGACGGTGAAGTTACCATTGGTTTCATGCACTATCTGAAACTGCACCATCTGGTGGACGATAAGATTCATGCCCGTTCCACTGGACCGTACTCTCTGGTAACACAGCAGCCGCTGGGAGGAAAAGCCCAGTTTGGTGGACAGCGTTTTGGAGAGATGGAGGTTTGGGCGCTGGAGGCTTATGGTGCCGCCTACACCCTGCAGGAAATCCTGACGGTAAAATCGGATGATGTGGTAGGTCGTGTAAAAACCTACGAGGCTATTATCAAAGGGGATAACATTTCAGATCCTGGCATACCGGAGTCCTTTAAGGTATTGCTGAAAGAATTACAGGCATTGGCACTGGATGTTACCGTGCTGGATGAAGAAGGAAATGAAGTTCGCATGAATGAAACGCTGGATGAAAGTCCATCGGAAAATGTCAACGATTTAATGAACGACAGAAACTACGAACTCCAAAATGAATCCTTTGAAGATGCTGGTTTCCGCGAAACCACCGTGGAAGGTCTGGATGACGACAGCAGCATTAGCGCAGATTGATAGAAAGGACGGTAGAATATGCCACAGTTTGGAAATGATATTGAAAGAGCATTAACATACGATAAAATTAAAATTATGCTGGCCTCTCCGGAAAAAATCCGTGAGTGGTCACGGGGCGAGGTAAAAAAGCCGGAGACCATCAATTACCGTACATTGAAACCGGAAAAAGACGGTCTTTTCTGCGAGCGCATTTTTGGACCGAGTAAGGACTGGGAGTGCCACTGCGGAAAATATAAAAAAGTCCGTTATAAGGGCGTTGTCTGCGACCGTTGCGGTGTTGAGGTCACAAAATCCAGCGTCCGCCGGGAGAGAATGGGTCACATTGAACTGGCGGCGCCGGTTTCCCACATCTGGTATTTTAAGGGAATTCCAAGCCGTATGGGATTGATGTTAGACGTATCTCCCAAGGTGTTGGAAAAAGTGTTGTACTTTGCTTCCTACATTGTACTGGAGTCTGAGACAAAGGACATTCAGGTAAAACAAGTATTGTCCGAGCAGGAATACCAGAAGGCCAGGGAAACCTATGGTGATTCCTTCCGTGTAGGTATGGGCGCAGAATCCATTCAGGAACTGTTACAGCGGATTGATCTGGAAGAGGAATCCCAGACCCTCAAGGCGGAGTTAAAGGAATCCACTGGTCAGAAGCGTGCCAGAATCATTAAGAGGCTGGAAGTGGTAGAGGCATTCCGTGAGTCCGGCAACCATCCGGACTGGATGATTCTTACCGTAATTCCAGTGATTCCGCCAGATTTACGTCCAATGGTTCAGTTAGATGGCGGGCGTTTTGCCACATCGGATATGAACGATTTGTACCGCCGTATCATTAACCGGAACAATCGTCTGAAACGGCTGTTAGAACTGGGAGCACCGGATATTATTGTCCGCAACGAGAAACGTATGCTTCAGGAAGCAGTAGATGCCCTGATTGACAATGGCCGCCGCGGCCGTCCGGTTACCGGCCCTGGCAACCGTGCCCTGAAATCCCTGTCTGATATGTTAAAGGGTAAGCAGGGACGTTTCCGCCAGAACCTGTTAGGTAAGCGTGTGGACTACTCGGGACGTTCTGTTATCGTAGTAGGACCGGAACTTAAAATTTATCAGTGTGGTCTGCCGAAGGAAATGGCAATAGAACTGTTTAAGCCATTTGTTATGAAAGAACTTGTGGCAAACGGCACCGCACACAATATAAAGAATGCCAAGAAAATGGTAGAAAAACTGGAGCCGGCCGTATGGGATATACTCGAGGAGGTAATCCGCGAGCATCCGGTTATGTTAAACCGTGCCCCTACACTGCATCGTCTGGGAATCCAGGCCTTTGAGCCGACTCTGGTAGAGGGTAAGGCGATTAAGCTGCATCCGTTGGTATGTACCGCTTTTAATGCGGACTTTGACGGTGACCAGATGGCTGTGCATCTTCCGCTTTCCGTGGAGGCGCAGGCAGAGTGCCGATTCCTTCTCTTGTCGCCGAACAACCTGTTGAAACCGTCCGACGGTGGTGCGGTAGCTGTGCCGTCCCAGGATATGGTGCTGGGTATTTACTACCTGACTCAGGAAAGACCAGGCGCCCTGGGCGAAGGAAAATCATTCAAGGATATGAACGAGGCGATTATCGCCTATGAAAATAAGGAAATCACCCTGCATGCCAAAATCAAGGTGAGACGTTATGGCCTCAACAAGAATGGCGTCATGGAATCCCGCATTATTGAATCCACGCTGGGACGATTCATTTTCAATGAAATCATCAGCCAGGATTTGGGATTTGTAGACCGAAGCAAGGAAGAAAACTTCCTTCAGCTGGAGGTGGATTTCCATGTAGGAAGAAAGCAGTTAAAGCAGATTCTGGAAAAGTGTATTAACAACGAAGGAGCTACCAAGACGGCGGAGACTCTGGATGCCATTAAGGCTTTGGGCTACAAGTTTTCTACCCGTGCTGCCATGACCGTATCCATCTCCGATATGGAAGTGCCGGAATCCAAGAAGCAGATTATCAAAGATGCAGAGGACACGGTAGAAGTGATTTCCCAGAAATACCGCCGTGGTCTGCTTACCGAGGAGGAACGTTACAAATCGGTAGTAGAGACCTGGAAGGATGCCGATGATGAAATTACCAAGGCATTGTTGGATGGTCTGGATGAGTACAACAACATCTTTATGATGGCGGACTCCGGTGCCCGTGGTTCTGACAAGCAGATTAAGCAGTTAGCCGGTATGCGTGGTTTGATGGCAGATACCTCAGGACGAACCATCGAGCTGCCGATTAAGTCCAATTTCCGTGAGGGACTGGACGTACTGGAATACTTTATTTCCGCTCATGGTGCCCGTAAGGGTCTGTCCGATACCGCCCTGCGTACCGCCGACTCCGGTTACCTTACCAGACGTCTGGTGGATGTATCCCAGGAATTGATTATTCGTGAGACGGACTGCTGTGAAGAGCGGGATGAAGATGAAGTTCCAGGTATGTGGATTAGCGCTTTCATGGATGGAAGGGAAATCATCGAGACGCTGGAAGAAAGAATTACCGGACGTTATTCCTGTGATACGATTCTGGATGACAACGGTGATGTGATTGTCAAGGCAAACCATATGATTACGCCAAAGCGTGCGGCCCGGATTGTCAATACAAAGGCTATTATAGATGCAGGAGACAAGGCGCAGGTTAAAATCCGTACCATACTGACCTGTAAATCCCACGTGGGTATTTGTGCGAAGTGCTATGGCTCCAACATGGCAACCAAGGAGCCGGTTCAGGTGGGCGAGGCTGTCGGCATTATTGCGGCACAGTCCATCGGAGAGCCAGGTACACAGCTTACCATGCGTACCTTCCATACCGGTGGTGTGGCTGGTGACGATATTACCCAGGGTCTTCCTCGTGTAGAGGAGCTGTTTGAGGCGAGAAAGCCAAAGGGTCTTGCCATTATTTCTGAATTTGGCGGAAAGGTACAACTTCGTGATACTAAGAAAAAACGCGAAGTGGTAGTGACCAACGATGAAACTGGCCAGA
This sequence comes from Lachnospiraceae bacterium, assembly GCA_022510605.1. Lineage (GTDB taxonomy): Bacteria > Bacillota > Clostridia > Lachnospirales > Lachnospiraceae > Eubacterium_F. The sequence goes on from JAFLTB010000084.1 coordinate 8,008, forward strand.
GTAAGGCATATCTGATTCCTTACGGCTCCCGTATTAAGGTGCTGGACGGACAGGAATTAGAGGCCGGTGACGAGTTGACCGAAGGTAGTGTCAATCCGCATGATATTTTGAAAATCAAGGGCGTGCGTGCCGTACAGGATTACATGCTCCGCGAGGTTCAGCGTGTATACCGTCTGCAGGGTGTGGAAATTAACGACAAGCACATTGAAGTGATTGTGCGCCAGATGTTAAAGAAGGTGCGCATTGAAAATAACGGAGACGCTGACTTCCTGCCGGGCGTGCTGGTGGATGTGCTGGATTACGAGGACACCAGAGAACGTCTGGAGGCAGAGGGCAAAGAGCCGCCAGAGGGCAAGCAGATTATTCTTGGTATTACCAAAGCCTCCCTGGCCACGAACTCCTTCCTGTCCGCCGCCTCCTTCCAGGAGACTACCAAGGTACTTACCGATGCGGCTATTAAGGGTAAAATTGACCCATTGATTGGTCTGAAGGAAAATGTTATCATCGGTAAACTGATTCCGGCCGGAACCGGTATGAAGCGTTACCGCAGTATTCAGATTCACAGTGATTTGGTTGACAGCCTTGAGCCGCCGGAACCGATGCCGGAAGAACTGGAAGAAGTAGAGACAGAAATGGCAAAGGCAGAGGAAGAAGCGGCACTGAGCAGAGAAGATGAAGAAATTATCATTTCTGAGATGGAAGAAAACCCGGAGGCAGAGGTTGAAGAAGATGAAATGATAACGCTGGAGGAATAGAGTAAAAACTCCTGCAGTATTTTTCTGATATGACTGTCATCGCATCAGCGGGACAAGTCGGGAACGATGTGAAAACGGCGTTTGCGGGAAAAAGCAGACGCCGTTTTTTGCCGCTAGCGAAAGATTAAACAGGGTTCAAATTAGCGTCATCGTGCTAACGCGGCAGTGCGTCATCATACCAGGAAAAACTTCTAAAAAATATGGTAAAAAGTGTTGACAATGTCTGGTATCTTTGGTAAAATAATTTTTGCTGACGCACTCGAGTCCCCATGAAATCAGGAACTTCAAAAAAGCGTCAGAACCACAGAAAAACAGTGGAAA
>JAFLTB010000085.1 GCA_022510605.1 Lachnospiraceae bacterium
CTTGCACTCTTCTCTTTGATATATTAAACTTTTCTGCAGCATCAGAAACAGATATATACATAATAACACCTCGTTTAACTCCATTAATGATTTTACTATACTCTTTTCTACGAATAATGTCAATGTCATTAATGTTTTAACTTATGCAAGAAAATTTGTTTGGACACCGCATAAATACTGGGGTTTTGTACCCCCCAACTCATTCAAACCCAATTGACAGAAAAGTTTTTTTAATCCACCCTTCTAATGGTTGCCACCTTAGTAACGAAACACTTGTCCCAAAAATCATTTCACCAATTTATAGATACATCCATATTTCTTTGATTGCTTTATTTTACTTTCTATCTCTTCCTTCATTGACTTTTTATCATTCATAATATATATATCATATAAGTCATTATACGCTGTGCTGTAAACGGCGACACATCCACTGCCGTCTGACATTTGATGATAATAACTGATCGTTCCGTATGCAAGTTTTCCATTGCTATCCATCAGGCAATAAATACTCTGTGACTCAATTTCTTTACCCGAAAATGTTTCCACCTGCTTTTTTATTTTTTTGGATATTGATTTGATTTTCGCAGTCTCAATTTCCACATCTGATTCATGTGCCGGCAAATTCTCTTTTGCACACAGGATTCGCTCTACCGTACCATCCTTTGAGCAATATGCGAAAAATGAGGTATTATTCTCTTTTATCTCAAATTCATAGCAATCATCTTCCTTATGAGAAGATACGAGCTCACAATCTTTTTCATCCAGATTGTAAAGAGATTTAACGGCAGCGATGGCTGTCGTCTGCAATTCATCTATCGCTTTATTATCTGCATCCTCTAATATATCTTTTTCTGAATTCTGCTGCTGCACACTGTAATCTCTTTTCTCCTGCAGGTCGATAATTTCCAGCATTTCTTCCTCAGACAGGTTTCTTTCCGGCAAATAAAATTTGCTTTCTTCCGTCACAAAGCACAACTCTCCCTCTGTTACATCTTCATAGCGTTCAACCTGCGTAATGTCTTTATCCGGAAATTTACCGTCTTTTTCATATTGCTTCCTCAAATTGAAAATCTTTTCTTCTTCACTGTCTGTCAGTTTTCTGGAATATGCATCCGCCTCTGCATGGCTCTCTTGAACATCCTTATTATACTTCTCTATTTCGCTTTCCGGCATTGCGTTCATCCTCTGTTGGAACATATTTACCACCGCATAGGAAGTAACGGAACTCATGGATAATATCAGAACCAGGATAACTACGGCTGCTGCCTTATGATTGGCCAGCCAGAAGAAAATGTGTCTTGAGTCATTTTCAATCTTACTATTCTTAATTTCTTCTACCGTTTTGTCAAACTTTTCATCAAAGCTTGCCGGTATATCGTATTCACTGCCGGCAAATTTCTCTTTTATCAATTCATCCATCGAATGATTCATAATTAAACCTCCCATTTCTTTTTTAATAATTCTCTTGCTTTCGACAATCGTGACTTTACAGTGCCAGATGGAATATTCATTATCTTTGAAATGTCATTAATGCTGTAGCCTTGTGCATAATATAATATGACTGCGGTACTTAATTCACTTTTCAGGGATAATACAATCTCCCAAATATCTTCTCGTTCCTCTGCGGCAGATTTCTCAAGGATGTTTTCAACACTTTCCACATAAACCGTATGGGTATTTTTGCGAATATGCATCTTGGCCTGATTCACTACCACCTTCATCATCCATGACTTGAATTTGTCATCATCCTTCAATGTATAAAGTTTTTCAAAAGCGGTCAATAATGCATCCTGAACAACATCTTCTGCATCTTCATGATTTTTCAGTATGGAAAATGCCACCATATACATCTGATTTTTATTTGCCGTTATTTCTTCGATAAATTTATTTTTATCCATCGCCTGTTTCTCCTTTGCGGAATAAGCATCAAGATCTTGTCCTTATATAAATAAGATGCACCAAACCCTCTTTTGGTTCATTTTTTTAAATAAAAAAAATCCACGAATCATGAGAGCATCGGATGCAAAGCATCATCGGCTCCCCGCGATTCGTGGATTTTTGTTATTCACTCTATCTTCCTAACTTCCTCTTAAGCTGTTCCACATTCATGGCAAACATAATGGCGGTCTCTTCGGAAATCTCTCCCTTCTGGCAGAGATTGATAATGGACTGGTCCATGGAAATCATTCCCAGATTGCCGGAGGTCTGAATGACGTTATCAATCTGGTAGTTCTTACTGTCTCGGATCATGTTACTGATGGCCGGTACCATTTGCATAACCTCCACCGCCGGCACCATACCGCCGCCTTTTTTTGGCAGAAGCTGCTGGGACACAATACAGTTCAGCACCAGAGAAAGCTGAATCTTTATCTGCTCCTGCTGGTCTGCCGGGAAGGAGTCCACAATTCGGTCAATGGTGTTGACTGCTCCCTTGGTATGCAGGGTGGCAATTACAAGATGGCCCGTCTCTGCCGCTGTCATAGCGGTACGAATGGTCTCCGCATCACGCATCTCACCCAGCAGAATAACATCCGGCGCCTGACGCAGGCAGGCCCGGAGACCGGTAAGATAATTCTCTGTATCAATGGCAATCTCCCGCTGGCTTACCAGGGATTTTTTATTTTTATGTAAGTATTCAATCGGGTCCTCCAGCGTTACGATATGCGCTTCCCGCTGGGAATTAATGGCATCGATGATACAGGCCTGGGTGGTAGATTTACCACTGCCCGCCGTACCGGAAATAATAATCATACCGTGAAGCAGGCGGGAAAGTTCAATAATTCCTTCCGGGATTCCCATGGCATGGTAATCGGGAATACTGAAAGCTACCACACGGATAACCGCCGCCTGGGAACCTCGCTGAAAGTATGTATTTACACGAAACCTTGCCACCTGTTCAATGGCAAAGGAAAAATCGTCATCCCCATTTTTCATAAACCTGTCTTTTGAACGCTTGGCATATTCATAAATGGTATCGATGAAACGGGCGGTATCCGCCGGCATCATCCTCTCTGTATCATCAATGGGTTTTATCTCTCCGTTTACTTTATAGCTTAAATATCCACCAGCGACAATAAAAATATCGGAAGCGTTATTATCTACCGCCTTTTTCAAAACCTCTTCCAACTCTGCCATGAGTGTCTCCTTTCATTACTCCGTAATTTCTGCCCCGCCCCATACCCTTATGGAGTCATCGGCTTTCCATTCACCCGTGTACGCCTTCTGCCATTTATAAATCCGGTACTTGCTGCCCGTTACTGTCACCTCTACCTGCAGCTCCTGGGTTTCACCGATTGCACAGGAATAGGAATAAAAGTTTCCATCCTTGCTGACGCCCTCCGGACACTGCCCGCTCCGAATCTGGGCCAGAATTTCCTCCGCCTCTGTATCAGCCTGGTAATAAGCTGTTACCGCATCCACCGACTTTGTGGAAAGCGTGCTGTTGGCCTGGGCCGTGGAAAGCGAGAGCAGGGCAAATACAATAAAACACAGCACTGCAAAAATCGTAAGAATGGAACTTCCTCCCACAGTGGGAAAAGACATTTTTCTCTTTTTCATTCCCATCCCTCCTTCTGCCACGCCGTATCAATAGTATATATCGGCACCGGTGCCTCATTTCCTTTCATTACACTGTCACCCGCAGAATCCGTCTGCCAGACAGACACGACTGCTTTTTCCATATAGTCAGTGCTCTCGGTTATTTCAAGGCTCACCCGCAGGTTATCCTCGGGAAAAGATACTTCCAGGCCATTTTCTTTTCTCTCTCCTGAGAATTTTGCGCAGACCTGTTCTAAGTCTCCATTATACGCCTTGCAGTGTTCAATCACCGTCTGGGCCCGGGAGGCCGACACTTCTCTTAACTGCCCATCCTCTGAAAGCCGATTGGAATAGACAAAGGCTTGCAGACACACTGCCGATGCCAGGGCAAATACCAGTATCATAATAATCTGTTCCATCAGCGCCAGCGGTGCTTTACTTCTCTCGTAACTCATAACACCGCCTCACTTTCACTTCGGATGGTCACTGTGGCTGTATTGGTAAGATGGTTGGCGTCCACCGCCGTAATCTCAATTACCCGTCCATCCTGGGAAAAGGAAAGCCCTTCTGCCTCCATAATCGGGTTTCCTGCCTCCGGCTCAATTTCATTATCGGCCACAGTAAATAATTCATATATATGGCCTTCGTAGTAATAGATGCGCAAATCAAACATCTGGCCCTCTATCATCTGGTACAGGTGCAGGGTATCTACGCCATCCGGCTCCTCTGCCCGTGCAAATCCTCCCACTGCCACAGCACCTATCGCATCATTGTTTCGGATTTTGGCTGAAACATACGAGGTAATAATCCGCTTGTTGTAGGACTCGTTATCCCTCTCCACCAGACTTTTGTAACTGTTGGCCCCCAATGCCAGCACCGCCACAATCGTCACGGCAAACACAGCAAACAGCACCAGAACAAAGGCACTTTCTATATTATGTTTTTGACTTTTTCCTCTCATATCAAAACCATATCCTTTCCGGTTCATCACCGGCTGTTTTTCCTACTGTCTTTCCATCACCGTTATATCCGGCATCATATTATCTCCAAATACCTCATAAAAAACGGTGAATTTCCCCTCATCTATCTGTATGCCATAATTGTCCTGCAAATACTGAATGGTGGGTGGATATACCCCCTCTGTGGCATAGCAGGTCATGGTGGCCTTGCGGATGGAACTATCCAGCTGCTTCAGGCTCTCGGCCTGCTGTCCCATCTCCATTTTCTGTACAGCTTTCCACAGAAAAAGAACCGCCACTGCCAGTATGGCAAGAAAAAACAATATTTTTATTACAGAAACGTTTATTTTTTTTCTCATTGTCTTCACCAACTCTATCCAATGGAGGACATAATATTGATTAACGGAAGCATAACAGCAATCAGAATAATTCCCACCAGGATGGAAGTAATAATAACGATAGTTGGCTCAATTCTTCCTACCTTGCGTTCAATATCCATCTGAACACTATCGTCCATACGCCGGGAAATCTCCTCCATCGCTGTATCAGAAGTACCACTTTTAGCACCCAAATCCAGAATCCGGCAATAGGTGGACTCCAGAATTTTCTGCTTCTTAAAGGATTCTGCCAGCGGCTCTCCTGCCTCCAGCATGCCCAGACATGCTTCATACCGTTTTTTTGTCTTTGGTACAGTGTCCTGAAACAGCATGGCTGTCCGGAAGGCCTCCTCCGTATTCAATCCGCTCAGCATTCCCATGGCCATGGCCGAAGCAAATCTGGCCTCACCCAGCTTTCGGGTAATACCAAAATCACCAAAGAGTCGGCGGTATACGTGCATAATTTTCCCCCGGATTACACTGCTGGAGCTTATCACTGCGGCCAGAACCACAATGACACCCAATGCCACACACAGTACCGGCATCGCATTGCCCAGGAAATTACCAAAACGCAACAAAAGCTGTGCTGTACCGCTCATGGTACCACCCAGCTGCTCATATACCTGATTAAAAATCGGCAGAACCCGTACTAAGAGAACCACGATAATAACCAGCATCAAAAGCATCAGAATAATCGGATACAGCAGAGCGCTCCGAACCTGGTTGCTCAACTGCATCTGCCGGTCATAATAGGCAGACAGAGACTGGAAGGACTGCTCCAGCCGACCGGACTGCTCACCGGTCTCCACCATATCACTTACATATTTCGGGAAACGGCCTGCCTCTCGCAGAGCCGCAGAAAACGGTTTGCCTTCTGACAGCATTTCGGCCATATCTGTCAGCATCTTTTTATTTTTCTTATTCCCTTCATCCTCTGTCAGGAGATAAAGCCCGTCCTCTGTGCCGATTCCGGCATGGAGGAGCAGGGACATCTCCAGACAAAAGGAAGATACATATTCATTGCTTAATATCTTTTTACTCATAATCGGATATTTCTCCCCATCAGTAGCTGTATTTTGCTTTATAATTTTTTCCGTTGCCAATATACTTCATAATGGATTTACTGGACTTTCCAGTGGAAGCAAAGGTAGGGTCCATTAATTTCCATTTCTTTCCATTGAAATAAATAGCACCGGTCACCCATCCCTTTTTACTGGAGTATACGTTAATCCATGCGTGGTATGCATTACCCGTATATCCTATAACCAGTTTGGTAGGAACTCCCTGGCTGCGCAGCATCGCTGTCATGGTTGCTGCATAGTCAAAGCAGATTCCCTTTTTCTTTTTGTATACTTTATCCAGGTTCGGAAGATAACCGGCCTGTACGTTCGCTGCCAGCTGGTTATCGTACTTGAAATTTTTGATAACCCAGTTATAAACCTTCTTCACCTTTGCCAAATCCGTCTTGCAACTCTTTGTCAGGGAAGCTGCTTTTTTCACACACTTGGTGGATTTCTTATAGTTTACATACTGATTTGGCCTCAGGTATGGCGCAAACTGACTGGATAACTCCACCTGAATGGTCTCTGACATCACCGTAGCATAACTGTTACCGCTGACATTCAGAAATATCGTCACCTTATATGTGCCGTCTCCCTCCGTCAGTGGAAGTGCTTCGTACTTATTCGACCGCAGTGTATAGGTATACGTATTCCCGCCCGGACTTACAACCTGAGCTTTGATGGTCTTGCTGGTCGACTCTTTATATTCTGCCATAACATATCCGTCCTGGGTGTTCGAGTAGTCAATCACGCACGTATCGCTTTCCTTTACCAGCTCGCCACTGGCAACGGTTGGATAAATCACTGTCTTTGCCGCTGCCCCTGTCTGCGGTATACACCCGGCAAATAAAGCAAGTACCAGAACAACCCCAATAATCTTTCTGCCTTGTTTCATACTATCTACACTCCTTTCAATCCATATACTGTCATTCTATCACCTTTTTACATAAAAATAAAGTACCTTATAACAATTATTACACTAAAAATATGTCATAAAACTATGTCACGGAACATTTTATCTATTATTTTTTTATATTACAAGCCAAAGTAATTGTTTTTTTATACATTTTTAATTGACTAATATTTCCATCCATGCTATGATACAGCCATACTTAGTTTACAGGTTTATTTAATCATATATCCCTTTAGTGTGGCAGGAGTCTCCCCAGACTTCTGCCATTCCTCTTTCTAATGCCTGTTTATCGCGTAGATTTTATATATTGTACCCTGTTCCGGTGGTTATGTCAATTGTTCCGGAACATTTAACTCAACGGATAAACAATACTATGAATTTGGAATATAGCGTTTTCCCTTTTTGGATTTTTTTATTCTTTTCATCCTGAGAGATAAAATCCGATTGCCAAACAACATGCTCATCCGTCAATGGCTCCTCGGTCCAGTCTGAGGCACTCAGAATATATGAACGGGTATATTTCCCAAAATCAAGTTCTATCGTCTCAAACTGCGTACCGTATGTAGCATACAAAAGAAAGGAAATCTGTCTGACTCTTTTCCCTACTGGAAGTTTCTGCCCATGACAAAACAGACAGTTATAATCCCCTTCTTCTATCTCCGGCATGGAAAACGTTTCCTTTTCTGTATGCCATTCCTGCCCGAACCGAATCGGTGTCTTTATCACATATTCCGTTGAGCACACCATATGCGAACTTTCGTTATAAGCCAAGGGAAGATATGTTGTCGTTTCCCATACTCTGTTTTCTTCCAATGAAGACGGTACCCCTGCTCCATTTCGTATTTTTTCTTTACAAATCCTCAAAAACATTTTACAGACGCTTTTTTCCTTTTGCGCCAGTACAGTGAGCCTCTCCAGACAAAGCAAACGGTAATTTTCATATTTTCCTTTATCCAGTTTAGCCGATTGATATTCTCTATGTAATTTTACAATAAGAATCTTCAATTTTTCCCATTCTGTGCCAAGTTCTTTTATTTCATTTAGTATCTCCGTATTCCCTTGCAGTTCACTTTGTAAGAGAAAGGAAAAAACTGGATATGACTTCCTGACGCCATATTAAAGAGACAATAAAGCGGAACTTTCCATACCGCCTCGTTCCGCTCCAGTTCAAGATACAAATAAAAATCCTTTTCCAGTGCAGTAATCAGTTTGGAAATCAAACCGGTCCTGACATTTCTTCTGACGTTTTTATAAACCTTCTTTAGCGAAACGCTCTTTGCGGAATCCGTCTCCTTCCCTTTGTCGCAAACTCGGATGACACTGAAAATCCCCTCTTCCACATCCTCCCAGGTAATTAATTCCCCCTGCTTTTGCGGCATGGTATCAACGCATAGTACACCTTTTTCCACCACTTCCGAAACAATTACATAATGCAGATTATAGGTCGAACTTTTATAACTTACCTGCCACGGACAGCAATTTGTCTTAATTCCCATTATCACAAGTCCATCTTCTGAAAAATATTTTTTTAATAACCCGGTTCGAGCACCTGCATGCTCCACAGGCTGAAATACAAGTCCATAGATTTCTTTTACATTATCCGATATAAAACTGCCCGAAAGAGCGGTTCTTCGATCATGGATAAATGCCTGAATAAACTTTAGATTCCAGGCATTCCAAAAAGTCTGTAAATACTCCCCTCTCACTGCGTTACACACAGTTAAAATAGTGTTATCCACACAATCCAGCCCATCAAAACAAATGGGAATCACTTCCACTTTATTCTTCATACTTTCTCAATCTGTTCCTTTACCAGCGTATCACATAATTCCCTCAAATATTTGTTTATGTCTATTGATTTATTATGTTGTTTGAAAGACAAACTACCATCCGTCACAAAACTTCCCCCTAAAAACTGGCGTTCCTGTCTTCCATCGGAATAGTAAAGGCGAAACCAGTACAGCCAGCCACCGAAAGCATTGTTGCTGTGAAAATACTCAAACCGGTAGTCCGCCGAATTCAGCAGCCGGCACAGCGCCTGAACCCTATCCGTGTCCTTTATCTCTAATGTCACTGGCGAATTATCTTTGAAGTATCCTGCATAGGTAATCGTGATACGGC
>JAFLTB010000086.1 GCA_022510605.1 Lachnospiraceae bacterium
ACCTGTCTTGGGGCTGGCACCAGTGTCAAAGCGGCTGCAAAAAAACTCAACAAAAAAAAGGCGGTCATGTATACCGGCGGTACACTGACACTGAAAGTCAAAAAAGTTAAGGCCTCCTCTGTCCGCTGGAAAACTTCCAACAAAACCATTGCCACAGTGAAAAAAGGAAAAGTGACGGCTCTGAAAAAAGGGAAGGTAACCATTACCGCCAAAACAGGAAAACAAAAACTGAACTGCAAAATTACAGTGAAGCCTAATTCCCTGAACCGCCAATCCGTGACAGTATATCAGAATGGCAGTTTTCAGATGAAGGCGAAGCATCTGAAAACAGGCATTATCAAGGGTTGGCGCAGTGCCAATTCCGACGTTGCTTCCATCTCGGACACCGGACTCATAAAGGGAGTGTCCCTGGGCTCTACTGTTATTACGGTATCTCTGAAATCGGAGACATACACCTGTCAGGTAAACGTGGTAGAGGCCCTGTCAAGGGAAGATTTCCACGCTGAATTTACCGACGAGGAAAATAATTCCTACACGAATTTTATTGACTATGCAAAATACTGGAATTATCCAACCGATTATATCAGTGCAGATAGAGGGGACAAGACCAAACGGGGCATCGGTACAGGTTCTTCCCTCAGTCAGGTCACCACCGTTTACGGAGAAGGCAGGAAAGAAACTGTCACCTATACTGTACATGCTATTTCTGCCCTTTTAGATGGAATAGACACCGGAAATGCCGACTACTTTTATGAGTATACTTACCGGGAAAACGGTGTAACATACCAGCTGCGTTTCTACTTTGACAGCAAAAACAAAGTCACCTTGCTTCTTTTGGCAAAGGGACTTAGTTAGTGTGTCAAATCCCGAATGACCTCAGAGGCAATAATCAAGCCCGCCACCGATGGTACAAAGGCCGTGGAGCCCGGAATATCCCTGCGCTCTGTACAGGTGTGTTTCGCTCCCGGCGGGCAGATACAGTTCGTCCGGCAGCTGATGGACATATCTTCAATGGGTCGGATTGGCTTCTCTTTTGAATATACTACTTTCAGTTTTTTCACTCCTCGTTTTTTCAACTCCCGGCGCATTACTTTGGCAAGGGGACACATAGAGGTTTTATAAATATCTGCCACCTCAAACTCTGCCGGGTTCAGCTTGTTGCCGGCCCCCATACTGCTGATAATCGGCGTGCCGCTTTCTCCAGCCTGCATCACCAGTTCAATTTTGGCCGTCACCGTATCCACTGCATCCACTACATAGGAGTATTTTTCAAAATCAAATTCCTCTCTGGTTTCCGGAAGATAAAAGCATTTATGTATTTCCACTTTGCAATCGGGATTGATATCCAGAATCCTCTCCTTCATCACATCTACTTTATATTTCCCAATGGTACTCCGCAGGGCCAGAATCTGGCGGTTCAGATTGGTAAGACATACCTTGTCATCATCAATCAGGTCAATGGCACCCACACCACTTCGCACCAGCGCCTCCACCGTATAACCACCCACACCGCCAATACCAAAAACGGCAACCCGCGCCTGTGCCAGACGCTCCATTGCCTCTTTTCCCAATAATAACTGTGTTCTTGAAAATTGATTCAACATAATCGAAAACCTGCCTTTTTAATAACGCAAACGATTCCTGTAGGAACTCCCATGGAGGATTCCATGGGAGTTTGTGAAAGATATTATACTACATATTAGCAGGGGATGCAAATTCTAATCAGAAGCCGTATGGTTTAAGCATTATAACCAAATTCATAATACCACCTGTCACTGACTGAAAAGAAATTTTCTGTTTCCCCTCTGTCAATATCTGGATTTACAATTGGTTTTACAAATATAAATGACAAATAATTTCTATATTCACTTTCCGATAAATTAAAATGAATGGCGTCTTCATAAACTTATATCTGTATATGTCCCGGATGCTGGTCCATCAATCTCCATAGATTTTCCTGCACTGGTTCATAGGATATTATTCCAGAGGTTGCAATCATTCTCATCCTGTCCTGACTTAAATAAAATTTCCCAATCTGTGGAGTATGCGTCTTATTGTAAATTGAAAAGTATTCCACCACCGTTTTTAAGTCCTCAGCATAGGTTGTCAGCAGCCGCTTCATATCCTCATTCACATATTCCAGATTGCGGAACGCCTCCGGTCTCGCATAATTATTCACCGATACTTTCATATACCCCGTACTGTTTCCGTTATGAGATCTGGCATACACATAACATTCCCCTGTTTTTCCCGTTGCTTTTAACAATCCATTCCCATCTACGGTAGCAATACTGCTGTCTGTGGTATACCAGCAAAGCCGACTGTCTACTATCTTTGCCTTTTTATTCTTCTTGGCATATTTGCTCTTTTTAATTTTTGCCTGTAATTGTACGGTTTCATACAGGTCCAGTTCATTGTTATAAAATCTGTGGGGAACACTGATTGTCCCGGCATTTACCTTTTTATCCTTTCTATTATAGGCGATGGCGCTTACCACGTAACTGAAGCTGCCAAACTGTTTTTCTCCAGATTCATTATAGCGATACGCACGCATTTTATATTTTGTCAGTTTCTTTGTTTTTTGGCTGAGCCAGGAGGTAACAGGGGCCTGTACTTCCGCCACCCGTCGGTACTTCTTCTTTTTCCCACTGTACTGGTATATATGATAACCGTCCGCTTTCGGCACAGTTTTCCATATCAGTTTTAACTGTTTCCCATTGTGACTACGGGCACGGACATAGGTTGGAGTCAAAGAAAAAGCGGAAACTCCTTCACTTGTCTTCGCATACGGTGAGATGGGCACTAACTGAACCATCAGGCAGATAACACAAACTAATACACTAACCTTTTTCATTTTCATCATTCTCATCCTTTCCATTCTTTATTGCGTCGGACATCTTGTAATGCCCACCATTCAAGTCATAACCCATGTAGGATTCGGTACCGTTGCTCTGCAGCATCATCTCAATATCATTGGCCTTTACCTTTGTTTTTGCGTAACATTGTAACATAATATTTTCCCATTGTTTTTGCTGATTTACATGACACGTCTCCAAATTTTCTGTCATACGGTCTACATGCTTTCCCGTATATGAATCCTCTGTCCCGTACCCATCACCCAGGCCAAAGGCATGTCCCATTTCATGTATCATATATGCCTGATAGACCTCCATACTCATTTCATTCGTACCCGGCCTTTCTCATGGAGCACCAATTCGGTCCGAAACCGCACACCCGGCGCAAAATCCTGTGTATTTCCCTGGATTTCCAACGCATACCCCTCTGAAAGCGCCTCCTTAAACATCTCCCGAAAGGTTTTACTATACCCCTTTCCACGATATGTAAATTTTTCTTCTGGCAGTGCCTTTTTTTCCACCTTTTCCCCTGCTTCTTCTGGTACAGTACCACCTTGTAATAATAAGTAGTTCCGCTCTTTCGTTTTATGTCTGTCCAGGTATGTACTCCCTTTTTGCGGATTGTTTTTATTTTTTTGTACATTCCCTTCTTTTTACTGCTCCGGTACAGCTGATACTCACTAAATTTCTTTACTTTTTTCTCTTTGCCAGTAGTCCAATCCAGTTTCAGAGAAGAAAGGGACTGTGTAGTTACTGTTAATTGGGGCATGGCCGCTTTTAATTTTACCCGCTTGCTCTTTCCCGCTATACGTCCCTCGGATATTCCCTGCACATAGTAATAATACGTAACTCCTTTTTTTGCCTTTTTGTGATAATACCGGTCCTCTAACACCCTGTGCTTTTTGTACACAATTTTTTTCTTCTTTTTATCCCATGTCCCGATATACAGGCGGTACTCATCCATATTCCCCAGAGAATACCAGACCACATGGTTGCCCCCATAATCACTAGCCACTTCAATATCCAATTTTACCGTCCCTTTTGCCACTGCCGCACCGGGCATACTGTGGGAAACCTGCACCGGACAGGAAGCCGACACTCCACTATAGGTTTCTGTCACGGTAATCCGGGCATTTCCTGCCCTTTGGGCGGTTACTGTACCATCCGAGTCAACCTGCGCCACCTTTTCGTTACTGCTTTTCCATGTGAGATTTTTCCGGCTGGCCAGTTCTGGCAGAAGGAGCGTCTCCAGTTTTATCTGTTCTCCTGTCTGCATATGCTCTGCCTCTCCCCCATTCGTAATACTGACTAAGGTCACGGGTATCTCAATATCGGATTTTAGGGCATAGGCTGTTTCCTGATTTAAGGTATCCTCAAAATCGTAATCTGCCGGGAGCCGAACCCGGTAAAAATCACCACAAAGTCCAAACACCGTAAGCCTTTGACCGGCACCGGCAGTATTTCTAATCTGGGAGTCTCTACTGGCACCCCGGTAAAAGGAGGCGGATTTCTTCACATATCCCTCTGCCTGTTTTTCCTCTGGAAGCCGGGTGATAGAAGAAATCAGACATTCATCGGAAACTGTCTCATTCTCATTTGCCACCACGACGAGCCGCAATACGGCTGTCCGAACTGCTCCATCTGGCACTTTTCACCGTCCGGTTTCTGTGTAGCACGATGGTGCCAGTTCAATGCCCCATCCGCTCCGTTCCTCTCCCACTGTCATAGTACGGTTTATGGCATGGTTCAGAGTTCCTTCCGTAATATACACCCGGACTTCTGCTGCTGCCTTTACTACAGCAGATAAATCCATGGAGCCCGCCAGAAAAATTAGCATAAAAAATACGGCCGTTGTTCTTCTTACCATACAAAACGCCCGCTGTCTGTGTTTTTTCATTTTCTTCCCCCTGTTCTTTATTTTATTTTTTATAATATAAAAGTATTATAACACACTTTTGTCAAAAATGTAATGATTTTTTCCCAAAAAAATGGTATAGTAAAAAAGAAGCGGCTGAAAATTGCGGCCGCTCTTAGCAGGCGTACCAAACAGCGGAAGGAAATGAGAATGATATGAAGAAAAAGAGCAGTCCTCTGAAACAGGGACTTCAGATTATTATTGTGGGCTGTGGCAAGGTAGGAGCCACACTGATTGAGCAGTTGAGCAAAGAGGGACATGACATTACCATCATTGACCGCAATCCGGAAAAGATTCAGGAAATGACAAACCTGTATGATGTCATGGGGCTGGTGGGAAACGGAGCCAGCTACAGCGTGCAGATGGAAGCTGGTATTGAAAAAACCGATTTAATTATTGCCGTCACCGGCTCTGATGAGTTGAATCTTCTCTGCTGTACTGTGGCCAAACAGGTGGGCGACTGTGCCGCTGTAGCCAGAGTGCGGACGCCGGACTACAGCAAGGAAGCAACCTATCTTCGGGAGCAGCTGGGGCTTACCCTGATTATCAATCCAGAACTGGAGGCCGCCAGGGAAATGGCCCGTATCCTGTTTCTTCCCACAGCTCTGGATGTCAATACCTTTGCCCACGGGCAGGCAGAGCTGATTAAGTTTAAGATGCCGGAAAATAACATTTTAGACGGTATGACCATTGCCAATCTGGGCAAAAACATTACCAATGACATCCTTATCTGCGATATTGAACGGGATGGGCAGGTATATATTCCCGATGGTAATTTCAGGATGGCACAGGGAGACATTATTACCTTTGTGGCCTCCCGTCCGGTTATCCGCTCTTTTTTAGAGCAAATCGGCTTTGCCACCAAGCAGGTGAGGAATACTATGATAATTGGAGGTGGAAAGGCCTCCTACTATCTGGCCGCCCAGCTGCTTCACATGGGAATTTCCGTAAAAATTATTGAGCGGAACCGTTCCCGTTGCGAAGAACTCAGTATCCTTTTACCGGATGCCATTATTATCAATGGAGACGGCACCAATCAGGAGCTTCTGAGAGAGGAAGGCATTGAGCACATAGAATCCTTTGTGCCGCTGACAGGCATTGATGAGGAAAACATTATGCTGACTCTCCATGCCAGACAGGTATCGGATGCCAAGGTCATTACCCGTATCAACCGAAACACCTTTCACAATGTAATCAGCAGTCTGGATTTAGGCAGTGTCATCTATCCACAGCACATTACCTCCGAGGCCATTATCGCCTATGTCCGGGCCAAGAAAAATTCTATGAACAGTAATATCGAGACCCTGTACCACATGTCCGATTACCGGGTGGAGGCCATTGAATTCCGGGTGGATGAACCATCTGCTGTCACAGACGTACCGCTCCGGGACCTGGCCCTGAAAAAGAACCTGCTGGTTGCCTGCATTTTCCGAAACGGCATTGTACGCATTCCGACAGGCCAGGATTCCATCCATGTTGGTGACACCGTTATGGTCGTAACCACTCACACAGGATTTCACAATATTCTGGATATTTTACAGTGACAAAAATGCAAGTAATCTATACTTGGGAATGGAGACACTATGAACACTTCAATGATTCGTTTTATACTGGGGTATGTATTGAAAATCGAGGCCGTCCTGATGCTTCTCCCCTGTCTGGTGGCTGTTATCTACCGGGAACCGGAAGGGGTTAGTTATCTCATTACGGCTGCCTTTTGTATCCTCTTAGGCGTTCTCATGACCTGGAAAAAGCCGAAAAACTCCATTTTCTATCTGAAGGAGGGCTGTATTGCCACCTCCTTAAGTTGGATTTTCCTTAGTATATTCGGGTGTCTGCCCTTCCTTTTTACCGGGGAGATTCCCTCTGTCACCGATGCTCTTTTTGAGACCATATCCGGCTTTACCACCACTGGCGCCAGCATTTTAAGCGATGTGGAAGCCCTGTCTCACTGCTCCCTGCTCTGGAGAAGCTTCACCCACTGGATTGGCGGTATGGGCGTCCTTGTCTTTCTACTGGCAGTCATTCCTATGAGCGGCGGCTCCCATATCAATCTGATGCGGGCGGAGAGTCCCGGTCCCTCTGTGGGCAAACTGGTTCCCAAGATACGATATACCGCCCGGATTCTCTATTTAATCTATCTGGGCTTGACGCTGTTAGAGGTATTTCTTTTACTGGCTGGAGGAATGACTCTCTTTGATGCACTGAATACCGGTTTTGCAACTGCGGGAACCGGCGGTTTTGGCATAAAAAATGACAGTCTTGCCAGTTACTCTCCCTATCTGCAATGGGTGGTAACTATTTTCATGATACTGTTTGGTATTAATTTTAATGCCTTTTATCTGCTCTTATACCGAAAATTCAGAAAGGCCCTCTGCATGGAGGAAGTGCGTTATTATCTTTTGATCATTGTAGCGGCTGTGGGAATTATTTTCTTTGATATTTTGGACACCACCGCCGGAGTCTTTGATGCTTTGACACATGCTTCCTTCCAGGTGGCCTCCATCATTACTACCACCGGATTTTCCACTGTTGATTTCAACCTGTGGTCCCAGTCCTGTAAATCCATTCTGGTTCTGCTCATGTTTGTGGGTGCCTGTGCCGGCAGTACCGGCGGCGGCATTAAGGTTTCCCGTATTGTTATCCTGATAAAAACAGTGGCGAAGGAACTGACCTCCTATATCCATCCAAAGAGCATTAAGAAAATAAAGTTTGAGAAAAAACCGGTGGAGCACGAGGTGGTTCGCTCCATCAACGTCTATTTTATCACCTTTATGATTCTCTTTTCCGCTTCGGTTTTTGCCATTTCCTTTGAAGGAAGGGATTTAATCACCAACTTTACTGCCGTGGCAGCCACCATTAACAACATTGGCCCCGGCCTGGAACTGGTAGGCCCCTCCTGCAATTTCAGCATTTTTTCTCCTTTTTCCAAATATGTGCTGATGTTTGACATGCTGGCCGGCAGACTGGAACTGTTTCCTCTGCTGATTCTGGTTCACCCGGTTATCTGGAAGGACTTCCTCCTTCAAAAACGGAAAAAGAAAAAAATTTGAAAAAAAGATTTGACATTTTGCCATAAAAAATGTTATTATGCCATAGGTAACAATGAGTATCGCACTTTGCGGACTGCTCATATAGTAATTCAATATAATATATTCAATAGCATGAACGACACAAGTGGTGCTTTCGCACGTAAATCTGATTACGGAAATTATGTTTACACCACTCTGTGTCTTTTTTTGTGCTTTGGGAAAGGACGGTATATCATGCCGAAAAATCAATTTCAGAGAATGATGTTTGCACTTCTCACTGTTATTATCACTGTTCACGCCTATGTATTCTATAGTCTGTATGTAGTCAATGGCAGCACACTGATGGCCGTAACAGGCGCTGAAAGCGTACTGGCCGCCATCCGACAGCAGGGGGGCGTCTATATGTTAGGACAGTTTCTTCCCATCTGGGCTGTTGTCCTGGTAGAATTTGTTCTGGCCTACCTGCTGGAAAATGTAATGGGAAGTCCTCTCTCCTTTAAGTTGGCTTCCCGAGTTTTTGACCCGCAGACTACCCACCCAGTTTTGTTTGAATCCGCCATCATCTGCGCCACGGTAGGACTGATGTGTCCGGCTATGAGCCTGCTGGCTTCTATATTGTATTATCCCTACTACGCAGGATTCGATATTTTCACCCTGCTGGCAAACTGGTTAAAGTTAGTGTGCTTTAACTTCCCCTTCGCCTTTTTCACCCAGATGTTTTTTATACAGCCTCTGGTACGGAAAGTTTTTAAGACTATCTTTGTGAGAGAAGGGAAATTTCCAACCGAGGAAGCCCAGGCAGAAGTCTGAAACAGTGCAGTAAAAGAGAGGGGCACTCGCAGTCGTTCACT
>JAFLTB010000087.1 GCA_022510605.1 Lachnospiraceae bacterium
TTCTTTTTATAGAATCGCCATCTTTTATCATATCTTCGATATCATCAACACTGGCCCTTCCAAACACTACAGAAGCCGACGCCCAAAACGACTTTTGTGCACTTTTTTCATACTTTAAACGTACATAGCATTCCGATACAGGTACAAATTTACTATTGATATGCCTTGTTGATTGACTGTATCCTATTTCAACAGGCACCAGCTCCACACTCTTATCAACCTCAATATGTACTCCGAATTGTGCCAACAAAGTAACAGCTATAAATCCCAGTACAATAAAGTTCACAACAAAGATTACACAATTCTTTTTAACAAAATCTATAATCTTCATAATAAAGGCCTCCGCTGTTTCACCAAACTTTGCACCACCGACGGAATAGAGATATTCGACCCTTTCATTACCTGCCATCAGAATTTTCTGCGTCATTTCTCATAGGAGTCTCCATCTCCCAAACCCTTATTAAAATCAACTAATATCTCAATAAATCTTTCCGAATACTTAAAATGAATATCATGGTCAGAGGTATCGGTTTCAATAAACTCGCAGTTTTTTACCAGTTCAAGTACCCGTTTCGCATCTTCATCATCATTCGCTGCATACAAAACGCCATCTTCTCCATAGTCTGTTTTCGCTTTTATATAGACACACGGACACTGTATTCCTTGCAACATTTCCTCTTGAGAAACACCATTAAACCAAGTGCCATCATAGAATGTTTCGGAGAAATCTTTGTCATACTCATCTATATATAATAATCCGTGTGTCCAACTATACGGCATATACCATATTTTTTTACATTCCTTTTGATATTTTTCGGAATATTTTTTTGCCGTTTCCGCGGGAAATTGTTCTAACCCTTGAAATAGTTTCCAAAAATATCCATTTTTAAAATAATAGGGAACGTAATATTGTTCCTCTGTTTGATTAAGAAAATTATGCACTACTTCAAATCCGTCTTTCCATACAAAAGTATTTTGCATTTCTTCCGGTAGTACACTAAAAAAAGGAGGATCTTCTAATACAAGTCCAATAACATTTTCCGGCGAATTGGCTGCTACATTGGCTGCCAGTATTCCACCGGAAGAATGTCCGGATACAACGCAAGGTTCGCCTATTATATTTTCAATAAACCAGATAAAATCCTCTGTCATTGTCTTACAAGTATACCGGGATTCTTCCATGGAAGAATCCATGGAAGAATTGTGGCTTGAACTACCATGTCCGTGACAGTCAACCGCATATACATGATACTCTTGTGATAATTCAGGTAGCACTCTCGCATAATCTTCCCATGCCATTCCTTGCCCGTGTATAAGCAATAATGCCGTTTTATTTCCCTGTTCATCCGAACTCTCAGCATAATTAAGAGTAGTACCATTCTCCAACTCGGCTTGCTTTTCTGTAAACCCAGCTTTCCAGACTTTTTTCATATCGGATTCATCATAATGTAAATTGATGTATGCATATATACCTAACCCAACACCAATTAATAAAGCCAATGAAAAAAAGACGGCTAAAATTATAATTATAACTTTTTTTGCCCCTCGCAGGTTTGATGCCTTTTTTGTATGCATTATATTCCTCCTTATAAATATAAAGGAAAGGTACTTTCATAAATATTCTTCCTCACTAATGATTACCGGGGGCCTCCTCCTGGGTTCCAGCCGCCTCCCGGAGCATTGCTATTGATTCCGGCACTGACGCTGACAGAGTTAAAGGTAAATTCTGTATACTGTGTCAAAGAATTTTCGGATGCTCCATAGTAAACCGTATAGGTCTCTCCCAGTTTCAAAGCCTCGCATGATAATATGACAGACTGGAATTTTTTCGCCAGTTGTGCTGATATTACAATGGTACCATTACTATCTTTTAATGCTACATACGTTCCTGGGGCCTGCATCGTTCCAAACCGTACATTTACTGCCGGCTGGGATGAACCACTGGTAGGCGCAGCATCCATTCCCACAGCCCCTGCGGCAATGAGTGTGCCGCCTGAAATTTCACAGACACAGTTATTATCTCCATAATCTAATGCCCCATTTCCGGCGTTTTCCGGTCCATTTACAGTAACGGTTCCCCCGCGGAAAAATATATTTCCATTGGAATCAATTCCATCTCCGGAGGCATCCACCGTAATAGAGCCTCCATTAATCACAATCTGGTAATTGGTCTGGGACGCACCTTCCCCTTTTGAGAAACCATCTCCTGGCGAGGCATCATTTCCACCGGCCGCATTGAAGCCATCATCTCTTGCCGTTACCGTAATCTCGCCGCCATTTATGGTAATGTCACCACTCTCCAGACCTTCGTAGGATTCTGTTATCTGAATGGTTCCCCCATTAATCTGCAATCCGGTGTCAGAATGGATTCCGTCATCTCCTGCTGCCAGTGTCAGGGTACCGCCATCTATACGAATACTGCCACCACAATGCAGGGCATCATCTGCCAGCGGATCGTTGGAATCCTGCCGTACACGCTTTTCACTGTAAGTATCTGAGGTGTCAACTGAAATGGTTCCTGCCGTGTCCGGAATAGAAATGGTAATCCCTGCTTTCACTCCTTTATAGTTGCCGCCCTCCGTGGAACCTGCCAGATTTTTGGTGGTTATATCCATTTTGTCCGGGCCAAGCAGCAGCGTTCGGAATACACTGATTCCATCTCCATTATCCG
Source organism: Lachnospiraceae bacterium (assembly GCA_022510605.1). Taxonomy (GTDB): domain Bacteria; phylum Bacillota; class Clostridia; order Lachnospirales; family Lachnospiraceae; genus Eubacterium_F. The sequence goes on from JAFLTB010000087.1 coordinate 2,672, forward strand.
ATGTGATACTGTAATTACCGCCATCGATATTCATGTTGCCAAGAGATGCCAGTGTTCCATCTGTATCATCTGCCAGGTCCGTTTCGTCCAGTGTTGTCTTTAAAGCATCTCCATCGGAATGAATATTTAATTCGGCCTGATAGACAGAAAGTTCTGTCTTGCCTGTAATTCCATTGTGTCCCGTGGCACTGCCTTCCTCCGGGCCGCCGACGGTGATTTTTGCATTTAATATTTTCAGAGAGTTCGTAGCCTTAATGCCATTTCCATATTCAGAGGAAATGTTCAATGTCCCCGTACCATTGATGGTCAACGGTATTTTTTTACACACAATGCCGCCCGTGTATGTGGTAGAAACATTATCGTCCTCGTCAATTCCCGTTTCACCGTTATCTTCCAGGATATTAACGCTGCCTTCCTTCACTGTAATAACGATACGTGTTACTGATTTCTTTATAGTAATCAGTCCGGTATCGGAAGTTGGCTCACTGTTTTTGGTGGATGTCAGATGAACTCCATCTAAAATCAAATGTGCTGTTCCGGTTACCCCCTTCGGATAATCCACCTCGATTAATCCATCCACGGCCTTCTCCGTGTCCCCTGTATGAAGAATGTAGGAGCCTGGCGCCGTAATGGTCAGTTTGTTCTTCTTACTGATTTCGTATGTATCAGTGGTAATTTTCTCTGAAGGCGCCTTAGCCGGAAGGGTGATTTCTACCGCATCGGCAGAAGCCTCGGTATTCCGGTCTGTTTCATCATATTCAGCTGCCGTGGGCTCCACATAGCCTGCCATGGAATCGTCTCCCTTATACTGACTGTCCCCTGGCGGTATCGGTGTGCCGGAAGACGGTGTGGCACTGGAAGGCACCTTCTTTTCTTCCTCTTTTTGCTCCTCGCCTTTTTGGATGGTGTATAGATAATCTGCCCGCAGTTTGCTCTTTTTCTCTGTCTTTCTCAACTTAGCCGTTGTCATTTTTTGGCCCTTTACCGGATACAGTTTTAATGTCTTGGTGGACGTAAAGGTAAAGGTTTTCGATGACTTTGCTTTTATCTGTTTTGCCTTTGTAAATTTACCGGAAACTGCATAATATACGGTGTAGCCCTTTTTCGCCTTTACTGTTGTCTTCACCGAGCTGGTATAATTTCCCGCTTTTTTGCTGATTGTGTAACCAACTGGCTTTTTCACTTTGATTTTCAGCTTTTGCTGCTTTTTCCCATTGCGAATGGTAATCGTTGCTTTTCCTTTTTTCTTCGCCGTAATTAAACCCTGGGACGAAACGGCTGCAACCGAACTCCTGTTACTCGAAAATTTCAAAGAAGAGGCTTTTTGATTTGTCTGAATCAAAAACGTACTTCCGATTGCCATGGTTTTTGTTTTACCGGCAATGTTCTTTACCTGGATTCCTTTAGCAGATGCCTTCTGCGGAATCGCTATCACTGCCAACGCCAATATCACCCATAGGGATACCCATTTTCTAAATCTCCTGTTCATAATAAACCTCCTGTCCTTTTCATCACATAAATAGTCTTATGCTGTTAGTTTCATCACTTGTTCAGTACTGTTCCGTCTGCAAGCGTAATAGTATAACCATTATAATGGATGGTTCCATTGTTTGTCAAACTGGTTACCGCACAATTTCCCGTCAGATTCCAAGTGCTTCCGCTGTCAATTGTAATAACCGCATTATCCTCTACCGCCGAACCCTTCTGTTCATTCTCCTCAATGTTGACTGCCCCGGTATACACACTGCCATTTGTCAGAGCCATCGACAGAGACGATATGCTGTCAACCGCAATATCTCCCTCAAAGGTCTGTCCATCCGCTGTGAATTCCACCTGTGCCCCATTAGAGCCGGCGTTCCCCCAGCCGTGGCTCGCATCATTACCACTGGCCACCAGAAAATGTCTATCCTGTGAAGTACCGGCAAGCGTCACACCCTTTAACGTTATTTTACATGCAGTATTGGTTACATAAAACATATCCCCGCTGTTAGAAGTCAGGTTTCCCCCCTTCATGGTAAATTCAGAGGTTCCCACATCCGCATCCCCGGACATGGACTGATAAATCATAATATTGTGAACATTGATATCGGAGCTGCTTCCCTTTGTATCACTCATGTTTCCAATCACAGTACAGTCTTCAAGGGCAATGGAATTCTTTCCTTCAATCACCAAAGCCTCGGAATTATTTGCTGTAAGTGAAGCATTTTTCACAGTAACCTGTGCGGTGGAATAAATGGCAGGAGAATTGTACCCATTGCTTATATAAGCGCCTCCGTCTACATTTACTGTGCCACCTCCCCTATCGGAGCGAATCGCCGCAGACGAACTGCCGGATGTCGTCACCTGCAGATTCCTGGCGTTGGTTGCCGCACCTCCGGTCGTCTGAATACCTCCCGAATTATCTGCCGTTGTTATAATGGCTGAATCTGAAATGGTAACGGTCGTGCCTTTACCATAACTGAACACGCCGTTGCCGTTTTGTGCAGAAGAATTTACCGCCGCCCCCTGAATGGTAACATCTGCCCCATCTGTGGCAAGCAGAGCCGCATTCACACCATAAAAGTCACCGTTTTCCGTATTGGAGGTGGCGCCGGAATCCTTATTAACTGTTATATTTTCCAAAACAACCTTTGCGTCTTTTATCCGCAGAGCATTTTCATCATCGCCAGTTGAAGTGTAGGCTTCATTGGAATAGGTACCATCTGCATCAATGGTATTTGCTGAAGTTCCCTGGTTCACCTCTCCTCCTGAAGAACCGCCTGGCTGGCCATTTGGCGCACCTGGCCCCTTTGGTTCGCCTGTGCTTTTTATAGTAACCGCTGTGGCCTTCTGGTTTTCTCCCATTTCAACTACTAAAATATCGCCTACGGCAATGTCGCTGAAGGCTCCCCCGGTTGTTCCCTCTGCTGTTTCCCTTGTAATCGCTGCATCTGCCAAATCCACTGTGGTGGTTTCTTCTCCAGCTGTAAACATATCACCGCCAGGCGCCGCATTTCCCCCTTCACCACTTGGAGGCTCCGGCGGCGTTCCATTTTCTCCGCCAGCATTTTGGTTCCCAGATGGAATCCCCGGTGGGTTTTCTCCCTTTTCGGAATTTTCCGGAGATTCTTTTATTTCCGGAGATTTCCTTTCTGCCAGTTCCCCTAACTGCAGGGTGACGGTGGTTCCGTCAATGGCTGTTACCTTTCCGGTTAATGTCCCTGCTTTGTCGGCCGTCTGCCCCTGGCAGCCCACAAGGCTAAAAACAAGGACAACTGTACAAATGATAGATGTAAGTTTTTTCATACTTGTCAATTCCTTTCCTTACTTTTTATATATTATTTTTTTTGGTTAAACAACGGTTCAAGGGTATCTGCATGTTCTTCCAATATTTCCAGCAGATACTTGTTCCAATGTCTGGCATCCTTCTCCGAACTGCCAAAGACATAATCCTCCTGCCCGTAGTCGATTACATCGAAGCCGGGCATTGCTTTGCTTGCAGCGGATGTTCTGTAAGCGGCCGCATCCGCAAGGGAAAATGTTACGGAAGCAGTGCCAGCATAGCTGACCCAGCTGCTGATATCCGTGCCGGTCTTTTCCTCGGAAGAGCCGTTTTTAGTCTGTTTGTCAGCTTTCGGTTTTGTGATGCTTATGGCACCATCTACATGCTCGCCATACATTTGATCCACATAGAGCGAGAAGGAATCACCAAGCACCTCAGAAGGAACATGGCCGCCGTCCCACTGCCATTCAAGTTCTGCATCGACACCGGCATTCAGCCAGGCAATCTGCAGATTGAGAGAGTTAAACATGGGCATATCACCCTCGGAGGCACCCATCATAAGTTTGCTCCATGCAGGATTATCCGTTCCCTCTGCCCCGATATAATTCAGAGGATTGTATAGTGCAACAATGTTATTGCCGTATTTATCACCATTATATACTTCTTCAATATCCGCTTTGTATGCTGCCACCATATCTGCGTATGTTTCATAGTTTGCCGAATCGCCACTGCCCGTTGCGGACTGGGTCGTACCTCCGTCCGGTGTTCCCACCTCATTTTGGCCGGGAGCGCCTCCTCCAAAGCCGCCATCCCGGAACTCTTTATCGCCTTTCATTTCTCCATCCGGAATTTTACCGTCCGGAATTTTTCCATCTGGAGTTTTACCATCTGGAATTTCTCCATCAAAACCGCCCTTATCAGGGAAATTCTCCTTTCCAGAGAAATCATCCCTTCCACCCATGCCGTCTGGCAGGTCACCCCGGCCGCCTCTGCCTCCTGTGCTTCCTCTGGCATAGCGGCCTTCAATGAATGCCCGCGCCTTATCTTTACTTGTCATTGCTGCAACGGCAGCATCGCTGAGGGCTTTGCCGTCCTTGTCAAACCAAGTCCAGCCCTCGGAGTAATTGAGGTTATCCAGATACCACTGAAGGTTCTGTGTAAACTCAGCAAGATACAAATCAAGATATGTGCCATAGTAGCCGTTTGTATCCGCGTGCTTATCCGGGTCATATTCAATGGTGAGTGCAATGGTAGAATTCTGTTCGCCGTCCCCATCCAAATCAAACCCTACGTCACTTTCCTTTACCGTCAGGTTCTGTTCGTTAATATATTTCATATAGCTTCCAGACAGATACCCGGCAAGCTGTGCCTGAAAGGAAGTCTTAAAGGAATAATCCGTATCCAGGTAATACTCAAATGCAAGGGCCATGTCCGCTTCATACAAAGAGGTAATCGCACTGTATGCAATACAGCCCCATGCACCGTCGGAAATTTCATACTCTTTCCCCTCAATGGTTACGGCAGTGGAGTAGGAACCATCTTCCTTCTTATACACACCCACTGCACCCGCTTCCATCTGATAATCGTAAAAGTCGGAGTTGTTGGAAGTCGCCGCAAACATCGCTGCATGGGCACCGCCGCCAGAGCCGCCGGTAGATACAAAATGTTCCACACTGCCAGGCAGATTGCCAAGAAGAATATTATATTTCACATAACGGGCGGCCGCCTTCTGATCCACCAGACAGGAAGGAGCATCACCGGTATAATAGGTGTTGCCATCCTCGTCACTTGCGGTATCCTGCTTGCCACGATTTCCACAGGACACATTGATATACCCGTCCCCGGCATAGGATGGGGGTGCGGCAGAATTGTTCTGTGAGCCGTAACCTGCAGCACCGGTATTGAGAATGACCGGAGCAGTCGCCGCAGTGTATATCTGTCCATTGGTGCTTGTAATCTTTGCCTCGTAATCAATGATCAGTGAGCCTTTTACCCCATCGGAAACATTTTCTGCTGTCACATCGGCTTTCCCGTCGCGGTCAGTGTCAATGCCCGTAACATAAACACCGGGAACACAGACGGATACCCCCTGCTGGTCGGGCAGTTCAGGATAGGCAACAGCGGATACCACCGAGAGAACCCAGGCATCGCCATCAGATAAATAGCTCCATTCCTGATTTTCATTATTTGCCAGGTTTAATGTCTGTTCAATATACTCCCTGGCAGAGTCACTTGTTTTCTCCGTCCCCTCGGATTTCTTTGAACAGGCGCAAAGACCTGTCAACATAGAAAGTGAAAGAAATAATGCCATAAGTTTTTTATACTGCTTCATCCATACATCCTCCTGTTACTTTAATAATAGCATTCAATAATAAGTCCGTTTTACAACTTGTAACTAACAAGCAGAAACTCAAGATTTTTATATATTATAGCAAATTTGTGTTTTTTGTGTTATAATATTAGAGAAATTTTATTAACAAAGCGTTTTATTAGGAAAGGAGTATTCTATGAATGCAAAAGTAAAGCATGCCGGACTTTTGATACTGCTATGTGCTGTGACAGCCACCTGTCTTGGGGCTGGCA
>JAFLTB010000088.1 GCA_022510605.1 Lachnospiraceae bacterium
CCTTCAAATCGCTGATAACAATATCCTCTTTTGTTTTTTTACTGATTCGATGTACCTTTTTGTCTTTGCCAATATAGAAAATATATTTTTGGTTATATTTTTGTTTATGGGAATAATACATCACACTATAGTTATATTTTTTAGATGGTATTTCACTTACTTCACCATTTTTAATTTTGGCATTTTGGAGAGCTCTCACCATCTTCCCGCCAGAACGGGGAATCAGATAGTCCTGGCAATATATATAATCCTCATCGATGGCCAGATAAATTATGTCGGTTCCATATTTCTGCTTTCGCTCATATTGAAATATTTCCTTTTCCTCCCCGCTCTCCAAATCCGAGGAATATAACGTAACCTTTTTCCCTTCTGCCACGCCATAATAAACCTTTCCATCCATATAAGTCAAATACGGCTTTGCTTTCGCTGCATTAGCCGACATGGGAACACTTTCTTCCTCTGAGTCATTCCCGGCAGGGGTATATTTTACTGAATTGCCGGAACGTCCCAAAGACATATCCCACACACTTCTCCTGTCAAAATAGAATGCGTTCTTATAAATATTGCAAAATACAAAATTGTCATCCCACACAGGGTGTGCACTGGCAATATCACAAATAACGTCCGTTTTTTCCTTTTCCAAATCAATGCGGGCCAGTTTTATAGGAAAATCAAGCTCTTCATCAGCCCAATACTCTTCCACGAGTTCATCATATTCTGTGGAACCCTCAAAATCCTTATATAAAATATAAAAATTTTCTCCATACTTTGCGAATCCCTTTACCTCATACTCGAGAATAGGCTCTTCTTCAAATATCTCAAATCCTCCTACTTTCTCCCCCTTATCCCGGTAAATAGTATAATCAACATCCTTCGCTCCCCCAGATCTCAAGTAATAGTAATGCCCGTCTATTACCTGGGAGTAATCGGTTATCCAGTACGCTTCCGAAAAATGAACCCCTGCGTCCTCTACATCCACATCTCCCAAACGCAGTTCCCGCTTCTTTCCGGTTTCATCTGTAACGATGGTGACCTTCTGCACTTCCTGTCCTTTTTCTTTCTTTTCTCCAATAGTCTGTCCACTCACGGCTGCCCCGCTGACTGCCGCAGAACTCACTATTCCGCTGCCGGAAACAGCAGAGCCTGTTGCCGTATTTTCATCACCAGTACCTGCATTATTACTAAAGATACTACAGCCGCTTAAAAATAAAAAACACATACAAAACAAAAAAACCTTTTTCATAGATTATCTCCTCTATTTCCTGTGATTTCTCCCTTAGAAGTCTATTACCTCCAGCCACCTTTCCATAGCCTTTCCACGTTCTTTCCATTCAGATCCATGCAGTATAAATCATCGGAATATCTTGCATAATTATCCCATCCCCCCTCATCATCATCGAGAATCATTTCCCATACTTCGCCTTCATACCGCTCTTTGGAATATACTCTTATATACACGCTGTCTTCGGTGCAGTCAACCCTCGCCGCTTTTAATTGGCTGATAACAGCCTCTTCCTTTGTTTCTTTATTCATTCGGCGTACTTTTCTGTCCTTATCAATATAGAAAATATATTTTTGATTATAACTATATTGTATCATGCCCTTTTTGTTTTTTTTCGCCTCCGAAAACACTTTCAGCATCTTCCCGCCGGAACGGGGAATCAGATAATCCTGACAATATATGTAATCCTCATCCATGGCCAGGCGAATGACATCCGACTCATACTTTTCCTTCCGTTTATAATGAAATATTTCTTTTTCCCCGCCGCTTTCCAAATCGTAGGAAAACAAGGTGACTTTCCTGCCATCCGCTACTCCATAATAAATCTTTCCATCCATATAGGTCAGATAAGGCTTTGCCTTCGCTGCATTGGAAGACAGGGAAATATATGTGTGAGGGCTCTTTTCCGTAAGATTGTACTTTGCCAAATCCGTCGGCCGCTCCAGATAGATATTCGGGTCACAATAGAAGGCATCTTTATATATGTTGCAGGACATAGAGGATAAAATATCATCATACCTTTTGTGGGACTTGGTAATGTTACAAATACTTTTTACATCATGCTCTTGCAGGTCAACATATGCCAGTTTGTCCCTAAAAGCATCTCCACATAAGGCAAAAAAGTTCTCTCCATATTTTGCAAACCCGATTAACTCTGCATCATCGTCTAAACTGTCGTATGAACTCTCGTCTTCCTCCCAAAGATGGAAGCCGCCTACTTTTTCCCCCTTATCCCGATAAATAGTATAAGTCCAGGAATCCGACCTTCTTAAATAATAGTAATGTCCCTCTATCACCTGTGAATAATCGGTCATCCAGGTTACATCCGAGAAATACACTCCGGCATCTTCTTCATTCACATTTCCAAGTTTCAACTCTCGTTTTTTCCCGGTCTCGTCTATAACAATCACCGTTTCTTCTGTTTCTTCACTCACGGCTGTTCCGCTGACTGCCGCAGAACTTACCGCACTGCTGCCAGAAGCAGCAGAACCGGTTGCCGAATTCAAACTGCTATCCGGCGTTTTCCCACTGCCGGCGTCACAGGCCGCCAGAAAAAATACACCGGACAATAAAATGGGAATCAACTTTTTCAGAATCATTCTTCTCCTCCCTCTGTATACCATGGATTAGGACTGGTTTGTATCTATTTATAAAACGAATCAGGGGGGCAAAATGTTGCATTTTTCATTATTTTAAGATTCGCAGGAATTCCTTTTTCACCTCTTGATACCGGGCTCTTGGCACCGGCAGGTCTTTTCCCGTGGTCAGATATACCCGGTAATTTTTAATATACTGTATGTATTGAACGTTTACCAGAAAACTTTTATGAATCCGCAGAAAGCCGCATTCTGCCAGTTCCTTTTCCAAATCATCCAGCCGCTGGAAGGCTTTGTATTTTTCCTCCCCTACATAAAAGTTAAGAGAATGGGACTGACTCTCTACATAGACAAGGTCATCCAGAAAAATAACCCTAAAGCCATCCACAAATTCTATCCCTTTTTCCAGGCGGCTCCTCTTTTTTATGACACAGTCCATGCACTCCCGGATATCCTCCTCCATCCTCTCTTTGAGCAGATACCGCCAGGCATTTACTGTATATCCCTCGTAAACATAACTGTCATAGTTCGTAATAAATATAATATCCACTTTTCTGTCATTTTTGCGGATTTCCCTGGCTGTATCCATTCCATTTATCCCATTCAGATAAATATCCAGAAAAATCAGATCATGCTTTTGCCGGGACTCTCTCCCCTTCAGCAGCTCCTCCCCGGAAGAATACAAATCAATGCTGCATTCCAGTCCCTTTTCCTCATAATAACTGCTCAGCAGTTTATGTATCTTCATCTGGCTATAGGGTTCATCATCACATATGGCAATGTTGTAAGTATTCAATATAGTTCACCTCAGTAAGAATTTTTATAAGATTTTCTCCATCCCAATTTTCTGCGGCACCAGACCGCATTTTTCATAAAACCGCCTGGCGGTCTCATTGCAGGCCCAGACATTCAGCGTCACGTTATAGCAGTCATTTTCTCTGGCAAAATCCAATACTGCCTCATACAGTTGTTTCCCTATGGACTGCCCTCGTTTGGTTTCCTCCACACACAAATCATCTATATACAAGGTCCGAATGTCTGTCAGAATATTGTCCCCGAGCTTTTGCTGGAACTGGCAGAAGGCATAGCCGAATACCCTGTCCTTTTCGTCCACCGCCACAAAAATCGGCATCTGGGGATTATAAATCAGTTCCCGCAGCTCCTCCTTTGTATATTTGGTGCAGTTTCCCTTGAATAAATCCGGCCTCCCCTGATGATGAATCATCAGCACCTGATTTAACAGCTCCATTATTTTTTCCATATCCCTTTCTTCTGCCCGTCGAATCTCCATGTTTCTGACCTCCTTAGCACGATGACGACAGTTTGAAACCTGTTTCGTCTTACTCTGTCCTGCTGTGTATTCTGCTTCCATTATACATGGGAGCGGCGTTTCTTTACAAGTGTTTTCAAAAGAAGGACGTATATTTCTCCCTGGGACGTATATTTCTCCCTGTTTTCTCATAAGGTATATCATAATACAAGAAATTTGTTCTCGGAACGGAGGATTTTTATGTGCAGCATTTCCGGTTTTTTCAATCCTTCTGCCTCATTTGATGGGCAAAAGGATTATTTTCTGCATATTCTGGATGATATGAAAAATTCGATGACCCACCGGGGGCCGGACGACAATGACAAACTGCTGACGAAACACTGTGGGCTGGCACATACCCGCCTGTCCATCATTGACTTGGAAAATGGCCGTCAGCCCATGACAAAAACCATACATGGCTACGACTACCATATTGTATACAACGGAGAAATTTATAATCTTGACACTCTGAGACGCCGGCTGATTGACCATGATGTTTTTCCGGAGACAACCTCGGATACCGAGGTTCTTCTGCTGTCCTTTCTTACCTTTGGTGCGGATTTTATCAAAGAAGTAGACGGTATTTTTGCCTTTGCCGTCTATGACGAGAGACACCGGACACTGACTCTTTTCCGGGATGCCTTTGGGGTAAAACCTCTGTTTTATACGATACACGAGGGAACCTTTATTTTTTCCTCAGAGCCAAAGGGTTGTTTCTGCTTTCCCGGCGTCACGGCGGCTCTGGACAAAAGCGGCCTGAATGAAATCCTTTCTCTTGGCCCGGCCCGTACTCCCGGCTCCGGCGTGTTTCAGGGATTTCATGAACTGCTGCCCGGCACCTGCCTGACCTGCAGCCGCCACGGTATGTCCACCGTCCAGTATTTTCGTCTGGAAAGCCGTCCTCATTTTGACTCCTATGAGGAAACCGTGGAGAAAACCTCTTTTCTGATTCAAGACGCTATTCAGAGACAGATGGTGTCCGACGTACCGGTCTGTACTTTTTTGTCCGGAGGAGTGGACTCCAGCGTAGTGTCCGCTGTCTGTGCCGCTGAATTGAAAAAGAAGGGGGAAACCCTCACCACCTATTCCTTTGACTTTACGGAAAATGACAAATATTTTAAGGCCAATAAATTCCAGCCCTCCCAGGACCGTCCTTACGTGGAAAAAATGACGGATTTTCTTCAGTCCAGCCACCACTATTTAGAATGCAGCAATACCATGCAGGCAGACCTCCTGCCCCGGTCTGTGGATGCCCACGACCTGCCCTGTATGGTGGACATTGACTCCTCCCTTTTGTACTTTTGCGGCGAGGTCAGCCAGACGCACAAGGTAGTTCTCACCGGTGAATGCGCAGATGAGGTTTTTGGGGGCTATCCCTGGTTTCACAGAGAGGATATGCTGTCCTCCGGAACATTTCCATGGACGCCTTCCTTAGAGCCCCGCAAGGCTCTTTTGGCTCCCGAACTGGTGGAGGCTCTGGAGATGGAGGATTATGTGCAAAACATCTACCATAAGGCAGTCAGTGAAATCCATGTTCTGCCGGGGGAAAATGAAACCGAGACCAACAGACGGCGCATCGGTTACTTAAATATCCGCTTCTTCATGCAGACTCTGTTAAACCGCATGGACCGTACCAGTATGCACTCCGGCCTGGAAGCCCGGGTTCCCTTTGCAGACCGGGCACTGGTGGATTATGTTTTTAATATTCCCTGGGAAATGAAGGCAAAGGGTGGAGTTGTAAAGAATATTCTCCGGCAGGCGGCAAAAAATCTTTTGCCGGAAGAGATTTTGTTTCGGAAAAAAAGCCCCTATCCCAAAACCTACAATCCCTATTATGAAACCCTGTTAGCCAATCGGCTGCGGGAGGTTCTGGCCGATGCAGACTGTCCACTCCATGACCTTCTGAACCGCCCGGCACTGAATCAGTTTCTGGATAATCCCAAGGACTATGGTTCCCCCTGGTACGGCCAGTTGATGGCGGGCCCGCAGATGATAGCCTATCTGCTGCAGCTAAATTATTTTCTGAGAAAATACCAGGTGAAAATCAATTTATAACAAACTTTTTAACAAATCCTTTTACTTCACAAAGGGGGACTGAATCACGGGCTGAATCTGTCTGCCGCGAAGCGCCTCTTCCACCGTGTCGGGAATTTGTTCCACATGGGCAACCATGGAGCGAGGCTTCGATATGCAGTCGTCCTGTCCGAAGGGAACAAAATAGATATATTTTGTATTCATCAGTTCCCCGATGTTTTTCAAATTGGCCCCCAGGGCATCGTTGGTAGATACGGAGATAACCACCGGTCTCTCATTTCTCATGTGGGCCTTGGCCGCCATCAGCACCGGAGAATCGGTAATCCCGGCACATAATTTCGCCATGGTATTTCCCGTGCAGGGCGCAATGATTAACACATCCAGAAAAGCCTTTGGCCCAATGGGTTCTGCCTCCTGCAGTGTAAAGATGCCATGTTCTCCGGTTATCTCCTGTATCTCTATAATAAAATCTCTGGCATTTCCAAATCTGCTGTTTATTGTCTGGGCCTGATTGGAGAAAATCGGAATTACCCGGTTATTTTCTTCCACCAGCTGCCTTATTACACCTTTTATTTTTTCATATGTGCAAAAAGAACCGGTGATGGCAAAGCCCACCGTCTTCTGTTCTTTTTTGCCCATTCCGCTACTCTCCTCCCAGAATTGTATTCTCTATTATTATCAATAATATTTTCGCAGCGGATTTTGGTGCATATTTACCGGGAAGTCCCGGACATAATTTTGCATGGATTCCTTTTCTTCGACAAAAATCAAAGTCCACGCCTCCCGGCTTTGACGCTATGTCGATAAGGACAACCTCCGGTTTCATTTTTTTCAAAAAAGGCTCTGTCAGAACCAGAGCCGGCACCGTATTGAAAACATAATCATGCCTGAACAACTTTGTTTCTTCCCCAAAAGACAGGGCCTCACAGCCCATAGCCCAGATGCGGGCACGCTTTTCTTCACTTCTCTCCATCACGGCCACATGTGCCTTTAGCGACGTCAGTTTTTCTGCCAGCACCTCACCGCACCGGCCGTATCCTGTCACCAGAACATGGCTGTCATGGAGACTGACATGCCCCTCCTGCAGAGCCTCGGCAATGGCTCCCTCTGCTGTAGCAACGGCATTCCGGCTGGCAAAGCCCTCTGTCTTCATATAATCCACAAACCGGATTCCTTTTACCTGGCAATGCTTCATCAGGGACTCCGGAAAATTGCAGCCATAGACTGTCTGACCCTTTTGCAGCTTTTCATAATTTTCTTCCAGATATTTTGCTGTCTGCGGCACCGGGAGAAGCACCGCATCGTGATACCCCGGCTGATACTCCTCCGCCGTCATAACCTCGTGTCCTGCCTCCCGCAAAAGTTCTGCCAGGTATTCCTGTCTGGCCTCCGAACCCAGCACAAGAAAATGGTATTGGTTCATTCCCCTTTCCTTCCTTTCCCTTCTCTCGGAACTCTGCCTGGATAATGGCAGAATTTTCCCCATACCACATCATATGCACAGATACGGTTTTGGCCCCTGTTACTCCTCCAAAAGCTCCAGTTCCACCGGACAGTGGTCGGAGCCCATAACTTCCGTATGAATCCCGGCTCCCTTCATTTTTTCCCGCATTCCCTCGGATACAAGAAAATAGTCAATGCGCCATCCGGCATTTTTCTCTCTGGCCCGGAACCGGTAAGACCACCAGCTGTAGGCGCCCTCCTTGTCCGGGAAAAAGGCCCGGTAGCTGTCTACAAAGCCACTGGCTAACAGTTCCGTCATCTTGTTTCTCTCCTCATCGGTAAAGCCGGCATTTTTGTGATTGGTTTTTGGATTTTTCAAATCAATTTCCTGATGGGCTACGTTTAAATCTCCGCAGACCACCACACCCTTTTTCTCTGCCAGCCCTGCCAGATATTGCCGGAAAGCGTCCTCCCACTCCATCCGATAGGAAAGGCGCTTCAATTCATTCTGGGAATTGGGCGTATACACTGTTACCAGATAAAAGTCCGGATATTCCAGCGTAATCACCCGCCCCTCCTTATCATGCTCCTCGATACCAAGGCCAAGGGACACCGACAGAGGCTCCTTTTTGGTAAACACTGCCGTGCCGGAATACCCCTTTTTCTCTGCATAATTCCAGTACTGATGATAGCCCGGAAGGGACAGTTCAATCTGGCCCTCCTGCAGCTTCGTCTCCTGGACACAGAATATATCCGCATCTATTTCCTGAAAAAATTCCATAAAGTTTTTTCCCACACAGGCCCGCAGGCCATTTACATTCCATGAAATCAGTTTCATTTTATCCTCCATTCTGGAGCGTCAGCAAAGAACATCGAAGATGTTCTCCAGAAGCACGCCGAGAAAGATGCTTTGCATTTTCTCGGCTGTGCATCAATACGATTTGTGACGCTCCGGCACAAATCGTGGTGGGAAAAAT
>JAFLTB010000089.1 GCA_022510605.1 Lachnospiraceae bacterium
CGGCGGTTTGGAAGATGATAAGTGGAGTTCAGGGGATAAGCCTTATTCCGGCAACTTGTATTGTATGGATATGGATGGCAAGCATGTGGAGAAGATAGAGTCAAAGGTTTTACCATATCTGGATTAAAGGCGTGTTAGATAGAGAGGGGAATGGCATAAAACGAAATTATACAAATGTATCTTTTCAAAAAGCCCCCATATGTGGTATACTTAAGAAGCAGACACAGATAATAGGGCAGGATACGGCAGGATACGGCAGGATACCCCTGCAGAAACGGGGAAAAGTATGAAAAGGATATTTGAACTGATTAAAAAACTATATTATAATGAGACAATACGGTATCTGGTAGTGGGTGGTTGTACCACGTTAGTGAATCTGGTGGCTTTTGCCATTTTCTGTGATGTCTTTGGCATGGATGTTACTCTTGGCAATGTACTTTCCATTATTATTGCCATACTCTTTGCCTATGTAGCAAACAAAATCTTTGTCTTTTCCTCAAAGACGAATGGCTTTAAGGAAATGTTTTTTGAGTTCTGCCGCTTTGTAGGCGGGCGGCTGTCCACCATGGCCATTGAGGTGGGCGGAGTCTATCTGATATATAACATCATGGGACAGCCCAAGATGCTTGCCAAGCTGGCGACCCAGGTGTTGGTAATTATCGGCAATTATTTTATCAGTAAATTTTTAGTTTTTCGCGGGAGTGAAAAACTTTCTCAGGGAAGCGGAAACGACACGTAAATGACAAAGAATTACCTTAATATGAAAAAAGGAAAAGTCGATATATATAGTATGGTATATATCTAGGCGCTATGTGCCATTGTGCCTGGCACTATGGTGACACCGCGCCGGTGGATGATGATAGATGAAGTATAATAAGGAAAGGTTGGTTTTCATGAAGAACAGACGACATAACGGAAAAAGAAAGCGGTCAATGTGGAAATATCTGGTGATGATGGTGCTAATCTGCCTTGGGACAATTATAGGTCTTTTGGGCGACTCCTCCCAAGCGGCGGATGTTTCCATCTCATGGAACGGTGAGATACTGGCCCCAGGTACTGTTTATGAATTAAAGAGCAGCAGTATGCAGCTGCAGTTGGAGACGGGAGGCGTAGCTTATGACGACCCGGCTCTTTATGAAGTAAGGTGGACCATAGAGGATGACCAGCAGAGAGATGTCATTGCCTCTATTAGTCAGGGAAGCAGTCAGACTACCGGTATCCTGCGGGCTCTTTCTCCTGGTGAAGTGACAGTGACAGTAACCATTTACGACCGGACGGGCGATGGCAGTCTGGCCCTGTTAGCCAGTGCCACCTGTAACATCCGGGTTGTCTTTTCCATTGATACTACCGGTGATGATTCCATTTATAAATTTGTCAATGAGGGTGATACCGACCGTTCTCTGGTGCTGTATGCAGACAGTAATCCGGTGTCATTGGGGCTGAATTTTGGTGATGCTGACAAAACCCAGTGGACCAGCAACAATACAGAAGTGGTAACCGTAACCCAGCGGGAAGGTGTGGTTACACCGGTGGGTGCCGGTAAGACCCAGGTGGTAGCTACCTATACGCCAAATACAGAGGGAGGCAATACATATACGGCCTATCTGGATGTCTATGTCATTCCCAAGGTGAGCCTTACCGATGGAATGGATTATGAGACCTCTCTGGATGCCCAGATGTCTTCCGGCGATTATCTGTATACGGATACAGACTTCAGCAACAATCTGGAAGTAGTGCGAAGCAAGATTATTTGGGTGATAAAAAAGGATGACGGCGCCGGCAATTCCGTAGTGATTGCTAATTCTCTGGGGATGGAGTCGGATTTGATTACCCTGACGCCTTCTGCCAGCCGAAGCAATCAGCTGCAGTTAACTGGTATGGCTGGTGAATACGATATCTACTTCTATACGTATGGAAGTTATTTCAGCGAGGATAACTGTACGACAGCCTACACGCCTTCCGTGGTGCATCTGACGATAAAAAGCCAGATTGAGGACAGGGAAGAGATTCTCAGCATCGGTGACAGTTACAATTTTGCCGAGGCCTATAACATGACTACCAAGGACTTTTTAGATGCCTTTACGGTACAGGTTACGACAGTCGGTGGAGGTGCTGCAGACAACTATGCCACTTATAACCCGTCTACCGGTGTTCTTCAGGCACTGGCAGAGGGAAGGGTAGTGGCAAAGCTGACAGTGAAGCCCGGCATGCAGGGTTATGTAAAAAGACTTATGGGATTGAATGTGGATGACCCGCTTCCGGATTTCTTTACTACCACAATAGATATAGTGGATCGAATTTATCTGGATCGAAGCAATTTGACAATTTCTCTGGGGCAGACCTACCAGTTAAACCTGGTGCTGAATAATACCTATAGCGGCGGCGTAGTCTGGTCCAGTTCCGATGATCGCTATGTGACGGTGGATGAAACCGGTTTGATTAAAGGCGTGAAAATCACCCAGAGCGACGTGATTATTACTGCCACGGTAGATGCCGGCAATGGTGTGTATAAAACCGCCAGCTGTATTGTTAAGGTAGAAGCGGCAGTGGATAACTTTACCATTAACCCCAACACGCCTCAGACTATGCTGCCAGGGGAACACCTTACCGTGGTGGCGAATATCCGGCAAACCGTAACAGTGGCGCCGTTGGTGTGGATGAGTTCCAATACCTCTGTATTTACAGTAGAGACGGCTGCCGATGGAAAGAGTGCGATTCTTACTGCTGTGGGAGGAGGCGTGGCCACCCTGACAGTCTTTAATCCGGTAAATGAGCAGTACCAGACCCTGGAGATTACCGTCCGGGTACCTATTTCCGACATTTCCTTTGCAAAGCCGGAGATTGATGTAGGGTTGTATAAAGGTGGTTATAATATGAGAAGCGAGGTTACCTATGCCCCGAAGAATGCCACCGATACTACACTGACTTGGTCCAGTTCCGATACTTCAGTAGCGGTAGTGGATAGCGATGGATATATTACCTTCAAAGGTCCCGGTACTACCTTGATTAGTGTGTACCCGGCCTACAATCCATATAATGTCATGGCTTCCTGTATTCTGACTGTAATCGGGACGCCGGAAAAGATGATACTCAGCGAGACGGATGTCACCTTGGATGTAAAAGAAAGCAAGACACTGGAAATTGATTTTGAACCGAAGAACAGTATAACGGAGTTGACCTTTACACCAAACGAAGCCGGGCTTGTAACTATCAATTATGACGAGACAAGGCAAATTATTACCCTGGTGGGACAAAAACCGGGTTCTACCAATATTAATATTGTATCCACGGAGGGGTTGATACTGAATCTCAAGGTAACGGTAAAACAGCCGGCTGACGAGATTACGCTGGCGCCAAAGGAACAGGTGATAAAGACCGGGGATAGTATTAATCTGACACCGACGTTAAAACCGGCAAACGCCACGGATACTCTGGTGTGGGAAAGTGATAATACTTCCGTCGCCAAAGTAGACAGCAATGGCCGTGTTACCGGCGTCAAGGCGGGCGACACATGGATTCGGGTTACCACTTACCATGGGACCAAGAAGAATCAGATAACACAAGTTCATATAATAGTCCGGGACGGTGTCAAAGGCGTCTCTCTGGATTCCTACGAGAAGACTGTGGAAGTGGACAGTTCCATTACCATTACGCCGATTTTCAATCCGGCTACAGCCTATAATAAAGAAATGACATGGACCGTGGCAAACGCAGGCATTGCCAAAGTGGAAAAAGCCGGAACCTCGGTATCCAATGCCAGAGTTACCGGAGTTAAGCCGGGAACCACGCTGGTAACGGGAACCACGGCAGACGGCGGATATTCTGCATCCTGTCTGGTTACTGTCACGGCGAAGCCTGGGGTAAATGATACCAAGGTAACGGTATCCCCGGATACCAAATATCTGGCGGTAGGGAAATCCTTCTATGTGAAGGCCACTGTAACGGGAACTTCCAATAAAAAGGTGAAATGGAGTACTTCCAAGAAGAAAGTGGCTACAGTCACCTCTGGCGGCAAGGTAAAGGGTAAAAAAATCGGCACTGCCTATATCACAGCCAAAGCCCAGGACGGCAGTGGCGCCTATGCCAGATGTAAGGTTCAGGTAGTGAAGAAAGTGAAAAAACTCAAACTGAATAAATATTCTGCCAAGATGCTGGTAGGCAGTACCATGAAATTAAAAGCCACTGTATCGCCAAAGAATGCGACCATTAAATCTGTGAAATGGACCAGCAGTGATAAGACGATAGCAACAGTAAACAGTTCCGGCCGTGTGATGGGGCTTGCAGAAGGATTGGTTAAAATCAAAGCGAAGACCAAGGATGGTTCTGGCAAATCCGCCACCTGTATCGTCACTGTAACGGAGCCGGTGGAGGCAACGGGAGTTTCTGTGGCAGAAAGTGAAATCACGGTGGCAAAAGGACGCTCGATTCAGTCCGGTATTACAGTTTCTCCATCCAATTCCACCACGAAGATTAGTTATCATTCGGATAATCCAGAGGTGGCTACGGTAGATAAACGCGGCAAGATTCGGACACACCGGGCCGGCCAGGCCACAATTTACGGCGAGACAGCCAATGGACAGGTGGGTTACTGTGAAGTTCTGGTAGTAGATTTGAACCGCAAGGGAATCGTAATGCGCCAGTACGACACGGAGCAGCTGCATGTCAACATGATTGATGATGGTGTCACCTGGTATTCAAAGAATATCAACATTGCCACGGTGTCGCCGACGGGTCTGGTAACCGGACGCCGGAAGGGAACCACCATTATATATGCGAATATCAATGGCGTCAAACTGGGCTGTCGTGTTAGAATCAAGAAGATAAAATAAGTGGAGAAAACGATTGTTAGCAAATTTGCATGTAAAAAACTTTGCCATTATTGATGAAATTGATGTAGATTTTGGCAGACATTTGAATATTCTGACGGGAGAGACGGGAGCCGGAAAATCTATTCTGGTGGATTCCATCAGCATTGCGCTGGGAGCCCGGGTCTCGCCGGAGATGATTGGGAGCCATGGGGACTATGCCATGGTGGAAATCGTATTTCAGATTGAGCGGGAGGAGACTCTCCGGCAGATTCGCCAGATGGACATTGAGCCGGAGGACAATCAGATTGTAATTTCCCGTAAGATTACAGAGAATCGGAGTATTAATAAAATGAATGGGGAGAGTGTTCCGGTCAGTGTCATCCGCAAAGTGGCCGAGTTGTGCCTGGATATTCACGGCCAGCATGAGCATCAGTCCCTTTTGAACCGGGAAAAGCATCGGGAGATTGTAGATGAATACGGTGGAGAGAACTGTGCCCGATGGAAAGAGAAAATAGCCGGCCTGTATTACCAGTATATGGAGTTGAAAAAGGAGCAGGAGCAGAGTGCCCTGTCAGATGAAGAGAGGGCCAGGCAGCTTGGTTTTCTTACCTATGAGAAGGAAGAAATTGAAGCAGCGGCTCTGCAGCCGGGAGAGATAGAGGAAGTAGAGGAGACGTACCGCCGGGCGGCCAATGCGGGAACTATTGCCGAGGCTCTGGGGAAGGTACATCAGTTAAGTGCAGAAAATGCTGCTGGTGCCATCAGTCATGGGCTTAGGAGCCTGAATGAGGTATCCGGTCTGGATTCGGCCATCGGGGGCTTTTCCGAGGAACTGATGCAGATTGAAGGGCTTTTGGGAGATTTTAACCGGGAAATTTCAGAATTTATGGCAGATTTTTCCTTTGATGAAAAAGAACTGGTGGAGCTGGAACGGCGGTTGGACTGCATTCACACCCTGCAAAGCAAATATGGCAGTACCTATAAGGACATCATAGCACATCTGCAGAAAGTGAATGAAAAACTGGAAAAATATGCAGATTATGAGACATATCAGAAAGAACGCCAGGAAAAACTGGAGACATTACAGGAAGAACTGTTCCGGGCCTGTGAGGAACTGAGCCGGTGCCGGAAAGAGGCAGCAGGCCAGCTGGAGGAAAGGATTTCCGGGGCCTTAGAGGACTTGAATTTTGCTCATGTGGATTTTCAAATTCAGATTACTGAACGGAAGGAATTCCGGGCGGACGGAAGGGATGAAGTGGAATTTATGATAGCCACCAATCCCGGTGAAGAACGGCGCAGCCTTGGAAAGATTGCTTCAGGGGGCGAATTGTCCCGTATTATGCTGGCGATTAAATCCGTGTTTGCTGACAGCGACCAGATAGAGACGTTGATTTTTGATGAAATTGATGTGGGAATCAGCGGCCGTACAGCCCAAAAGGTCTCGGAGAAGATGAGCCTTATTGGCAGACAGCATCAGGTGATTTGTATTACTCATCTGGCCCAGATTGCTGCCATGGCGGATTATCATTACGTCATTGAAAAGGTGGTGGAGGAGGGACGCTCCCGTACCCGGATACGACGGCTTTCCCGAGAGGAAAGCGAGGAGGAACTGGCCCGGATTCTTGGCGGTGTGGAGATTACCGACGCAGTGCGGGTCAATGCCAGAGAAATGAAAGAAATGGCAGAAATCATGAAAACCAAATAAATGGATATACTAAACAGGAGTTTTGAAGCGTACTTCAAAACTCCTGTTTGACATGATACTTCGAAAGGGAGGTTGACATGATTAAAAAACTGCGTCGTATTTTTATTTTATTTCTGGTGGCAGATTTGTTTGTGGCGGGGTATTTGATTTTTCACTATGCCAAAAACCTGGTTCCCAACCAGCTGTTTGCCTTTGTGGGAGAGACAGAGGAGGTTGCGCTCCCCTTTGGATTTTATACTCAGGAGTCAAAGGAAACTTTGATGGTAACCAATCAGAATAATGGATTTTCCGTCTTGTCCCAGGAGACAGGGGAATACCATGTCCCGGTCAGTCTTTTTGGGGTGGTTCTGGTAAAAAATGTAAATGTACGGGTCATTGAAAGAATGGAGGTGGCCCCCAGCGGGGAACCCATTGGCATTTATGTGGAGACCAATGGGCTGTTGGTGTTGGACACAGCGGAAATTGAAGGGCGGGATGGGCTTACCTATGAACCGGGCGGCAATATCCTGAAAAGTGGTGATTATATTTTGCAGTGGGAGGGGACTCCGGTAGCTACCATTACCCAGTTAAATGCTGCCATACAGGAAACGGAGAACAAAAAAGCTTCTGTGACAATCCGCCGGAATGGGGAAAGGATGAAAGTGGCTATCCGTCCTGTACTGGCCACTGACCGTACTTATAAAATAGGAGCATGGGTTCGGGAGGATACACAGGGAATAGGAACTCTGACCTACGTTACCAGAGAGGGGAAATTTGGCACGCTGGGGCACGGCATAACGGACAGTGACACGGGGAGTCTTCTGAATCTTCAGGACGGCGAACTGTACCGGACCAAAATTCTGGGCATTACCCAGGGAAAAGACGGGGAACCCGGGGAACTTCAGGGTTATATTAATATGGTGGCGGCCAATGAAATCGGGGAAATCAAAAAAAATACCAGCATGGGCGTATTCGGGCAGATGAGGCAGGAAGATATCGGAGACTACACGACAGAGTTTCTGCCAGTGGGAATCAAGCAGAAAATCCGGAAGGGAAAAGCCTGGCTCTATGCCAACTTAGAGGGCACCAGCAAAAAATACGAAATTGTGATTGAGGACATCAATACCAACAGTAACGATAATAAAAGCATGATTATCCGGGTGACAGACAAACAGCTGCTAAAACTCACGGGAGGAATTGTCCAGGGAATGAGCGGCTCACCTATTATACAAGGCGGCAAAATTATCGGAGCCGTAACCCATGTCCTGGTGGACGACCCCACCAGAGGCTATGGCGTGTTTATTGAAAATATGTTGGTGCAATGAGCTATGCACAATCGGAAAAGTGTATTCCTGTGAATTTATTCACAAAGGAATACACTTTTTTGATTGTATACGGCGAATGCCGTACACGAGCGCAACGAAACGAGGAAAAATCCACGAATCGACTCGAGTCGGTGATGCTTCGCATCAAATACTCTCGCTGATTCGTGGATTTTTCCCAACATAAGGGCTATTGCCCGTTGTTTACATAAGGGCTATTGCCCGTTGTTTCCCAAGAGGCTGGTGTCCGTTTACATAAGGATTAGTGCTTATTGTCCGGCTCTAACTGTGAAAATATTAATTAGTAAAAGTTAAGGGAAAAGATTTTTTTGCTAGGTACCATTTCATTCTTTGTTTTTTTCGAAAATATTTCTGGGAAATATGGAACCTATTCTTTTTATTAGTTAAATGCTTATTTAACAAATAAATCTTAAAACAAAGGCAAGAGATATCATCCAATCAGTGAGAACCTTAACGCGCAAGCGTTGCCGGTTCGAA
>JAFLTB010000009.1:0-38789 GCA_022510605.1 Lachnospiraceae bacterium
GTGGGAATATTTGACGCTTGCGTCACGATTCCCACGGCCTGAACGGCAGTTTCTTTTTAACTTCTGGTATTAAAATATTACCCCTTTACAGAACCCAGAGCAATACCCCGGATAATGAATTTGGAGAGGCACAGGTACACGATAATCAACGGAATAATCGCAATACCAAGAACCATGTACACCTTTCCTAAGTCAAAGTTACTGTTAGCTTCTGCCTGAAGACCGGCAATAACCAGCGGCAGGGTTGCATTTTTACTGCTGCCATCCATCAACAACTGTGGCAGGAAGTAATTGTTCCAGGATGCTACGAACTGGAAGATTAACTGCACTGCCATGGCCGGTTTCAAAATCGGCAGGACAACAAAGTTAAAAATGTAAAATTCGTGGCCGCCGTCAATCCGGCCCGCCTCCACAATCTCTAACGGCAGGGAACTCTCCATGTACTGCTTGATGAAGAAGAATACCGCCGGGGAAGCAATGGTCGGGAAAATCAGAGGAATATACGAGTCATATAATCCCCAGGATTTCATCATATCCACAAAACCCAATGCCGATACCTGGGTTGGCACCATCAGGATTACCATAATGGTGACAAATGCCGCCTTTTTCAGACGGAAATCATAGGCGTGCAGACCATAGGCTGTCAGAGTGGAGAAATACACACTCAGGATACAGGAAGACGCTGCCACAATCAAACTGTTAAGCATGGAATGGAACAACGGAACATTGGAGTCTGCCAACACATTTTCCCAGTTAGTGATAAAATTTCCACCGGGAATCAGATTGAAAGTCCTGGTCAGAGTCGCATTGTCCTTCGTCATATTAATTACCAGTGTAACAAAGGGAAACAGTGCAATGACACAGATAACAATCAATACTACATAGGCAATGACACGCCTCAGAATCAGCACTCGGCGCCCTTTCAGTTCACTGGCTGTCAGATTACTCGCTTTTGCCATTTACTGCACCCCCTTTGCTGCCTTCATAGCTTGTTTCTTTGCCTTCTTATTGGCCTTCGCCTCCTTGGCATCATCACTCTGCATAATACGGAACAGGAAGATGCCTAACAGTCCGGCTACTAAGAACAGAACAACGGATTCCGCTCCAGCCACTCCGATATCACCGGAACCGGTAATGCCGGCACTGATATCCATAATTACCGTCTTGGCAACGCCACTCGGCCCGCCCATCTGGTTCGTCATCAATCGCGGAACATCAAAGAGCTGCAGACCACCAATCATGGAGGTTACCAGCACGTATAAAAGAATCGGTTTCAGCATCGGAATCGTAATCCTCCGAAACTGCTGTCCTGCGCTGGCCCCGTCAATGGAGGAGGCCTCATACAGCGCCGGGTCAATACCCATAATTCCTGCCATCAAAAGAATGGTGGTATTTCCCGTCCACATCAAAAACTGAATGAAGGCAACGAGCAGCCGGATACCCCACTCACTACTCAGAAAATCAAAGGTTCCCCCGCCCATACTTTCTATGATGCTGTTGACCGGTCCCTGTTTTGCGAACAATTTACAAAACAACACAGCGATGGAAGAGGCCATTAACATATTCGGCAAATATAAAATAACCTTTACCGCCCCTGTCCCTTTCAGTTTCAACCGGATATCGGTAAACCAGGAGGCAAACAACAGCGAACACAGAATCTGCGGAATAAATCCGAGAAGCCATAGTAATAAGGTGTTGCCAAAATATTCTAACAGATGCCCTTGGGTAAATGAGGAGACATAGTTATCAAATCCCACATATTCCCTGAATATCTCTGTAGGATTAATCATGCTCCGATACTGCGAAAAGAAACTGGTATAAAACGTTTGAATCAACGGGTATAATTGAAACACCGCATATGCAGCAAAGAACGGCGCTATGAAAATCAGGCCCCATTTTCCGTATTTCAATTTATGTGGGCGCTGGTAGCGCATCTGCCCTGCCTCTGCTGACTTTGCTTTTCCAGCCATAAAATCCCCCCTTACCTGTGGTAAAGTTATTTTTATTAAAAATAGTGGGACAGGACACCCCTGCCCCACTAAAATACAGTTGCGTATACTTAGCAGTATATCAATTACTTACGAGTGAATTTATTCACTTTAATTCAGGATAGGATTTATGGGTCTCATCTTTCCACTTGGCAATCGCTTCATCCTTGCTGCATTTACCATCAAAGTAATCGTACATTGCATTATACAGGTTCTCGATGCACATCTGGTCATATGGGGATATATTGCTGCAGTCGATATTCTCTGCCGCTGCGCCAAGTGCTGCTACCAGGGACTGTCCGCCCAGGAGACCACTGGTTACGCCATCTTTCTCTAACTGTGCATTTGCCTCTTTGTTGTTTATGAAGTCCTGAGTACCCTCACTGATTTTGCACATGATATCTTTATCCGTGCAGAATTTCTTCATGATGTCTGCCACCAGTGTAGCATTGTCCGTTCCCGTTGCGGCACAGATGAAAGAACCACCCCAGTTGAAGGACTGTGGACCGGTACATATTGCCCAGTCACCGTAACTTCCGCCACCGGTGTAATTGCCGTCCTTATCTGTCTTAGAACCGGAATTAGGTGCCATGGTGAAGTTAATCAACCATGCTGGTCCGAAATATCCAAATACATTACCATTCTCACCCATGCCTGCCTGCCAGTCATCATCCCAGATCTTTGTCTTCTGGTTATAACCCTTGTCTGTATAGTCCTTTGTCTGATCAATCCATGCTTCAAGAGCCGGGTCCAGCTGAAGCTTGTTGTCATCACTTACAAATTTCTGGGATACGTTGTTGGCGTACACACGAATGGCATCGGCATAACCGGAAAGCATGGTGATCTTGCCATCGGATGCCTCTTTTACCTTCTCAGCTGCTGCAGTAAAACTATCCCAATCCTTTAACTGCTCCTGAATCTGCTCCGGATCATCGGTTCCGAAAATGTCTTTTGCATAGGAACGTCTGTAAATGAATCCAGCCGGGCATCCCTGCCAGGATATGCCGCGAAGAACGCCGGAGTCATCCGTTGCCGCTACCTTGGTGTAGTTATACATCTGAGCTAAATCGCTCTCCGCAATGTCCAGTCCCAAAATCGGTGCTGCCAACGTTGTGTTGGTGTACTTGTTGACATAGTCCATCTCACAGAGGAAAATGTCGATTTTGTCATCGGCTGCTGCACTTTCCTGTGCTGTCAGTGCCTCATCCAGTTTCTTCTGGTATACACCACCTTCATTAGGATTCTGAATGAAGTTAACCTTAACATCGCCAATTGTTCCGGTTTTCTTATCATAATCCGGATAATATTTCTCAATCATCTTCTGGAAATCCGTATTCCAAACATAAATATTCAGAACCTTTCCACCGCCGTCAGCAATCTTTTCGATCTCTGGAGCTGCGGTATTCTCTTCCGTAGTAGTGGTGTTGTTGTTATCCGTACTGGTACCTGCATCGTTGCTGTTACAGCCAGCCAGTGTGCCAACTACCATTGTCAGGGCCAGGGCCACTGCAAACAATTTTTTCCTCATAAACTATAGTCCTCCTGTCATTTTTTGAGTGTACCGATAACCGGCACACTATGAATAGTTTCCGAGGGTGTCCCATAAATCATACATGGACATGGGGCCTCCCTCTATTATTTACATTTCAGAACCGACTTTCCCTGCACCAGTTCACCTCTCACAACAACCCGCTCAATCAACGCCGATTTTGGCTGTTCAATCATTTCCACGAGTTTTTTTGCTGCAATCCGTCCAACTTCCTCTGCATTCTGCCGGTATGTGGTAAGTTTAGGCTCGATTACCTGAGCAATCCGCTGTCCGTCGTATCCCGCCACAGAAATATCGTCGGGAATCGACAAGCCCTGTCCCTCAATTACATTGATACCACCAATACAAGAAAAATCATCCGGATAAATGATACAGGTGGGTCTGTCCTGCAATGCTAATAATTCATTTGTTAATTCTGCCGAGACATCCGGTGAGTGATAGACACCTTCCCGGATATATTCCTCTCTTACCTCGATGTCAAACTTCTTCATGGTCCGAAAGAAACTTCCCAGACGATTCTGTGTCACTGAGGAATCGGCTCCATGAATGTATGCAATCTTTCTGTGTCCCTGTCTCACAATATAGGTTACCAATTCTTCCATTCCATATACATTGTCAGACAGGATACAGGAACGGTTGTCAAAAACATAATCAATGGTGACAACCGGTATATTTCCATTTATCAGCTCCTTGACCTCATCTGCGTCAAAATCCACACAGGCTGCTACGACACCATCTACACCCCGGTATTTACTGTGTTCATAATAAGATAAAACATCTTTCCCAGCATGCTTGCTGATAAAAGTAATATCATAGCCTTCTTCTTCCGCTCCCAGACGAAAACTGTCCAGTACATGCGAAAAATATGAATGTGTCAATCCACTGTTCGCCTCATCCACAAACAACACACCCAGATTGTATGTGCGGTTTGTCTTTAACGCCCTGGCCGACGAATTGGGCAGATATCCCATCTTCTTCGCCGTCTGGCAGATGCGCTCCTTGGTCTCCCTGCTGATATCCCCCCGGTTATTCAACGCCTTGCTGACTGTAGCCACTGAGACATTGCACCGCCGGGATATATCCTTCATTGATACCATGGCCATCCCTCGTTCGCTCAAAATTTCCAAAATTATCTTCTTAAACGTTTTCGTAACTTTACCATACCACAATATCCACAATTCGTCAATACATTTTCATAAATAATTATTCAAATTGCACAAAAAAACTGGTTGCTTTTCACAGAAACATCCGATATAATAAAACTATTACGAAATCGTTTTCGTCCTAAAACATTCCCGCATCCAGCGGAGAACGGAGGAATACATGAAATTTGGATACTTTGACGATGACAAAAAAGAATATGTCATCACCACACCAAAGACCCCTCTGCCATGGATTAACTATCTGGGCAGCACGGATTTTTTTTCACTGATATCAAATACCTGCGGCGGCTACAGTTTTTATAAGGACGCCAAATTGCTGCGCCTCACCAGATACCGCTATAATAATATACCAGGGGATGAGGGAGGCCGTTATTTCTATATTAAAGATGGCGATACCGTATGGAATCCGGGATGGATGCCGGTAAAAACCGAATTGGACGCCTACGAATGCCGCCACGGTATGGGCTACACCCATATCCGCTCTGAAAAAGATGGACTGAAGGCCCATCTGCTCTCATTCGTACCGGTTCACGACCGCTGTGAAATCAACCAGCTGACCCTTACCAATGATTCCGACGAAACAAAGGAAATCAAACTGTTTTCCTATATTGAATTCTGTCTGTGGAATGCCATGGACGATATGACCAACTTCCAGCGGAACTTAAACACTGGCGAAGTGGAGGTAATCGGCTCCTCCATCTACCATAAGACCGAATACCGTGAGCGCCGTAACCATTACGCCGTCTTTTCTGTAAATCAGGATATCGATGGCTTTGACACCAGCCGGGACGACTTCCTCGGCGCTTACCGGGGTGTGACAGAGCCACAGGCTGTGGAAAACGGAAAGTCTTCGAATTCCATTGCCAGCGGATGGTATCCGATTGGCTCCCATTATTTCAATCTTATGTTGAAACCGGGAGAAAGCCGTTCCTTTATCTTTGTACTGGGCTATTGCGAGAATGCTCCGGAAGAAAAATTTGAGGCACCTGACGTTATCAACAAAAAGCCGGCAAAGGAACTGCTGTCCAAGTACCAAACCGATGACCAGGTGGCCGAAGCCTTCCATGAACTGAAGGCCCACTGGGAGCACCTGCTGTCCAAGTACACCGTGCGTTCTGAAGACGAAAAGCTCAACCGCATGGTAAACATCTGGAATCAGTACCAGTGTATGGTTACTTTTAATATGTCCCGTTCCGCTTCCTATTATGAATCCGGCATCGGCCGGGGGATGGGATTTAGAGATTCCTGCCAGGACTTGTTTGGCTTTGTGCATCTGATTCCTGACCGGGCCAGAGAACGGATTATCGACATCGCTTCTACCCAGTTCCCGGACGGAAGCGCTTACCATCAGTACCAGCCTTTGACAAAAAAAGGAAACAGTGACATAGGCAGCGGCTTTAACGACGATCCTCTGTGGCTTATTGCCGGAACCTCTGCCTATATCCGGGAGACCGGGGATTTCTCCATTTTGGATGAAATGGTTCCCTATGACAACGACCAGAGTCTTGCCACCTCCCTTTTTGAGCATTTAACCCGTTCCTTTGACTATATTATAAACCATCTGGGGCCGCACAAACTGCCGTTAATCGGCCGTGCCGACTGGAATGACTGCCTGAATCTGAACTGCTTTTCCACAGAACCGGGAGAATCCTTCCAGACCTTTGGTCCCAGCGAAGGACCGGTGGCTGAATCTGTCTTTATCGCCGGGATGTTTGTAAAATATGGCGGCGAGTATGCTGACCTCTGCGATGCCACCGGCAGACAGGAGGAGGCAGAACGTGCCCGTGCCGCCGTGGCCGATATGACTGCCGCTATTGAAAAGGACGGCTGGGACGGCCAGTGGTTTATCCGGGCCTACGACGCCGACGGCAACAAGGTCGGCTCCAAAGAATGTGCGGAAGGTCAAATCTATATTGAACCTCAGGGCTTTTGTGTCCTGGCCGGCGTGGGACTGGACAACGGTCTGGCTGAAAAGGCGCTGGATTCTGTCAAAGAACGACTGGATACCAAATACGGCATTGTCCTTCTGCAACCGCCGTATACAAAATACTATTTGAACCTCGGAGAAATTTCCTCCTATCCGCCTGGATACAAGGAAAACGCCGGCATTTTCTGTCACAACAACCCGTGGATTTCTGCCGCAGAGACCAAACTGGGCCGTGGCACCCGTGCCTTTGAGGTTTACCAGAGAACCTGCCCGGCCTATCTGGAGGATATCAGTGAAATCCACCGCACAGAACCTTATGTATACTCCCAGATGATTGCCGGAAAGGATGCCAAGTTCTTTGGCGAGGCAAAAAACAGCTGGCTCACCGGCACCGCCGCCTGGACCTTCATGAACGTCTCCCAGTATATCCTGGGCGTTCAGCCAACTCTGAAGGGCCTCAGCATTGACCCTTGTGTACCAAAGGATTTCGGCGGTTTCCACATCACACGAAAATACCGCAATGTGGAATATCATATTGAAGTGGAAAATCCGGAATCCGTGGAAAAGGGAGTCAAAGAACTGATTGTAGACGGCAAAAGCCTTGGAAAAACCACCGTAATTCCTTATGAGGAAGCAGAGAAGCCAGTGTCGGTTACGGTGATAATGGGGTAGTTGGTTATATGGGTTAATAATCAGGAACATCCACGAATCGACTCGAGTCGGTGATGCTTCGCATCAAATACTCTCGCTGATTTCGTGGATGTTCCTGATTTAACATATAAGCCAACTCGCCGGACGCAAGGGCTTGCTGTTCCCTATAAGAATGGCAATTCGCTAAAATGCAGAACTCCAACAATCCAGGATAAAAGGATATTCTCTGCCAATACTATGTTGTCCACATTATGTAGTGATGGTCTTTATTTTGGGAGGGGTGGCGGATAAACAGGATTGAAACAAGAGATACCCTCCAATCAGCGAGAACCTTCAACGCGGAGCGTTGTGAGTTCGAGTCGATTGGAGGGTATCTCTTGTTTTTTATAACTGTTTAATGCGCCAGCGCCGGCGGCACACTGGCCCGGACAAAGATTCCATCCTCCCTATACTCCTCCACCTCCAGACGGCCCTGCTGCCGTATAATCTGGATTTTGCCGGCCTCCTCATAAGGAAAGAGCCTCTCTATCGTGACAAATCCGGCGTCTAACATTTTTACTATTTTTTCCAGAAGCTGTTCCAGTCCCATGCCCTCTCTGGCAGAAATGGACACAGAGGCATCGCTCCTTGTATCCTTCCGTCCTGTATTCTCATAAAGCAGAATTTCCCCTCCACCCATCGGCTCCGTCGAGAGCACATCCACTTTATTAAATGCTGTCAACACCGGCTTGCCGGTAATATCCAGCGCCTCCAGCGTATCGTACACCACTTCCATCTGATGTTCCTTATGAGGATTGGAAGCGTCTACCACATGGAGAATCAAATCGGCATATTTTGCCTCCTCCAGCGTGGAGCGGAAGGCCCGCACCAGCTGATGGGGGAGTTTACTGATAAAGCCCACCGTATCGGTGAACAAAATCTTTTGTCCATCCTCCCTCTCCAGACTCCGGGTGGTGGGGTCCAGCGTGGCAAAAAGTTTGTCCTCCTCCAGCACCTCCGCCTGGGTCAACGCATTCAAAAGAGTGGATTTCCCGGCATTGGTGTAGCCCACAATGGCCACTGTGGGAATCTGGCTCCGGCTTCTCTGCCGGCGCATGGTGTCCCGGTTCTGTACCACTTCCTTTAACTGGCGGTTCAGAAGGGAAATCCGATCCTGAATCAGCCGCCTGTCCATTTCCAGTTTCTTCTCGCCGGGGCCCCTGGTACCAATCCCACCGCCCAAACGGGACAGGGACTTGCCAAGACCGGTAAGTCTTGAAGCCCGGTATCGCAGCTGGGCCAGCTCCACCTGAAGCTTTCCCTCGCTGGTTCTGGCATGGGCGGCAAAAATATCCAGAATCATCACCGTGCGGTCAATTACCTTGACCTGTAATGTTTCTGAAAGATTGGTAATCTGCGCCGGGGACAGTTCATCATCACAGACAATGGCATCTGCCTGGCGGTTACGGACAAGGTCCGCCAGCTCCTGAATTTTTCCCTTTCCCACATAGGTACCGGGATGAATAGCCTCTCGCCTCTGAATCAACTTTCCTACAGTCTCGGCCCCCGCCGTGTCAGCTAACTCCTGCAATTCCTCCAGAGAGGTCTCCACATCGGCATCGTTTCCTTCTGTATTTACTGCCACCAGAATAACCCGTTCCTTTTTTTCTGCTGTCTCAAATGTCTTCGTCATGCCTGCCTCCTTGCAGCCTTGTTTTCATTCACCCGCAGGGTAATCTCCCCGGTATTCAGAATCTGTCTGGTGCCGTCGCCTTTTTCCACAATCAGTCCCCCCTTGTCGTCAATATCCACAGCCACACCGTACTCCCACTCTTCCGAGGAATCAGGCCGCGCTTCCGGGGAAGTGAATCTCACTTCTTTTCCCAGTACATTAGACCACTGTCTGTAATCCGTCAGAAAAGTTTTATCCGGCAAATCGTCATACAGGGCAAAGAGTTCATTTAACACCGCTGCTGCCAGCTCATTCCGGGGCGGCGGACAGCCCCCATCCGATGGAGTCTCTGGGCACAGGGCGCCTACCAGCTCCCGCAGTGGTTCCGGGAAGCCCCCCGGCGGTTCACGGTAATTAATCCCAATGCCCACCACCACCGTATCAATCCGTCCGCTCTCTACGTCCGACACGGCTTCTGTCAGTATCCCGCATATCTTTTTTCCCCGGAGATATACGTCATTGACCCACTTAATCTCCGGCTCCTCTCCCAGCACACGGCGGATTCCCCGGCATACCGCCACAGAGGCTGCGGTGGTTATCAATATCACATCCCGGGACTGCTCCGGCGCAGGGCGAAATAGCACACTCATGTAAATTCCTGTGCCTGGCGGGGAGACAAAACCACGGCCCCGCCGGCCCTTTCCTGCCGTCTGCTCCTCTGCCAGAACCGCCAGACCGTGAGGTGCTCCTTCCAGGGCCCGGCGCTTGATTTCCTGATTGGTAGAGTCCACACACTTGCAGACATGAATTTCATAATCCCGGTATTTTTCCCTGAGTCCTGGAGAAATTCCCTCTGCTGACAGCACATCACTGTCCACGCTCAACTGGTATCCCCGGTTATTGGCAGCCTCCACCTTATAGCCCTCGTGTTCCAGGCTCTTTACCGCTTTCCATACCGCCGCTCTGGTGACTCCCAGACGGTCGGCTATCTCCTGTCCGGAGAGACCCAGACCCCGGTTTGCCTCCAGCAATTTTAACATTTCTGACTTGACACTCATTCCTGCCTCCCATTTCCGGGCTAGCACGATGGCTAGGCATTTTTCCTCATAATATCGCCTGCCTCTGGCTGTCTCTCCAGACGCACCCGGATTTTTTCCCGGGAATGGGGACAGCTTTCCACCTCCTGGCCGTACTCATTATACATAGCCAGGACAACCGTCTCCACATTTTCCCCGGAAGGTTTCATTATTTCTATGGTATCCCCCACCGAAAATTTATTTCTCTGTTCAAAAGCCACCAGTCCCTCTGGCAGTACCTGTTCCACCATACCCAGATAAATATATTCATTTACATAGGTATTCGTATCATACACCTGCATTTCACGGGTGACCGGCCCAAAGAAAAATCCTGTGGTGAACTGTCGATAGGTACACTTGGCAATTTCTTCCCGATACCAGGGAATCCGGCTCTTATATTTCTCCGGGCTCTCAAAAAAATCATCCACCGCCTGTCGATAGGTCCGGGTAGTAACGGCCACATACAGCGCCGCCTTCATGCGTCCCTCAATCTTAAAGCTGTCAATTCCTGCTGCCACCAACTCCGGAATATGCTCAATCATGCACAAATCCTTGGAATTAAAAATATAGGTGCCCCGTTCATTCTCCTCCACCGGCAGATAGACTCCCGGCCTGGTCTCCTCCATCACATGATATTTCCAGCGGCAGGGATGGGTACAGGCTCCCAGATTGGCATCCCGCCCTGTAAAATAGTTGCTCAGCAGACAGCGGCCGGAGTAGGAAATGCACATGGCGCCATGAACAAAGGTTTCAATTTCCAAATCCTCTGGAATCTGCGCATCAATTTCCGTAATTTCCTCCAGGGACAATTCTCTGGCTGTCACTACACGGGAGGCTCCCTGCTCCTTCCAGAACTGGAATGTCAATGCATTGACATTGTTGGCCTGGGTGCTGATGTGCACGTCTATTTCCGGGCAGATTTTTCTCGCCATCATAAGTACGCCGGGGTCTGAAATAATCAGTGCATCCGGTTTCATTTCCTTTAACTCCCAAAAATATTCTTCAATGCCCTCCATATCCCGGTTGTGGGCGGTAATATTGGCGGTCACATATACCTTTTTCCCCATCTCATGGGCAAAATCAATGCCCTGCTTCATTTCCTCCGGAGAAAAATTTTTCGCCTTGGCCCGCAGGCCATACATCTCTCCGCCGATATACACCGCATCCGCCCCATAGTGAAATGCGGTTTTTAACACCTCCAGACTGCTGGCCGGCGCCAGAATCTCCGGTTTTTTCATTTTCCTTCATCCTCTCTTTTGTCCCTGGCAATCTCTGTCAATTTCTTTTCTGACTGATAGTCATGCCATCCCCCACAGGCAGACAAATGGTTTCCAGCTGTTCATGATGGGTGATGGCCTGCAGATACTCCCGCATCCGCCCATGTATCGTCCGGTCCCGCCTGGTTACCGCATACCGGGACTCCATTACATCTCCCTCATGCCAGATATTGTCCGACACCAGAAGTCCGCTCGGTGTCAGCAGGGCTGCCACATCCGGCAGAAAATTCAGATACTGGCCCTTGGCCGCATCCATAAAAATAAAATCAAAGGTTTCCCCTTTTTTCACCAGTTCATGGAGTTTCTCTGCCGCCTCTCCTTCTAACAGCCGTATCCGGCCTTCTTTATCATACTCTGCCAGATTTTTTCTGGCCTCCACCAGCCGCATTTCCACCTTCTCAATCGTAGTAATCCGGCTTTTCTCCGGCAGGCACTCCTTCATAAACAGAGCCGAGTAGCCAATGGCCGTCCCAATCTCCAGGAGCCGCTCCGGCTCTCTCGTCCGCAGGAGAAACCGCAGTACATCCTGGGTTCCCCGCCGGATAATGGGTACGTCTTCCGCCAGTGCCTGCTTTTCCAGCACCCGGATATAGGAAGGCGGCTCCTGACGGAACCTTTCCAAAAATACTTCCATCCGCTCCTGCTCCATAATTTCCTCCATTCCGAAGTGTCCACACGGGAATCATGTGTCTCTTACATTCAAACATCTGTCCGAACACGATGATGCCGCCGTGCTACGTCAAAACATCTGCCCTGGCACGATGGCGCTAAGCCGGGCAGATGATATTCAATATCTCCTCATACGTCATGCTGGTATTGAGAGTATACGTCCCCGGCTTCATCGGGGACTGGCGGCCCTCCTGGAGCCGCATTCTCAGATAAAAGGAATACTGGCTTTTTATCAGATTTTGATTGGCCAGATTCTCTGCCACAGTAAATGCATCCTCATCCTCTGTAATGGTAAAGGACTTATCTTCTCCCGGCGGCAGTACCGCTGCGGTCTCCCCCAGCACATCATAGGCAAAGGAATACCCGGCATGGCAAAGCTGCAGGCCGCCGAACACCACCAGACCATAAAAAATAATATTCAATAATACAATCAGTATGGTTCGCACAGCCTTCAGCATGGACTTTTATACCTCCATAATGATAGGAAGAATCATCGGATTTCTCTTGGTTTTCTTCCACAGAAAATCGTTGAGAGAATCCTTAATTTCCGTTTTCATCCGTCCCCAGTCCGTGATTCCCCGGTCATAGAGACGGTCCAGCGTAATATTGACTACCTCCCGGCATTCGTCCATGAGATTTTCGGATTCCCTCACATAGACAAAACCACGGGAAACAATATCCGGCCCGGACAAAATCAGATTCGAACCTCTCTCTAAAGCCAGAACAACTACTAACAGGCCGTTTTCGGACAGATGCTGGCGGTCACGGAGCACAATGTTGCCCACATCACCAATGCCCAGACCATCTACCATAATCCCCTGGGCCTGTACCGTACCTACTACTTTCGCACTGTCCTCTTTCATTTCCAGCACCTCACCGGAACGAAGAATCATTACATTCTCCTTTGGCACGCCCATCTTTTGGGCCACCTCACTCTGCCCCAGCAGGTGGCGGTATTCACCGTGTACCGGGATGGCAAATTTCGGCCTCACCAGGGAGTAAATCAGCTTCACTTCCTCCTCACAGGCATGTCCCGATACATGAGTATCCTGAATGATAACCTTGGCCCCCTTCTGGGAAAGCTCATTCATTACCTTGGAAACCGATTTCTCGTTGCCCGGAATCGGACGGGAACTGAAAATCACCACATCCCCTGGCATAATCGTAATCTTCCGGTGGATGGAAGCCGCTATCCGGGACAGCGCCGCCATGGACTCACCCTGGCTTCCTGTGGTAATCAGCACCAGCTGGTCATCCGTGTAATTTTTCATTTCCTCCAGCGTAATAATCATATTATCCGGCACCTGGATATATCCCAGTTCCACCGCCGTATTCACAATGTTTACCATACTGCGGCCTTCAATTACCACCTTCCGGTTCTGCTTCTTCGCCGAGTTAATAATCTGCTGCACCCGGTCTACGTTGGAGGCAAAGGTGGCCACAATAATACGGCTCTTTGAATTTTCCTCAAATATATTGTCAAAGGTTTTTCCCACGGTACGCTCTGACATGGTAAAGCCCGGATTCAGTACATTGGTACTGTCGCACATCAGCGCCAGCACTCCTTTCTTACCCAGTTCTCCAAACCGTGTCAGGTCAATGGTATCGCCATATACCGGGGTATAGTCCACCTTAAAGTCTCCGGTATGCACAATGACTCCCGCCGGCGTGTAAATGGCTAACGCCGCCGAATCCGCTATGCTGTGGTTTGTCCGGATAAACTCAATGCGGAAATCCCCCAGATTGATATACTGTCCGTAGGTTACCACCTTGCGTTTCACACTGTTTATTAAATTGTGCTCCTTTAACTTGTTTTCAATAATCGCCATGGTAAGTCTGGTAGCATAGATTGGGACGTTAATCTGCTGCAGCACATAGGGCAGGGAGCCAATATGGTCCTCATGGCCGTGGGTTATTACAAAGCCCTTCACCTTTTCCCTGTTATCCTGTAAATATGTGATGTCCGGGATTACCAGGTCCACTCCCAGCATGTCATCCTCCGGAAAGGCCAGCCCACAATCCACCACAATAATACTTGACTCGGTTTCAAAGATCGTAATGTTCATTCCGATCTGCTCTAATCCTCCCAGGGGAACAATTCTTACGTACTCATTCCCCGTCTTTTCTTTTTTCTTCAAAATTACACCTCTCTATTCTAGTCTTATTTCTACCTCGTCATCCAGCAGTTCCTCAAAATAACTGGATAAAATCCTCAGTTCTCTTTCCTCCGTCACGACCTCATAGGCCACCGTCTCTGCATCCTCCACTTCTTTCAGAATCAGAGCCTGGGCATCCTCCTCCAGACCATCTGTCACCAAAAGGTAGGAGCCTCCTGTAATTTCGGCTTTTTCCAGCACAAAAAAAACCTCCTCACTGCCATCGTCAGCAGTAAGTGTGATTTTACCACTTTCCGTCATTCTTTCCTCCGTTCCAAAGTGATTTTTCCTGCTCTTTCTTCATTTCCTTTCGTCACGAATGGAATCCAGATAGCCCTGCAAAATAAGAGAGGCGGCAATTTTATCCACGTATGCCTTACGGTTCTCCCGGCGCACTCCAGCCTCCTTCAACACGTCCATAGCGGAAACGGTACTGAGCCGCTCGTCCCACAGCACGACCTCCAGTCCCGTCCTGGCTATCAGTTTTTCCATAAATTCTTTCGTGCGCTGTACCCGCTCTCCCTCCGAATTGTTCATATTCTTTGGACAGCCCAGTACAATACGCCCCACTTCGTTCTCCGCCGCAAGTTCTTCAATGCGGGCAAGAGTCTGTCGTAACTTGTTTTCACTTTTCCTTTTTATAACTTCAACGGGCTGTGCCGTCAGCAGCATGGAATCACTGATTGCCACGCCAACGGTAACAGAACCGTAGTCAAGTCCCATGATTTTCAAATCATTGTCCCTGCTCTTTCAGGTTGTTTTCAATATAATCTTCCAGAAATACCTCAATAATCTCATCCCGCTCCGCACGCATGATAAGACTGCGGGCTCCTTTATGGCTGGTAATATAGGTAGGGTCGCCAGACATGAGATAGCCGACAATCTGATTGACCGGATTATACCCCTTCTCCGTCAAAGCGGTGTATACGGAGGCAATCACATCCCGGACGTCATAGTCTCTATCCACATCCACCTTGAAATACTGTGTGTTGTTAAATTCCTGCATATTGTCACGTCCCTTCCCGATAACTCATACCCGAATTATCTTAATTGTAATATATCCACCAAAAATTAGCAACTATTTTTTCATGACTTTCTCCACCGTAACCTGGTGGATTTCATTTTCCCGCCAGTTTTTTTCTCTGGCTTCCTCAAGGGGCACACCAATTTTTACATACCGCTCATTGTGTCCAATGAGATACCGCTCTCCTCCTTCTTCTGCCTCCTCTTCAAAAAGCACCTCTTCCTGTCTGCCAAGAAAGGCCTGTCCGTACTCTAGGCGGTACTTTTCCGTATCAGAAAGAAGTATTTCACTGCGGGATTTTTTTACCTCGCCAGCAACCTGGCCCTCCATGTCCGCCGCCTTCGTACCCGCCCGGGGCGAATAGGGAAATACATGGATGTCCGCCAGACGAAGCCTGACCAGATATTCTCTGGTCTGCAAAAATTCTTCTTCCGTCTCCCCCGGAAATCCCACGATGATATCCGTCGTAACCGCCGGATTGTCAAAATACTGCCGCAGAAGTTCCACCCGGCTGTGGTATTCCTCTGTGGTGTAATGGCGGTTCATCCGCTTCAAAACCGAATCGCATCCACTTTGTAAGGACAAATGAAAATGTGGGCAGACCTTTGGTATATGTACCATTTTTTCCAGAAATTCCTCTGTGATAATCCGGGGCTCCAAAGAGCCCAGCCGGATTCTCTCTATGCCTTCCACTTCTGCCGCCTTTTCCAGCACTTCCAGAAGGGGCCTGCCCCCCAAGCGGACAAAATTCTTTTCCCCGGAAAAATCCACTCCGTAGGAGGAAAGATGAATGCCTGTAAGCACCACCTCATGAACTCCCTTCCCTGCCAGATGCTCCACCTGGGCCATTACCTCTTCCTCCGGCATACTGGACAGGACGCCCCGGCCCCGCACATAGGGTATCATGCAGTAGGTGCAAAACTGGTTGCAGCCATCCTGAATCTTAATGTAGGCTCTGGTTCTGTCCGTCTCCGGAGCAGAGACCTGTTCCGGTTCTTTTTCCCCTGCTCCTCTTTTTTCCGCCGGGTGCAGGTGAAAGGTCTCTATGATTTTTTCTGCAGCCTCTGCCTTTTCCCTATTGGAAAAGACCGCATCGATGGCCGAATCCTCTAACAACTGTTTGCCGCCGCTTTCGGCATAGCAGCCCACTGCTACCACCAGACTGTCCGGATTTTTCTTCTTGGCCCGGTGAAGCATCTGCCTGGACTTCCGGTCGGCAATATTGGTCACGGTACAGGTATTGACAATATAGACCTCTGCCTCTTTGTCAAACTCCACAATATCAAAGCCCCTCGCCCGAAACTGCTCTTTCATTTTTTCTGTCTCGTAAAAATTCACTTTACATCCCAGCGTAAGAAATGCTGCTCTCATTCCAGCCTCCCATTGTATATTTCTCTGCCATATATCCATGATTTTCCAGAATCTGGTTGGCACATTGCACAAAAATCTGTATTTTTTTCTTCACTCCTCGTCAATTTTTGATATTGACATAATTCCCACTTCATACTAGTATAATACATGAAGATAAGGAAACATCTTCAAAAAACAAGAAAAGGAGGGACTTTATTATGAAAACGGTTCAAATTTCCCTGAATTCCATCGATAAGGTAAAGGCATTCGTAAACGAAGTGACAAAGTACGATGCGGAGTTTGATTTAGTATCCGGCCGTTATGTCATTGATGCCAAATCTATTATGGGGATTTTCAGCCTGGATTTGTCTAAGCCAATTGACTTAAACATCCATAGCGAAAGCAATGTCGATGATATTCTTTCCAAGCTGGACGCTTTCATCGTGAAATAAATTTCACTGCGAAATTTATTTCACAGAATATTGGGGTTGTTGCTTGAATGGGGCTACGCTGGTTCGCCGGCTAGCTTCTTTTTTCGTTACTGCTTCTGTACTTCTATAATCTCCCGTCCGGCAATAGCCGTCTCCACCAGTTCATCAATCCGCTCTGCCAGTTTTTCTTCCGATTGCTCCATTTTGGCAATGTCCGGCTTTGTCACCGGATGCTTTGCCACAAATATGGTACAACAGTCCTCGAAGGGCTGAATCGATGTTTCAAAGGTATCAATCCGCTCTGCAATCTCAATGATTTCATTTTTATCAAAGGCTATCAACGGCCGGAATACCGGCATGGTACAAACCGCATCCGTAGCCGCCAGGCTCTGCATGGTCTGGCTCGCCACCTGCCCCACACTCTCTCCGGTAATCAGGGACAGGCAGTTCCGCTCCCTGGCAATGGTCTCTGCAATCCGCATCATATACCGGCGCATGAGAATCGTCAACTCATCATGGGGACACTGGTCGTAAATATACAACTGGATGTCCGTAAAATTCACTATATGGAGATTGATTTTCCCGGCGTACTCCGATACCAGCCTGGCCAAATCCACTACCTTTTGTTTCGCCCGCTCACTGGTATAGGGCGGCGCATGGAAATATACCGCCTCAATGGTGACGCCCCGTTTTGCCATCATATATCCGGCCACCGGACTGTCAATCCCTCCGGAAAGCAAGAGCATCCCCCGGCCGCTGGTGCCTACTGGCATTCCCCCCGGTCCTGGAATACTGGTGACATAGACATAGGCACGCTGGCGGATTTCCACATAGACAGAGACCTCTGGATGATGCACATCCACAGAGGCATTTGGCATATGCTTGAGTACATACGCCCCGGCCTCCACACAGATTTCCGGGCTCTCCATCGGATACTGCTTATCGCTCCTCTTGGCAAACACCTTGAAGGTAAAGGGCTTCTCTCCCAGTTCCTCCTGCATATGTGCCACCAGTTCCCGACACACTACGGAAAAGGTCTTGTCCTCCACTAACACCACCGGACAGATGTGGGCAATGCCGAATACGTGACTCAAAGCTTCCGTAACCTCTTCCTGGTCAAAGGCAGTTTTAGCCTCCACATAAATCCGGCCCTGCTCCTTTGTCACGGAAAATTTCCCCTCACAGCGTGCCAGTCTCTCCGAAACCCGGGACACCAGCGCATCCTCAAACATGTAACGGTTCTTTCCCTTAATGCCAATCTCTGCGTACTTTATTAAAAATGCTCGTACCATAACTCTCCTCATTTCCAATGATTTCTGTTTCTTTTTCTTCTATACAACCTGTATTTACGTCCTGTACCTGCAACCTGCAGCTGCCGCCTGTATTTGCAGTTCACCTAATGTCTTGTGTAGCGGGCCAGCACCGGCACCAGTTCCTTCAGGCACTCCACCGTATAATCCAGTTCCTCCTTCGTGGTAAATACTGAAAAGCTGAACCGCAATGTGGACTCCAACAGCTCCGCCGGTACACCGATGGCCTGAAGCGTGCCACTGATACCCGGATGATTCGACGAGCAGGCCGAACCGGAGGAGACATAAATCCCCCGTTCCTCCAGGGCATGGAGCAAAACCTCACTGCGGAGCCCCGCAAAGCTGACACTGACGATATGAGGCGCCGTCTGCTCTATGAAAGACGGCTCACAGGCATTTACCGTTACCCCTTCTATTTCCTCTATGCGGGAGAGAAAATGCCTCTTTAAGCTATAGAGATACTCTCTCTTTTCCTCCATCTCCCGGTGCATCTCCTCTGCCGCCAGACCAAGGCCGGCAATACCCGGCACGTTTTCCGTCCCAGAGCGCCGTCCCCCCTGCTGCCCGCCGCCATGAAGGTAGGCGTGCATCTTTACCCTGTCCGATACGTATAAAAATCCAATTCCCTTGGGCCCATGAATTTTATGGCCGCTGGCACTCATCAAATCTACGCCCATCCGCTCCGGTTTTAACCGCATTTTTCCGTAAGCCTGAATGGCATCCACATGAAATAGTATATCCTGACTATACTCCCGGATTACCCGGGATATGCCCTCCACATCCAAAACCGCTCCCACTTCATTATTCACAAGCATGACTGACACTAAAATCGTGTCCTCCCGCAGTGCTTCCTTTACTGTTTCCGGTTCAATATGTCCGTTTTTGTCCACTGGCAGCATCGTGATTTCATAGCCCATGTTCTCCAGATAGATAAGGGGTTCATGCACCGAGGGATGCTCAAAACAGGTGGTGATAATATGCTGTCCCTGACGGCGGTTGGCCAGCGCCGTGCCAATCAGCGCCATGTTGTTGCTCTCGGTACCGCCAGAGGTAAATATGATGTTTTTTGTCTGGCATTTCAGCGTCCGGGCAATGCGCTCTGCAGCCTGCCGGATGTACTGTTCACTTTCCACGCCTTTTTTGTGCAGGGAGGAGGGATTGCCATAGGCAGTTCCCATTGCCTCCGCCACCAGTTCGCACACCTGGGAAAGGGGCTGTGTCGTAGCCGCATTATCTAAATAACATTCCATGTTTTTCCTCATTTCTGCGCCCCCTTACTGCGCATATTTTCCCGTCCCCTCAATCTGGAACATCAGTAC
This sequence comes from Lachnospiraceae bacterium, assembly GCA_022510605.1. GTDB lineage: Bacteria > Bacillota > Clostridia > Lachnospirales > Lachnospiraceae > Eubacterium_F. The sequence goes on from JAFLTB010000009.1 coordinate 19,542, forward strand.
CGACAGCACTGCCAGTCCGGCAGTTTCCGTGCGCAGTATCCGTCGCCCCAGAGAAATAGGAATGGCCCCCTGGCTCACTGCCTGTTCCACTTCGCTTCTCTCAAAACCGCCCTCCGGCCCAATGAAAATACCAATGCTGTTCCCCTCGGCCGCCTGCTCCATGGCCCGAACCGAAGCTCCCATGTCCTCACACAGTTCATAGGGAATCAATACTGTATCCATGTCTTTCGCCAGTTCCAGCGCTCCGGCAAAATCCACCACCGGATGAATCCGGGGCAGAAGCCCCCGGCCGCTCTGCTTTGCTGCCGCTTCGGCAATGGTTTGCCACCGGCTCTGCTTTTTCTCCCCTTTTTTAGCATCCAGCCGGACGACGCACCGCTTTGTCATCACCGGGACGATTTGTGCCGCTCCCAGTTCAACGGCCTTCTGAATTACCAGTTCCATTTTATCCTTCTTTGGCAGAGCCTGAAACAGAGTTATCTGCACTGGCAGTTCCGCCGCCGTCTGCTCTTCCTTCTCCACTATCAGACAGATGTTTTCTTTTTCAATCCCCTTTATTACGCAAAAATAATCCGTTCCCCTTCCACAGGAAACCACTACCTTTTCTCCCGGTTTCATGCGGAGAACATTTTTAATGTGATTGACGTCATCTCCGGTAATGAGAATTTCTCCATCGGACACGTTCTCCACCGGCACAAAAAAGCGGTACATCCTTTCCTCCTGTTCCAATCCTTTCCCTGCTGTCCATAATTTCCTGCTGTCCACAGACCCGAAAGAACGGCACAGACGGGAAACCCCATCTGTGCCGTTTCTCTATCTTTATTTAATACGTTCTTTGATTAAAGCAGAGTACCATACATAGTATAAAGACTTCTTCCCGAGTTAATGGAAAGCTGGTTGGCACTCTGGTTGCTGATGGTAGAAGCCTTCTGTGCAATCCGGGAAGCCAAAGAACTGCTTCCGGAGAACAGTGCCTTAATATCTCCCATATTGGCACTCTTGAACTTCTCCTCATCCAGAGCCAAAGTATTATCTGCATTCACGGTAATGCCCACTTTATCCAACAGTCCCTTAGCCGTTTGCATCTGATCCGAAGCCCATACGGTGGTCTGGAGAATGCTGTAGGAATTTAAGTTCTTAGTAGAGTTTAACATGCTGTTATAGTCAGAAACAAAACTCTTCACATCGTCCATTATATCTTCTGTGGTTGCCTTTTTATAATCAATGTTCTGTAATTTCTTTGCGGACTCGTTCAGAGATTTTGCCGTGCTCTTTACCAGGGAAAGCTTATTGTTGCTGTCTGCCTTGCCCGAACCGGAAATCGACTCTTTATCATCGCTTTTCTGGATGGCATAATAGGATTTCAAAGCCTTCTTGTAAGCGCCGCTGCGAATCATAGTCAAATCGCCCAGGGCATTAAAGGAATTGCTTCCGCCAAGAATGCTGCTGGTCAGATTGCTGTTGTTGGAGGAAGAATAGTTGCTGCTCCCAAAATACGAGTCAAAAAAGGAACTGGAACCCAATCCTCCGATACCATAAAAATCACTCATGTAAATCACTCCTTTGAAAAAAATAAACGGTATTCCTTTACCTCAAGCCAGGACATAACCCTGCCTTTTATTATATATCGACATTTCCTTTGTCTTATATGATACCTATACATCTATTACTATAGCAATATTATCCAATTTTGTAAAGACCTTTTTGCTGGATTTTGAATTTTCGTATTTCCGTAATGTGTAAAAAGTCCTCATCACTTTGTGATGAGGAAGTATTGCACCGGAATCGCATCTGGAAAACCCGTTTTCCGAGTGCGATTCCGGTGCAATACCGACATTGCCGCTTTTAGCGGCAAGTCCTTTTTACACAAACTATAATTGGGGGCCAAATTCAAAACTCAACCTCTCTCTTACAACCGCAGGTCTTTACCTGTCCTCATCACAGTCTGGACAAGGCTTTATCCACGGCCTCCCTGTCGCTAAAATGATACCGAACGCCGTTAATTTCCTGATATTCCTCATGTCCCTTGCCCAAAAGAAGAATCACATCTCCCTCTCTGGCATTCTCCACAGCATAATTGACTGCCTCCTGGCGGTCCGGGATTACCACATACTCGCCCTTCGTCTTTGCCAGTCCTACCTTGATATCCTCGATAATGTCCATAACATCCTCGTTTCGGGAGTTATCACTGGTGACTACCGCAAGCTCCGCCAGATTGCCCACGGCCTCTCCCATCTCATAACGGCGCAGTTTGCTTCGGTTGCCGCCACAGCCAAAAATAGCAACAAGACGGCCCGGATTGTATTCCCGCAGAGTCTTTAATACACTCTCGGTGCTGACGCCATTATGGGCATAGTCAATCAGTACGGAAAAGTTCCGTCCCGTAGGAACACTTTCCACCCGGCCCCGCACTTCTACCTGGGCCAGCGCCTGACGAATATTTTCAGCCGGCAGCCCAAGCAGCGTTCCCACACAGGCGGCACACAGACCGTTGTAGACATTAAACCGTCCCGGCAAACCGATTACCATCTCTCCTTCCAGCAGGCCGCCTGCACGGAATTTCATGGAGAGGTCACCGTTATTTCTCACATGCTCAATCTCAGCAGCTGTCAAATCCGCATCCCCCGTGCCAAAGGTCTTTATCTCACAGGTGGCATTTTTTACAATTTCCTGCCAGTGCTCATCATCCGCATTGACAATGCCGGTTTTACACATCTGAAACAGCCGGCTTTTGCACTCTAAATATTCATCAAAATCCCTATGTTCATTCGGCCCGATATGGTCCGGTGAAAGGTTGGTAAATACACCATAATCAAAGGTCATGCCTGCCACACGGTCCATTTTGATTCCCTGGGAGCTGACCTCCATCACCATATATTCACAACCCTCCTCCACCATGTCGGCAAAGAATTTCTGCAAATCATAGGATTCCGGCGTCGTATGCTCGGAAGGAATCTCCCGGCCCCGGATTACCACGCCGATGGTTCCCACCAGACCGCAGGTCTTACCGGATTTTTCCAGGATGTCCCGAATCATATAGGTGGTGGTGGATTTCCCCTTGGTGCCGGTAATACCGATGGAAATCATCTTTTCTGCCGGATAGCCAAAGTAGGCCGCTGACATTTTGCTGAGGGCTTCCCTGCCGTTTTCCACTTTTATTACCGTGACATCGTCCTTTTCCACGGGCACCTCTTTTTCCACCACGATAACCGAAGCCCCCTGACTGACAGCCGACGGTATGAATTTATGTCCATCCACCACGGTGCCGGCAATTGCCACAAAGAGCATCCCTGGCTGAACCTTTCGGGAGTCGTAAGCGATATCTTCCACCTGGGTATCCAGGCTCCCCTGTAGCAGCTGGTACTCCATCTTCTCTAATAACTGTTTTACTGTCACTGCCATTGCAACCTCCATTCTGCGCCTCCGGCGCTATATGATTTCATATTTTTGTAATGCCTTTTCAATGCCATCCTCCATCACCGGTGCCGTGACGTAATCCACCGCCGGAAAAATGTCCGGGTTTCCGCTTCCCATGGCAATGCTGATGCCAGTGTAATTCAACATAGGCAAATCGTTGGTGCTGTCCCCGATGCCAATGGTATCCGCCTGGTCAATGCCAAATTTCTCACAGAGAAAGGCAATTCCCGTGGCCTTGGAACACCCTTTTGGCACCACCTCATAAAAAGTGGGGTCTCTAAGTATAAAGGAAAATTTTTCCTGATATTTGCGGCGAAAGGCTTCCATGTCGCTGCTCTCATCAAACCACAGCGCCATTTTGTCAAACTCCAGGGGTTCCTCCTCCCAGAAACTCTGGCAGAGGGCAGAGAAGCTTCCATTTTCCTCAAATATGGCCTTTACCACAGGCATCCAATAGTCCCGCCGGAAATAGGAGCCATCCCGCCCCTCCAGTATACCGTCAATGTGATAACGCATTAAGTCCTCCACAATTTCCCTTTGCAGGGAAGGCTCAAGGGTGGCGTGAAAAAGTTCTTTTCCATGGTACACAATGTGGGTGCCACAGCCCCCCACGGCACCGTCAAAGCCAATGTCCAGTATTTCCGAGGGCCAAATCGCCTGGCACCGTCCGGTGCACAAAAACAACAGATGTCCATTTTCCCTGGCACAGCGAATGGCCCGAATGGTACTTTCCGGGGCCTGGTTCGTCTTTTCATCCAACAGGGTTCCATCTATGTCAAAAAATATCATATGCCGTTTCCCAGTCATTCATGCCTCTCCTTTTCCTTTACCTGACGTAGTTATGCTGTCACGATGGCGCATCGTACTAACCGCACATCTCCTCTGTATCCATGAGAATCGTTACCGGGCCGTCGTTTACCAGGGACACCTTCATATCCGCCCCAAACTCTCCCCGCTCGACCACCGGTACCTCTTTTTCACACTGCTCCAGAAAATATTCATAGAGGGGCTCCGATTCCTCCGGCCTCATGGCCGCCATAAAATTCGGCCGGTTTCCCTTACGGCAATCCGCATACAGGGTAAACTGGGAGACCACTAACAGCCCGCCTCCCACATCACTCATAGATAAATTCATCTTGCCTGCCTCGTCCTCAAACACCCGGAGACGGCACAGTTTTGCTGCCAGGTAATCGGCTTCCTTTCTGGTGTCTCCCTCCTTCGCTCCCCAGAGAACCAGAAAGCCCTTTCCAATCTGTCCTGCCATTTTGCCATCTATGGTGACAGAGGCTTCTCTGACACGCTGTATCACTAATCTCATTTGTCCTCCTCTTTTCCTACGAGTTCAGAGCATCAGCGCTCCTCCCGTTCTTTAAATTCTTCATGGGTTCCCACATACTTATAGGCGGGACGGATAATTTTTCCTCTATTGACCAGTTCCTCTAACCGGTGGGCACTCCAGCCGGAAATCCGGGACACGGCAAATATCGGGGTAAACAATTCTCTGGGAATCCCCAGCATGGTATAAACAAATCCGCTGTAGAAATCCACATTGGCACATACCGGCTTAAACCGGCGGTGCTTTTCCATAATCAGCCGGCCGGAAATCTGCTCCACCAATTCATAGAGATGAAATTCCTTTTCCAGCCCTTTTGCCTCGGAGAGTTTCCCTGCATATTTTTTTAATATAACCTCTCTTGGGTCTGAATCCGTATACACCGCATGCCCCATTCCATAAATCAGGCCAGAGCGGTCAAAGGCCTCTCGATTCAGTATCTTTTCCAGATATGCCTCCACCTGGTTTTCATCCTCCCAGTCCGGACAGTTTTCCTTGATGTCGTCAAACATCTGCAGTACCTTTAGATTCGCTCCGCCATGCCGTGGCCCTTTCAGAGAGGCAATAGCCGCCGACACTGTGGAATAGGTGTCTGTCCCAGAGGAAGTCACTACATGATTGGTGAAGGTGGAATTGTTACCGCCTCCGTGCTCGGCATGGAGCACCAGGGCAACATCCAGCACTTTGGCTTCCAGTTCGGTAAATTCTCCATCCTGGCGTATCATCTGCAGAATATTTTCTGCGATGGAAAGTTTTTTATCCGGGGTACGGATAAAAAAGTTGTCATCAAAGGTAAAATGGCGGTATGAATGGTAGGCATACACCGCTATCATCGGCAGTTTCCCAATTAACTGCAGTGACTGGCGCAACACATTTGGCACAGATATATCGTCGGGATTCTCATCATAGGAGTAAAGGGTCAGCACGCTCTTTTGCAGGGCATTCATAATATTGGCGCTTGGCGCTTTCATAATTACATCCCGGACAAACTCCCCGGATAGTTCCTGCAGACCCACAAGGATTTCGATAAAGCTTTGCAGCTGTTCCTCTGTAGGCAGTTCGCCAAACAAGAGCAGATAGGTGGTTTCCTCAAAGGCATAACGGCGGTTTCCCACACTCTCCACCAGTTCCATCACATCATACCCATGGAAATACAGCCTGCCATCGCAGGGAACCTTCCGGCCGTCTTTGTTCCTGTAACCGACTACATCGGAAATCTCGGTAAGACCGGTGAGCACCCCCTTGCCATTGGCATCCCTTAACCCCCGTTTTACATCATACTCCTCATATAAATCCAGATTGATGGCTCCGGCCTGCATACAGCACTTCACCAGGTCATCAAATTTTCCCTTCCGCTTCTCATCCAGTTTCATCATTGATTTGTTACCCAAAGTGTCTCCTCCTTTTGCCTTTTGTTGTTTTATCACCATGGTGCTATTGTGCTAAGAAAAAATCTTTATCGTGGCGTATTCTCCGGCTTTGGCAGATACTGCAGGGCAATCCGGTTCTCCGGCTTCACATCACAGAAATAAATCACTGCCAGAAAGAGCCATTCCAGAGGTTTCATAATCAGATATACCACATCCGCCGCATATCGGGAGCGAATCAACCGGGACACCGGCAGCCCATAGGTGTCATAGAAATGCCGGAGCCCTCTATGAAACCGGGGTGTTTTTTCTTCAATTATCTGCTCAAAGGCGTTGGCAATGCACAACTGGCGGTTCACCACCAGCCGCCTGCCCCGGCGTACCCCCATGCGGAGAGGCTTTACCAGTTTTCTATGCCCTCCTGCCGCCACCGTGCACAAATAATGGTCATCCTGTATAATATTAGGCGGCGCAATTTTCTGGGACAGCCGCCAGTCCGACGTCTCTGTCCAGGCCTTAATCACACTGTCCGGCTGCTGCCCAAACAGCGCCAGTAGGCCAATGCCGATACCGAGTAACGGCCACATCAGAAGAAAGGCTATAAGGGGCCAGTAGGCAGCACGGCACAATTTCTGATTCAAAAAAGCCAGACCTTTGTTTTTCCCGGAAAAATCCCTGTCATAATTCCCCTCGTTCCACTCCCGTATTTTGGTGCGTATGGTTTTCGCCGCAATGATAATACAGTTAAAGGGCAACAGGCATAACAGCCATTCTTCCAGGCCTCCCATATCGTCCACCAAGCCCGTGCTAATCTGCACCAGCCAGACAACGCACTGGGCAATTCCCAGATACATTCCCGCCATGGCAGTGACAATCACTAACGGCGGCATTTTTTTCAATGGAACCGCCGACAAAATTCCATATCCCAGGACTCCAATCAGGGCCAGGACAATGAGCGTCGGATAGGCTCCGGTCCAAACCGGCGTATGCCTTTCCTGATTATACAGTACCTCATTCCAATCCACCCCGAAGTAAATCAAATCCTGAAACTCCCGGGCATAAATATAGGTATATACCGTACCAAGGAGAATTGTAAAAACTTCTATATGTTTTACCTTTTTCCGATACCGCTCTTCCTTCGGAAGATGAAAGAGAAATACCAGATTGGTCAGGGTAAGCACATGGGGAAGCAGCAAAAGTTCTCCAAGTAATCCAAACCCCAAAATAAAACTTAGAAAGGAACCAAAAAAATCCCCCCTGGCTTCTTCCCAAAAAGTATCACCAGTCAGCATAATAGGTCCTAATACTACCAGAGGAATGAGCATGCAAAGGAATATTTCAACCAAAATGGGATGATTCTTCGTTATATTCCAAAGTTTTCTCCCTATTGTCTTCCATCGCTTTTCCATAAATCCTCCATTCCGTAACGTAACAAATTACGGAATCAGTATACCACAAAAAGGAAAGAAAGGAAAGATAAGAAAGACAAGCCGGGCCAAAACAGCGGACAAGTCTGGAGAACCCCTGCGCTTTGGCGCCGTTATGGTAACATATTTCCGGGGATTTTTTCATATACTATACCAAAATCTTTTCTGGAAGTCTGTCTATGAATATTGAGATAGAACGTGAAAAATTAGTTCTTTTTACTAAAGTAGGGGCCATTGTGTTGTCCTCGATTGCTCTGCTGGCTGTGAGCTGGTTAGTTTATCCCCAATCTGCCGAAACCCTGAGCGGTTCCATTATCCATCAAAAGGAGCTGCCGATTTATTGTGTGGAGCAGGAAAAACCTTTGATTTCTATCAGCTTTGACGCTGCATGGGGGAATGGTAGAGATGGACTATAAGAATTTGAACTTAAATATTATGTCGATACTGAGTTCATCGTCTTTGTCGGTTACTATGATTTTATCCAGAACCTCCCCCACAATCTCCCTGTCCAGCTTCTCTATATTTCTGTACCTGATAAGGGTTTCAATCCAGCGGTTCATTTCGTCGTCCCCGTTGTTAAGCGAGGCAGTTATAAATTCAATCTGGCCTTTGATGAACTCCTCTTCCTTTGCATAATCGGATTTGTATTGCAGGTATTCTTCTTTTGTCAGGATTCCCTCCCGGTAGTCTTCGTACAGGGATTTTTTCATGCGGTTGTTTTTTCCCAGGGAGATTTCATATCTTTTCAAATCGGCCGTCTGACGGTTTTGCTTTGCTGCCTCCGGCACTCTGATTGTATCTATTTTCTTTATCTGCTCATTTAGTTTCTCCAGAACCAGTTTTTCCAGAAAATCTGCTTTTACAGCATTTCGCCTGCAGGTTCCTCCCCCATACCTCTTATAAGTCCCACATATATAAGTGGTGGTTGTCCGGCTTTTATACTGATTCATAATTTTAGTCATGGCCCGTCCACAGCTGCCACAGAATATATATCCGGCAAATACCCCGACATTTTGCCGAAAATCCGGCTGTCTTGTATTCCGCTTTAGCAGTTCCTGGGTCATTTTCCATGTCCCCGCATCAATAACCGGCTCATGGGTCCCCGCCACCTTAATCCAGTCTGCCAGTTCATTCTTTTTTGCCTTTCCCCGCACGGTGCGCCGTATCGACTTGTTCTGAACCATATTCCCGGCATACATTTCATTGTGCAATATAGTATTTACGGTACTGTATGTCCAATATTTTGTCAATTCCATTTTTTGTCCATTGGTATAGTTCAGTCCACTGAGCCTTTTATATTCAGAGGGGCAGGGAATACTTTCATCATTTAACACTCTGGCAATGGATATTTTTCCGTAACCATTATTATATAGCGAAAATATCCGCCGGACGACGGGCGCCGCCGCCTCATCCACCACCAGCCGGTGCCTGTCCTGCGGGTCTTTCATGTAGCCATAGCAGGCAAATGCCCCCACAAATTTTCCTTCGCTTTGAAGGCTCCGGAAGGAGCTTTTTACTTTACGGCTTATATCTTTACTGTATTGAGCATTAAAGATATTTTTTATCGGCATGATAAAATCATCGTTGCTGGTGACACGGATGCTGTCGTACCCATCATTGATTGCAACAAATCGGATATTTCTCGCAGGGAAATAGTTTTCCAGATATTCTCCCACACCAATATACTCCCGGCCAAACCGGGATAAATCTTTCACTATGATACAGTTTATATTGCCAGCGTCCGCCTGGCAAATCATGTCCTTAAACCTTGGCCGGTTGAAATTTGTACCCGTGCAGCCGTCGTCCACATATTCTCCCACAACCCTGCCATCCGGGATGCTTTGCTGAATATAGTTAGAAATCAAAAGACGCTGGGAGCCTATACTGTCACTTTCCTCTTTGTCCCCATCCTCTTTTGATAATCGCAGATATATGGCGATTTCCCAGTTCATTGTTGAGGCCCCTTTTGCATGTGGACTGTTATTAGATTTGCGAGCGCTTCTTTTAATTCTTTTTCGCCCGTACTGGAATATACGACCTTTGTTTTTTTCTCCTTTTTATTCATAATGCCCCATTGGTTTTTGCTTTTAGTAAATTCTATGAGGCGGGTTGGTGGGGTATGAGTGGGATTTGGGGGGTAGGTTTTAATGTTGGGGGGGATGCCATCAGCCAGTCTTTTGGCGTGGATAGAGTATAGATTACTCATATTATACATTATTTTTTAGAGCATTTTAAAATATGAGAACTAAAGGGAAATTTTCCAAGAACTTAATCAGTTTAATTTTGTGTGGCATGTTAATCTCTCTCCCAGTTTCCCCAACATATAAGTGTCCCCTCTACAATTGAAATAGGTGGAAAGTATACACTGATTACACCTACAATAATGGCTGAATATACGGAATATTTGATGCCTTTACTACAACATTTTTCAACCAGTATTTACTTTGACAAAAGCGTCTAATCTGCTCCACTTTTCTTTCCCTATCATATGTAGGTGCAACAGTAATTTCCTCAATAGGCAATTTCCCCTTACACAACACACTAATAGGACCTCTCCAATTAGTTCTTTCCTGAAAACATTCAACATGATTTAACATCTCAAAATATTTTGCTTCCTGATCATATCCTTCTTCAATCCAAATTGGTTCCCTATCATTTGATAATTCCATTATTTTTTCATTGTCATATTGACTAATATCTGTTGTGCATGCGCCTTTCATTTTTCCCATATTCCCATGCTTAATCACTATGTAAGGAACTTTAACCCCATCCGGCAAAGTTCGAAAACGAATGCATTTTGATAATAATCCAGCTCTATTTGAAAAAATCATACGCATTTCTCGTTCTTCTCGGAAATGCCCATTTTTCAAATAAGGTAACATATCTTCTAACAAGATTTCGGACGCATATCCACAGCTATTAATATCATTTTTCATATGCGCTCTAACTTGTTCAGGATTATCTTTCTGATTTAAATAGATTACCGGCAAAGGTGTATTTTCATATATAATATAATTACCTGAAGTCTCATAATCTGCATGTAAAATACTGTATTCTTGTGTATAATTTAAATTTAATTTAATTGCTACACCCCCATTATGGCAATAACCTCTCCATTGGCTTAACATATCGTTTTCTGAGCAAAAACATATGATATAATCATCTCTGTTTTCTAAACCATCCAGTTTAAGCATCCTTTCTTCCGTTGCATCATTAGAAAATCGAACATTAGAAGCCCAAAAGGTATCTCCATCCAGAATCGCAAATGCTGAATTTATTGATGTATAGTGAATAAATTTGCCTTCAAGCGGATTATCTTCGTCTAATCGCTCCATATATTTTTTAATAATCTCCCATTTCCAATTATAGATAGAATCTTTCATACTTTCACCTCCGATTCTTTAGTCGATTATTTCTCAGATTCCAACAATTGTTTCACCTCTGATACAACAATTTCGCTACCTTTACGCAAAAACTCTTTCCTTTCATATATTTTGATATCCGACAATGTTTTGTCTAATCTTTCTTCTACAGTATAATACTTGAAATAAGCTGCTTTCCAATTTTCAACAAAATTAATTTCCCCGGCTTCTGAAGAGTATAAAAAGCATTTAAATTTTCTTGCACTTAACTGATTATACAATTCCATAGAAATAACCCTTTGTACATTATTTATTCGTTGGATATCCCCATGCAAGAGCGATATATCAATACCTATAACTGCCCCTGTTGCAATATTCATTCGATTGATTAATTTATTCACCTGAACTTTTGCCACTTTCCTCACCTCATCTGTCTCCATATCATCACCTGACTCTTCCCATATTTTTCTAATATTATTATATTCTTCTATATCCTCATGATTATCCCTCTTTAGCAAAAACAAAACAGAATTCTCAACAAGTCCCTTATTCTTACGATATATTGGCCTATTTATATCTGGTCCATCCAATCTACGGCAACGTTCCATATATAAGTGATAAAAAGAATCATACTTCTCATCTTGATCTTGTAAAGAATGTAACTCATTTTTACTACTTTCTAAACAAGCATCTCCAAATATTACAATATTGGAACGAACTTTATCTGTAGTTTGCGAGTCTAGTTTCCATAGTTTTAATATTACACCCTGTATAATGTAAAACATCTGTGCAAAATCATCATCAATCCAGTAAATTTGTTTCATTATTAACCCTCCCTTTTCAATACTGGTAAACAATTTTCAAAATAATATTGTTTTTCTCCTTTTTCGCCTTCTTCGCACTTATAACGAAATACACATTCTATACCATATTCCACACCTAGATTCTCTATGTATCGCTTTATTGCCAGCAAGGACATATGCCCATCTGCAAAATCCAATGGATCTTGCAGACGATGTTCGATTGATTCATTCTTCTTTTCCCAATCATCCATTCGATATACTTGGGTATTCACAGAATTACAGACAATCAAATAATCAATCCCTTCGTAAGGAGATTTTTCCCTGTACAGCATAACCGTGCATTTTTCTTTTTTTAACCGCTCATACAACTCTCTTAATTCTCTATCTTTCATCATCCATGAATATTCAGGTAATTCATACTCTTTTAGTGTGCTTTTAATTTCCAGCAGTCTATCTATTCTTAAGAGAAAATCGGGTCGTGTAGACTCGTATTTTATTGCAGAAATTAGCATATCAATCAGTATACATCGAAAATACTCCAGATTATAATATTCTCCCTGTTTACCCTGAATAAAAACAGCATTCTCCAACGATTCCTCATACCGTAACTCAATAACTTCATTCAATAATTCCAGTCTTCTATCCCAAGAATTTGAAAGCATATTTTTCAAATTAAAATCTGAAAAACATCTTAATATACATTTAAAAGGATTCGGCTGCAAATACTGTATGTTTTGCGGAATATATAGCATAGGACTATCCGTACTTCCATTTTTTTCTTCATGAAAATCATTAAAACTCCGATTAAAAATCTTAGCAATTTGACCATTTGTATAATTCCGTAAAAGAAGCCAATCTTTTGCCTTTTCCATATTTATCTGTTCATAATCCTTTTTAAATTTTTCTTTATCCTGAAAAACTTCCAACGTAATCATGTCATCTGCTGTCGTATTGTGGCTATGCGCCTTTTCATGAGATAGAATATTCTGTTCCCCATTTTTTCTGGCATAGCGCGCATAAAGATCGCCCGCAAAATCTTTTTGCAAACAGCGCAAAATACGATTTCTATAAGTCATAACTTCGCGCAGGATCAATCGCAAGATAAACTTTGTCCTCCCGTCAAGTCCTTGTTTTGCTATGCTAATATACAAAAACACCCTAGCAATATGCTGCTCCCAGTTCATTTCTTTTTCTGTTATCCCCGCTTTTGGATTATCAAAAAACGCAATCACATATGGGCGCTGTATTTCCTCCTGTCCCAGATCCTCATCCAAAAAATATCCATTACCTTCCAGATCAAATAGTTCACTACTAGACAAGGCATCCACCACTCGTTGTTTTATACAATATTTGGTTTCAGGCAAGCCAATTTTGCAGGAATTTAGTTTTTCTTCTACAATATCCATCGCTTGAATATATGTGCTATTTTCATCCCCATTCATTGTCTCCGTAAGTAATGCGATATTAACATCTCTAACATGATACTTATCGCAGATAACTCCTACTATATGATTTAACAATTGTTGATACCACTTGTTAACTGACTTAACGACAAAATGATTTCCTTTATTCTTTGAGGTGCGCAAAAAATCAAATAATATTTCTTCTTTTTTAGTATTATATACCTCACTCCTTTTTGAGTCCATAAAAGGATTTTTGAATTGTGTCAAACAATACATTTGGCGCCAGTATTCATTAAAATTTTTATCTTCATTTATAATTACATCCTTGGTTTCTTTAACCTTTTCTTCCAAATTATCAAAATTGATACCCGTGTTTTGCAAAAATAAATTATGACAAAATTGGTAAAAAATTTTATCTGCCACCTTTACCTCAGCATTCCCTGTTATTTTCGTATAAAGAAATACGGGGGTAAATGTTTCTTCTTTACATTCCTTATCAAACTCTTGATACTCCTCTCCTGTCATATACAAGTACTCCAACCATAATTCTTTGGTCTCATCTGTATTGTTTGAAACCAGTCGATGGATATTTGCCTCATATGAATTCCAGAAATCCATCTGTTCTTTCATATCTAAGTTATTTCTCAAATCACTTACATAAAGATATGTTTTTTGTAATGTTTGCTTCCTCATTACATAAGTACTCCCCATATCAGTTAAACCTTCCAGAATATACCTCTGGAAAAATTCCAGCTCACTTATTTTTTTCTCATAAAGGTTACTCTTTATTAATTTTACCAGTATTTCTGTATTTTCCAATCGCAACCCTTCTTTTTCAAACAGGTAAGAAATATTTCCTTTCTTTTCCAAGCATTTTGGCACAACTTTATTTTTATCCATTCCCATAAACAATTCAGCCAAAAGAATAAAAAATGTGTAAAATTGCCTTTTTATGGTAAAATCATAAGAAAAAAATGGTCTACATATAGTTTTAAATAATGCTTGAATGCCCAATATCCCCTTATTCTGTAATAAAAGTTTTTCAAATCCATACGCATTTCCAAATTGAATATCTTTATTCCTTATAAGCCAGCCAGCTACATTCAGAACAACATCGTATGCTTCTCCCAGTTTGCTGCAACGTCCTTGTTTGACCATAATATTTTGCATAACATGAGAAAAAGCTAGCATATAATAAGATTTTTTCTTACTAATTTGGGAAATTTTGCTTCGGTTATCATACTCTTTTTTCTTATAATCTTTAATTTTTTCTGACCAATGGTGTGCCATATTTCGAGTTGCACTTCTTTTGAACATTCTTCTTGCATCTTGCTCTAACTTACAACCAATACAAGAATCTCCATGTGTGCGTGTATTTGACACATCTATATGCAAAAATGACAGAAAATTGTTTTCTGGATTACTTACATACATTTTTTTTGTATCACTTGACAGCCTATCTACCAAAAGGAAAATTTTACAAAAAAGATTTGTAGGATATGTGTTGGTAGGTATCAAAGACTGAAGAAGCCCATTGGCTTTTTCAAATGTTTCTCCAGTTATAATCGTATCATCGACAAAATAAAATTTTACAGGACAATTTCCTTCTTCACTGTTATCTAAATATAATCTATCAATCATTTGCTTAAGAACTGCATGCTCACACACAAAATTGCTCCTAAATTGTTTATCAACATTGATCGATACAATTTCCGCAAGTCCTTTAAAATAATGTGTATTGACATACTGGGCAAATCCAACATTTGTATTGTGTTCTGGCGAAAAAATAATATGCAGAATTGGATCGACGTTATCTTCATCCAAATCGTCCTCCAAGCCTCTCAACCAATTTTTTACATAATTTTTTACTTTATAAAAATACTTTTGTGTATCAATATAAAACTGATAGTGATTCTGTCTACGACATATATGATCATAAGAAACACAATCTGCAAGTTCTATAAAGCGCTCACAGAAAGCTTTTCCTATAGCCTTTGGTTTTTGTAGTATATAATTTTTATAACGAATCTGCTGTGTAGGCACTGTTGATGTAGCATCTGTTTCAACTAAAGGTACTTCATCTATTACATATTTGGGATAACACACTTCACACTTTAAAGGATCATGCCAAATTACTTTTGATCTTATAAAAAAGTTAATAACCGGATTATCTGCTGATTTCAGTGTTGTTAGTTTAGTTACTATTTCGCATTCTATTACAATCTCCCAGTACTTTTCCTCTATACTAGACGGATAACCAACTATTAACTTGTTACTTCTTTCCTGTCTATTTACAACATCCTGATACTTCTTTTCTATATCCGAAAGATACACTTCCTTCTGGCACCCTCTGGTATCTACAACCCAAAAAACTGTATAATTTTCTACCAAAGATATTTTTTCCTTTGTAGAAACAGAACTTTCAAATTTTTTCCACATTTTTTCAAAAGTAGTCAAAGTGGAACTAATAGGTACAATTTGCACAATCTTCGTATTTTCATTTAAAATTAAGCGATTATTATCATCAACCCTCCCCAAAAAATTATCTTTCTGAAGTCCAAAATACATCTGGGTTTCCTCTGACTCCAACATCAAATTATGCTGAAAGGAAGCAAAAGCCACATATTGTTCCTTATTAGATTTATTGACTATCCTGTATTCCTGCAGAATCTCTGTTATCGAAGTCAAAATCGCTTTAGAATATGAAGCATATCCATAAAACAAAATTGGTGTAGTTAATAAATCAATTTCCTTGCTTACTTCGGCTCTTTTTAGCAAATGACGCAAAATTATAAACGCAAGGCGATTTGCTATAGTTGTCCGGTAAAACAAAAAAGACATTTCATAAAAAGATTCAATATGCACTTTACTGCCTAACCGCATATGTGTGTCCTTAAGTTTATATCCAACTATTTCTTCATCCAGAGAGCCTTCAGCCATTTTCTTTAACTGTCTTTCAAAGAAACATCTTGAATCGTCATCGCTACATCCTAATATAACATCAAACGGCATAGCCCCGACTACGCCATTTTCTTTTTTACTATTTCCCACAAGAAAATCTTTTGGAATCAGAAATGACTTCAATTCTGCCGCCCTCTTACAGTCCCCTTTGTCAAATCCATCAACCCCCTGTTCCATAGAAAGCACATAAGAATTTGATATTGCTTGCGAAAAATCATCTCCAAGCATAATAACTCTTTTTATTTGCCCATTTTTTTTGCAATTTTCCTGAAGGCATAACTGAAGTTTTGATGGAAAACTCTTAACGCTAAGTAAAATACAAATCCGGCGAAAAGAATCAATAAAGCCATCCGGCAAATTCGTCATGGCTAGATAACAATTTACTCCCTTTTCTCGAATTACTTCTAAAGCCCCAATAATACCCTTTAAGCAAACTTCTATTCGGTCATAATCTTTAAAATAAGTAATATCAACTGCCTGACTAAAGTCATAATTGATTACATATTTTGAGAAAATACCATTTTTTTGTCTCATTATGTGTTCAGAAAGTTGCTCCTCAAATTTTTCTTCCCAGTACCTAGTCCACAGTTGAACAAGAACATATTTCTTCCGTGCGTCCAGAACGGAATTCCCAGAACCGCCAATTGTATTTGCATTTACTGTTACAGGAACATTTATTCGTCGTTCTTTGTATTCAAGAAATGTTGCAAAACTTTTATAATTTTCTGCTACATGATTTCTCTGCCTCAACTGACTGATTCCACGCCTCCGTTGATTCCCCAATGCGCCAACAGGTACGAGTATGGAAAACTGTGTCCCAGGAATCACACATTTTTCTTTCTCCTGCATCATCTGTGCTAAAGAATTTGATGCTCCTTCTGCATAAGACTTATAGTAAAATCTTTTTTCATCCGTCAGAATACTTTGCTTACTACTAATTACTTTTACAGCCGCATTACATCTCCCTGCCACCTGCGCAAATTGTCCTAAACCAACATGAGCTATCAAATCATTTTTTCTAAAAAGCATCCAACTGTGAATTGGATCATCTACCTCATACTCCGAAAAAAAGTTGCGAATAGCCAAACGTTTTCGCTCTTTTATAATTGCTATATGGCCAGGTAATACAGAAGAATTTTCCAGAATCTTCCTCTGCTCTTCTATTTCGTATTGAAGATTTGCAACGAAATTATCAATCATATCTTCTTGTTCATTAATATCTGATATAATAACTTCTAGCGCTTCATCTCTTCCGTTAGGAGCAAATACAACTTCAGGAAATCTAGCTGCTATCCTTTCATAAAACATGTTTTTCTCTTCCTTTTTCCCTTTTACATGAAGATAGAAAGCCAAAAAACATTCTTGGCTTTGAGTATGCTGCAGGGAATTTTGCACAATTTGTCTTAACCCTTGAGAAAGTTCCTTTGCTATTTGCCAAATATCCTCATACGAATATAGGTCGATTTCCTCTATAGTTTTCTGCTCTGAAAGCATAAATGCAAATAATGAGAAATGCATCAAGCACATTTCTCCATGTGTTTTAAGAAAATGCTGAATTTTTTGCTTGTTTTGCTCCCAGCTTTCCAAAAAAGAACCCACAACACTTCTAATTCGCTTTACATCCGTCTCTGCAATGTAATCTTTCATAGCAATATTCGGATTATCTGAACCAGCATTTCTAAAACGCTTATTGCTCCTTAAAGAAAATAACTCCTCTAGGTCATCATTAATTGGATGCACAAATAACTGGTTATACTTTTGATTGTCAATCAAAAGCAGTGGAAAAAAAGTTTTCTTCTGTTTGCTGTGGTAAAAGTCCAAACTTGTAACAACTGGTCCACTAGCACTTTGTTTTACACCATATATCACTCCAGTATATCGTTTTGAAAGTAGCCGAAGATACTGAGAAGTGAAATCATAAGTGTCATAATCTATGTTCCCATGAACATCTTCAAAAGGAAATTTTGTTCCCGTTAATGGAACCATAAATACAGTAAGTCTGCGTTTTATCCCTTCCTTTTTAAACGTTATAGGCTCTACATACTTTAGCAACATTGCCAAATACTGCAAATTTATAATTTCTCCACCAATACCGTAATCATCCTGCCCATTAAAATGGATACGTAGATGATATGTAATGCTATTTTTTTTTGAAAGCAACTTATGTTTATCACTATCAGCAAAAGAATGTTTATCTTGCACAGAGACGTTTGCCCTTTTCCCTCTCTCCGACATATCAATTGGTTCTTCTATATATCTTGGTGAAAATCCGGCCTGTGTATATCCAATTTGAATAGGAAGTTTTAAGACAATTTGGGCTAACTGTTCCATTCGATTATGCGTAGTTTCACATTCCACTGTCTTAATAAAATCTAGACACTTTGCATAATCTTCTTGCTGATTTTTAAGTTCAATTATACAAATTGTATTCATTGTCTTTCTCCTTTTCTACTAAGCGAATAATCAACTAGTAATCCTAAAATTTTCGTTCAGCCACTATAAAACTATATGAATTTTAGTAATAAACTATAATATCACATTTAATCCAACATGCAAAAAAGTTGTCTTTCAAAGACAACCTTTTCAACAATACATCTTTATTCGAAATTGCAAACTTCAAAATCCCCCTATGTCTTCAGTCATCTTATTTCAACCAATATTTTGTTATTTCTTGCGCAAATAACTTACTATTTATACTAAGTATGTTATTAATACTCTACTGCATTGTCAATTGTCAAAATGCTCAAAAAAAATTGTCGTTTTTGGTCATTTTGACGATAATTCATCCTCTTAAGAATGATTTATTCGTTATGTGAATCAGAATCACCGGCTTAGCCGGTGATTTGCTCTGCGGCTATAAGCCGCTGTTACCTGCCTGCGTCTAAAGACGCTTGAAAGATCCGCCAACCGCACTACATTTACTGGCCGAGCCCCCTGGGCTCTTTTATTTCCTGCCCGGGTTTACCGGATCACCCGTAAACGGGTCAACGTACTCTTTCAACGTCATTTGGTCGTGCTCTAAGTCCGACGGTATCTGATTCCTTATATATTCCTGTATTTTCTTTGCATTTTTTCCCACTGTATCTACATAATATCCCCGGCACCAGAAATGTCTGTTCCCGTACTTGTACTTCAGATTCGCATGCCTCTCAAAGATCATCAGCGAACTTTTTCC
>JAFLTB010000009.1:38889-50449 GCA_022510605.1 Lachnospiraceae bacterium
TTCCTACGGAATTTGGGCGCAAATACAATATGATATTTACATTCCCATTTCGTGTGTGCTAAACTATTCATGTCCATTCTTGGGCACCTCCTATGTTGTTATTTGTGTGGTTGGCGAACCAACACTATTATACAACAACATAGGAGGTTTTTCTTGCAGCTAAAGCTAATGCGGGTCACACCGGCATAGCCGGTGGTTTATTTGTACGTTATACAATAAAAAAGAAACGCCATTTCTGACGCTTCTTATAATTTTTTATTCTTTATACTCCTTGACCAAAAACTCTATTACATCATTATTTAGAAATTTAACAACCTTTTTCCAGTCGCTATCCCAATTCTCGTATGCCCTTTTCAAAAAAACAATTAAGCGATTAAATGCATTTATGGTTTCTTCCGAAATATCATCATCTTCATGTTGAAGCAACAAATTCATTTTAATCTTCCAATCCTGTCCTGCACTTTCTACAAATATTTGAAAATTCAAAAAAAGATTACTACTATCTATAATCTCTTCAGAATGTTGTCCCCCACGAAAATATTCCTTCATATAATCCGGCAAAGTATATATTTTATATTTTCCGATTTCATTAATAATTATAATTGGTGGATCTGTTTCTTGCATTTTCTTTATTACTGCATTCAGACCACTTGGTGAAATATTTAGCTTATCGGCCAAGTCTCCATGATATAGCTCACCTTCCTGAAACAATAGCTTTAAAATTGGTTCGCAGTATTTTGTCCTTGATTGAATTATCTGGTTTTGTATTGTTGTACGTTCTATATTTAAACTCATTTCTTTTCACCTCACTGTAAAAATTAGTATTGATCCGCAACAAATTGATAAGCTTTTTTTAACTTTTTGGAATATAAATTAATTTCCGTATCCTGCGCATACATAATTTCCAGATCCTTGTAACTTTTTTCTATGAAATTAATTTTTCTTTTTATCCCAGTGTTAAAAAGTCCTGCAAATCCAAGAACCTGATGTCTATATTGAATCGATTGCGCATAATGATATAGTATAGAGTCACTATCCCCATTATTATAATAAAGAATTAATGCAATATCTTGATAATCATTTGCAAGCAAATTTGCCAAACTTTCCTTTGGATAGATCGAGTATGCACATTCCCTTTCCTCTAAGTTTTCCTTTTTTTCTGTAAAAGTTTTAATTGAATTTTCCTTCTCACTTATCTCACTAATTTTGTCGCAAAGTTTCTGTGGTGCCCCGCCATCTTTGGGTTTTTTATCAAAAACATTCTCCTCTTGTTTGCCTATTTCATCATGAACTTTAAGCAATACCTTCTTATTAATTTCATCTTGATTATTCCAATTTAAAATACGATATTTACCACTCAAATAAAACAATTCATTCCTGTCATTTTCAGAAAGTTTATTCCTTTCCTCTAATTCCACTTTTTGTATAGTAACACGTTCTATAAGGTTTTTCTTTTCATCTCTTTGATTATTGAGTACGCTTTGTACCGCTTCTGTATTCTGATAGGTTGTTTTCTTTTTTTCTATATCTCTGTTTTTTTTCACTTCGATAGGGTCATATTCTACAAAAGCTTTGATTGCATCATCGACAGCATAATATGTGCGTGCATATATTTTATAATTTCCTGCTTTAATCCCTAAAAACATTACTACACCTATACTCACCAAAAAAAGCAAAATGATTCTATCTAAAATTTCGTGTACTATCTTATGAAAAATTTTAAGCCAGCCCTCGTATGCATTTTCATTTTTTTTTGCACTTTCTTTATTACTTGTTATAATATTTAATATTATTATTGATATAGCACCAAACAACCAATATAATACAGATTTAAAATTCACTATTGGTACAAATTCAGTAATAATTGAAACAACTATAAACAATATTAATAGAGCAATAATAACTTTCTTTACTCTTTCCTTATCCAAACGTTGAGCATGCTTCTTTCCGGGTAACTGTTTTTTTCTTGTACCACTCATTTCCACATGCCCCCTTAACTCACTTTCTCATATGCATTATTGTTTTCGCCTATCTGTTCCATTATTGTTTATTTTTAATTCTATTACCATAAGGGATATTTGTCAACAATAATTCCAGATTTTGTTATTTTTAATTACTTTTTTGGAAAATAGCAAAACACGTAAACAATAATAGAACTAATAGTATATATTACATTTCTATTCGATTTTTTATCTTCTATATGTATCATACTTAAATTAATATTTTTTACTTCCTTTTTATGACATTTACAAAAACAAAACCGAATTGTTTATGGACAATTATATTATAAATATTTAATTGTACTTTTACAGGATAAAACTTCAGAAATTCAAAATAATCATTGACAAACAGAAAAAGTTATAGTACAGTGTAATGATTTAACAAATGTTAAATGGTCGGCATGGGAAAATAAATTATGGAGGGAAAACAATGTATCATTTTGAATTTGTAAGCAAAAAACAACGCGCCCCTATTAAGAAACAACTAATCTCGATTATCCTCGAGGTTCAGAATCTTCTTCGGGATGAATTCACTTTCCGTTTTGATTTTGTAGGAAGTGATAAATATAACATGGTAACTCACGATCCTAAAACAAATATTGGTTTCGATTTTGACATCAATATTGAAGTTAACAATGAAGAGTGCAATTTTACCGCAAAAGAAATCAAAACTAAACTCATTTTGGCGTTTAACCAAGTTGTTCCCAAGTATGGCTATGATCATGCAGAAGACTCAACCCGCGTTATTACGATCAAATATAAAGATCGTCAAAATTCTAAAATACTGCACAGTTGCGATTTCGCCATCGTGAATAATTATGTGGATGCCAAAGGTTATGACCGGCAAAAATATATTCGTTTTAACAAAAAACAGAATACATACTCCTGGGCAGAACAGTCAAAAGGATATTACATGCTATCTGAAAAAGCCGAGTGGATCAAAGAAAAAGGCTACCATAAAGAAATGAAGGAATTGTACTTAGATAAAAAGAATCATAACCGTGACCGACACAAACATTCGAGAGCACTCTACGCTGAGACCATACATACTATTTGCCAAAAATACGGCTTCTACGATTGAACTCTATTGATTACCGTGGTGCAAAAATTGAGCTTGAAACACTTGTTTTTTACCAAGGGGCGGACATAAAGTTGGACACAAATGAAACTTTGAAAGGAGCAACTATTATTATCAACGGAGATAAATGATAACTTCCGACAAATATGAGAAACTTCACATCTGTATTTCAGAGTTATTTTCGGAAAATACGGGAAGATACGGACAATTGCTTTGGTTACTCTTCTGATAGAACATTCGCATATGTATTATTTTTCCTGGTTTTATATATCGAATACATTTGTACTCTGACCTTCCTTGTGATAAGATATAGAAAATACTACAAACCAAGGAGGAGATGTAATGTCCAAATTTAAAAAGATACTGGTTGTTTTGCTTGCATTTGTTATGACCCTGTCACTTATGCCTGTGCAAGCTGAAGCAGCAAAGAAGGTAAAACTTAACAAGAAAACACTGTCACTGAAGGTCGGAAAGTCGTACACTCTTAAGTTAAAGAACGCCAAATCAAAAAATGTGAAATGGTCTAGTTCCAAAAAGAGTGTTGCAACTGTATCCCAAAAAGGAAAGGTAAAAGCCAAGAAAAAAGGTTCTTGCAAGATTACTGCAAAATACGAAAACAAGAAATATGTCTGCAAGGTAACCGTAAAAAAAGCATATACTGATGATGGTTCATCTTGGGACGACTCATCAGACGACTCATCAAGTGACACACAGACAACACAAGAAAAATATTCAGTTAAAATTGAAGATTTACTTGGTGTGGATGGTTCATATGATAAAATTCAATTTAAAGTAACAAACAATGGAACCTCTAAAATACGAATTGGGGATATGGGGGACACTATTACCTATGTATCCATTTACAATGCACTAGCTGGTTCCGTTTTAGTCCAATCCTCAAAGAATGGCTATGGAAATGTAACATCTTGCGATTTACAACCTGGTGAATCAAAAATAATATCAATTACCTATTTGTTTTCATCTATGGGCGGTTCTTCTTATTATAAAACCTTTCATTTATGTAAAGCAAGTTATTATGAAATCAAAATATATGATTATGCCGAGGGTAAATTACACACAGAAACTTGTTATCCTGAATAATAATGTTAGTATTTAGAGAAATTCCTGTAAAAATTGAACAGTAATATTTAGATAAGGTCTTCTATGATAAAATAAAAATCATAGGAGACCTTTTGTTATGACAATAGAAAAGAATAAAGAACACAAAGTAGAAATGCATGACCGATCTTGGCCGGGTAGTAAAGAAACGGCAAAAAGATATATCCGACATAGGCTAAACAATAACATCAATGTATGCAAAAGGTATGACTACACGCTAGATATCGGAAACCTTGAAAGATATCTATGGATTTGAAACACCGAAGGATTCATCCCGACTCTTCATCCCCGACTCTTTAGAAATTCAAAATACCGGCTCTCGATTCTAAATGGACTAAAGAACTTTCCCGTTCTGCCTTTATTTGCATTACAAAATTTTCCCTCCATCTCCATACGAATTCTATAAATCCCTATTACATCACGAATCCTAAGTTCCGCTTTGATATCTTCATCCATTTCAGACATAATCTTAGTCAACCCGGCTTTTGCGCCACGCTCAACATTCAGTTCCTCCTGTAAAAATTTATTATTTTTTACCTTTTGAATAGCTGCATCAATGTCCAGGTCTTTCATTAACATATTTCTGGGCATGCCTTCCAGGCAAATAATAGCCAGCCTTGTAATATAATTATCATAACCCTGCTCCCCCCTGCAGGCGGCCATTGGCCGCCAGATTCAAATCCTGGTGTAAACAGAAAATCTTCTGTCGTATCTCTGATATTTGAAATCCTTGATTTTACGCTGTCTTCTATTAGTTCATAGATTAGGCCTTCTTTTTGTAATCTTGCATATATTGCATCTGCCATTTCCATCAGCACATCTTCCATGAGCATACTCCCTATCTCTGTCTCACTAATGACTTCTGCTATAACTTCCACTACTGACTTTTTCATTTTCATCCCCCCCTATACTCTCCTTCTATCGTACATTACAATTTCTATTTTTTCCCCTGTAACCCTTATATAATACGCTTATATTGTGTATTTGTATCATAATGTAATTTTTTTAACACTTAAAATAATCCAATTGACAAATCTTGTAACATATTGTAAAATCAACTCATAAAAAATATAATCTATATTAAAGGGGGAAATTCTTTATGATATTTAAAGCATCATCCATATGTACCTTACAAAACATCAAATCAGGCCAAATAATGACAATATCTGCGACGGCCAATTGCCAGAGTACCGGCACTATCGTTATAAGGGACGACAGCAAGGTTTATGCAACATTCAAAAAAACTTCCAAGGTAGTAAAATATGAGTATCTGGGAAATGCGTCTGAGATATATGCCGGTGGAAAAGATCTTAGGGTTGAGATTGATATTGAACATACCAGCAGCGAAATTAGTATAAAGAAAATTGTTGATAGTACTAATCTGGTGAATAGCAGAGGGAATATTGTAGGCACTATCTACGCTATCGCAATTGAGGACTTGAAGGATGATGATTATACTGATTTCGTCGTTACAATTGCAGTTACAAACCAGAAATAAAAATTTGCAATAAAATTAATTCTATACCAAAGGGGGAAATTTTTATGAGTTCTAAAGCATCATCAACATGTTCCTTACAAAACATTAAGTCAGGACAAATAATGACAATATCTGCGGCATCCGCTTGCGGAAGTACAGGTACTATTGTTGTAAAGGATGACAGCAAAACTTATGCAACATTTAACAAAACTTCAACTTCAGAAAAATATCAATATCTGGGAAATGCGTCTGAGGTATATACCGGAGGAAAAAATCTCAGAGTTGAGGTTAATGTCGCACATTCCGGTTTGCAAATTGCTATAAAGGCAATTGTCAACAATAACAATTTGGTAGATAGTAAAGGTAATACTATTGGCACTGTCTACGTTATCGCAATTGAAGAATGGACTGACGATGATTATAATGACTATGTCATTACAATCACTGCTACCAAATCATAATACCTCTAGGCAACTGCTTAATAAAAGGAGTAGATTTCAAAGTCTACTCCTTTTTATTAGCAACAATCACACTCATTATGCAATTTTTTCAATTGATACAATCGACCAGTTGCTAGTAAGCTCGTCTTTGGATGTCCCTTTAAATACAACAGCTTCTTTTATTGGCATCTGATTAAGTACAACCTTGACAGGTCTGTCCGTTGCATCTGGATGGCATATTCGCATCTTGCAAATAATCATATGGTTTATACCATGCACGTCCTGGGTACCACAGTATAATACTGGTGTATATTCCGCACCTGCAAAAATAGAGAACACCCCTGTAAACCCGGTATCGACTTCCTTTGGAAGTTCGCAAGGTTCCAGAGCGTCAAAATTATATGCACCTACCATTACATATTCCCCCTTTTTATGTAATATAAAAAAACAAACAGAAAACCTTGCATCAGGGAAAGCTTATACTATCTAGTTCCCGCCAAAAACACTTAATCCTGTATATTAACCTTTTTCCCCAAAAGCAAAACAGTTTCCTCACTTTTCTTTGTACGCTGAAATTCGCTCCCCCCTGCTCCTTCCAACCGCTGTTTTGCCTCTTATTTCTAAATTCATTAATGGTAGCAATATTATCTGATGTAAATAAATTCTGATGCTTGGTTATCTGTTGTTTTTGCATGGGTAATCTCTCGCCCTTTATACTTACTGTCTGCTTAGCGTTCTGAAGAAACTACCAACAAACACTACAGGCCGTATAGCCAAACGACTTCGCAGAGGATAAACTTACCTTTCTCTTGCTGTTCCATAAATATCGGCATCCTGCTCTGTGATATTTAGAGCCAGTGTCTGTCACATATACATAAGTTACCTGCTTTTTACTTGTTGCTGCCTTTTGCTTAACAGTAACCTTACAAACGTACTTATGTCCATCAACCCTGGCAGTAATCAGGCAATTGCCTTTTCCCTTAGCGCTGACTCTCCCATTACCAGAAACCGTTGCAACACTCTTCTTTGAACTTGACCATTTTGCTTTTCTCGTATTGTTTTTTAAGGTGAGCGTATACGATTTACCAGTATACAGTGACAACGTAGTTTTGTTTAGTTGTACTTTCTTTGCTGCGTCAGATTGACTGGGTATACTTGCAAGCGCCATAACAAATGTCATCAGCACAACTAACGCTCTCTTCAGTTTAGGCATTTTCCCCCTCCTTATATAAGTTATTGTATGTATATTTTATCATATATCGGACAAATAATCTACCCAAAATTTACGTTCTTCAACTTTTTTTACAACAAATAAACAAAAAGTGACACAATCACTATGTGACCGTATAACTATTTTTCACGATTTTCCGGTCTTTTTGCATTTGTCCATATAAAGTATTACCGTGGGGGAATGAAGATACAAAAAAACTATTATCCACCCTGAAAAAACATAATGTGAAGGCTACTTTCTTTATGACTGGGGGCTGGATTGAAAAATATCCGGAGGATGTAAAGGCTATTGCAGCAGACGGACACGACCTGGGAAACCACAGTGAGAACCATAAGCAGATGTCCCAGCTCTCGGCGGAGCAGTGCCGGGAAGAACTGATGAAACCTCACGAAAAGGTAAAAAACCTCACTGGCAAGGATATGATTCTCTTCCGCCCGCCCTACGGGGATTATAACGACAACCTGATTCAGGTTGTACGGAAATGCAACTATTATCCAATCCAGTGGGATGTTGACAGCCTCGACTGGAAGGACTATGATGCCGCCACTATTATCAAACGGGTCACAGAGCACAAACATCTGGGCAACGGCTCCATCATTCTATGCCATAACGGCGGAAAGCACACGGCCGAAGCACTGGATGAACTGTTGACGACATTAAAACAAAAAGGATACACTCTCGTGCCAATTTCACAGTTAATTATGAAAGAAAAATATACTATAAATGCGGAAGGGCGGCAGATAAAAGGATAGCCTGCATAAATTTTCTACAAGGGCAGAGCAATTAAAAAAGGCTCTGCCTTGTATGAAAATTCTTTCTGCCAATTCCTCTTTTGCCTTTTCTGTAAAATATTGTAATAAAATGCGGAATTTCTTTGTTCTACTACTGTAATTGTAGTTTTTTCTACAATTGTAGTTCTTTTTATCGAAATTGCTTAAAATCTTTTGCGACAGATTCATAAATCCTGGAATCATCCCGGCTTGCTAACATATACATAATAATAACAGGGCCTATATCTCTCTGTCATTTGCACTTTGAAAAATCAACAAGGGAATCTATGCTGGCAACCTATGATTTGCTACGAGGATAAATTCTGTCCTTCTATACCCTCCATTATCTTATACGATTTCAATACAATTTCAGGCGAGTTTTACACATAAATTGCAACATAAGATTATTTGTTGATTTTTTATGTGAAAAGACTGAGAATGCTATAGCCTGAATTATAAAAGGAGGCATAAAATGGTTAACCATAATTATCTTAAAAAAAAAATCATCTAAAGATAAACGGAGCCCGGGCCGTATCCCTACTCACCATTACCGCACTTACCTTTACTACACTTTCTGTTGGCATTACACCCTCTCAAGCAGAGGCTGCTAAAAAAAAAGTCCCCAAGAAAATCCAGCTTACTGCACCATACACTTTAAGTGGGCAAAAAGTGTCCAGCACACTTACTATCCAGAAAGGAAAATCCTTTCAGTTAAAATCCAAGATTTCTCCGAAAAAAGCACAAAAATCTGCCCAGCTTGTCTATCAAAGCAGTAATGGAACTATTGCTTCGGTTTCCAAAAAAGGAAAAATTTCTGCGAAAAAGGTCGGAAAAGCAAAAATTACGATTAAAAGCAACATGAACAAGAAAATAAAGGGAACCATAAAGGTATCCGTTATTAATAAACTGAAAAAAGTCAAAAAAATCACACTGAACCAGAATCGTATTTCTCTTGTTTTAGGCGGTGGAGACGAGTCCTATCCTTTGCAGGCGACCATCCAGTCCCCCAAAAAGCCTACTGTTAAAAAATTTAACTGGTACTCAACCAACAAAAAAATCGCAACTGTAAACAAAAATGGTGTTGTGACTGCCAAAAAAGCAGGAAATGCCAAAATCATTGTAACATCGGCAGACGGACAAGGCGCCAAAGCTACCTGCCAGGTAACCGTATCCAATGGCAATCCATCCCCTGGCACAGAAAATCCAAAGTCTACTGCCACACCAGGCACTACCGCATCGGCTTCCCCTTCCACTATACCGCCAACGCCTCCTACTGATACCCGAATCGTTCCATCCATTGTAGTACCGGGCGAGCGTACCGGCATCAAACAGGGAGAAATCTTACAGCTGACAGCTAAGGACAAAAACACAGACTCTCTTCTGACAGACAACATCACCTGGTCTGTAAATGAGATAGAGGGTGTAAGCATTGACAATACTGGTCTTCTCACTGTGGCAAAAAACGTGGACGCAGGCAAAACAATTACCGTAACGCTTACTACATCGGAAAGCAGTGATTCTGCCACCTTTACCGTCATAGAAAATTTAGCACCAGAAATCACAGAAAACATGCTGCAGTTAAATCAGGATAAAGCGGATACTCCGCTGGGACTGACCTACCGGAGCAAGGATGCCTATTCCTGGGTATCAGACCCGGAACGTGGAGATGTGGTTCGCTTTGATGCCAGCAAGGGCTATACCAGTAATTCCTATGACGTGCTGGCATGGATGGTAGTAGACCCAATCTATGCAGGGAAAACGGTCACGATTTCCGCTTATATGAAATATGATGCTATCCCAGATGTTTCGCAAATGAACCTCGTTATCAATGAGAGATGGGGCTACTCCAATCCGGCTTATAAATACAATGCAGAGCCGGACACCTGGTATTATGTCACAGGAACCTTTACCTTGCCGGAAAATACAGGCAGCCGATATAACGGGGACAACAATCGTCTCTATATTACCCGGGATGCCAGCCATCTTGGTAATCCGTCCGGTGCGAACAGTGTTAATGCCATATACTATATCGACAATTTAACCTTTACGGTGGAAAAATCTGAAATAGATAGTGTAGAACTTTCCGCAGCTGGTGGCGCAGATACCATCTACCAGAACCACACCTTGCAGTTTAGTTCAAAAGTAAATGGTACAAATGCACCGATACAGAAAGTAAACTATTCCATTGAGCCGGCGGTAAAAGGTGCTTCCATTGATGAAAGCGGCTTATTAACTGTGGGCAATGTTGCCGCTAATACAGAAATAACGGTTAAGGCTGCCGCCTATGAGAACCCGGAGAAATGTGCTACAAAGACCATTAAAGTGCTGGCGCAGACTATTGATTCCATTCAGGTAACAGCTCCAGATAGTCCGAAAGAAATTTATCAAAATAATGAATTGCAATTTACAGCCAATGTAACCGGCACCGGTGAGCCGGATTTATCTGTAGCCTGGAGCGTGATTCCTTCTGTCTCTGGAATAACTCTTTCGCAGAATGGTCTCCTGCAGGTAGGGAATGTAGCAGATGGAACAACAATTACAGTAACCGCAACCTCTGTGTTTGATAATTCCAAGTCAGATTCCTATACTATTACGGTAAAGGAAAATAAAATAAACAGTGTTACTGTAAACTCAGCCGGAGGAAAAACGACTGTAGAAGCTGGCAGCAGCATCAATCTTTCTGCTACTGTAGATGTGACCGGCACTCCATCCACCGAGGTAACATGGTCTATACCAAATGCTGTCGATGGAGCCAATATTACTCCAAATGGCAATATGTGCACTCTATCTGTCGGCGATGCCGTGAATAGCGGAACACCTATTACCGTGCGTGCAACGTCTGTTTTTGATGCCAAAAAATATGGAGAAATTACAATATCTGTGGAAAATGCTTCTTCGGATGAATTTGATTTGAATAAACTGGACGTAGAGTATTGGGAAGACTTCGATGGTTCATCCACAACACTGGATACTGTTAAGTCGAATGGTATTATTTCGTATCAGTTTACTGACCCATCGGATCCTAATTTTGCATTTGGATTTGACAATGACTCTTTGACTGGTATTATCAGCACCTATGGAATTCATAAAACAGATACAAATCTGGATATATATAGCCGCGGCACCAATGCTTTTCGAGGATTCTTTGGAGATACTAACGATTATCTCCAGTTCAATTTGGATAATACTACAGATACAGAAAAAACATATACCCTATCTTTCTTATTCTGTTTTTTTGACATAGGAGGAGATGGTGATTTTATTGATGATGTTACTTCTGTCAACTATAATCTTCCGTTGAAACTTGTTGCACTTGATGAAAGTGATTCACAAACTACTATCAAAGAGAACATTCAAATTCCATTTAGATGTAATTATACTGGTCTGAACACAGAATATTATGATATTAACACTTCAATAAAAGTGCCCGCCAAGAAAAAAATCC
>JAFLTB010000090.1 GCA_022510605.1 Lachnospiraceae bacterium
GGTCATAGGCAATGCCCGGTTTGGCATCGAAGTAATAGTAGTTTTCCTGTCCTGCCGTCACTACTTCCCTGGTGATATCCTGATTCTCTTTCAGTTCCACGGCTCCTTCAAAGCCCACCACCTCATAATGCACGGTAAAGTATGGATTCCGGTCTAACTTCGCCTGATAGGAGCGGTTGGAGTTGTCTGCCACAAGGGCCACTCCATAGTTGGCTTCTCCCCCATACCATGCCTTTACAATGTCGGTGACGTCGCACTGATAATTTCCTTTTTTCTGGATTCCGAAGACAGCGGAGGCCGATGCTTCATAGGCAGGACGGTTGTTATAGGTCAGTTTTTTACCATTCCAGTTCTGCGTTACTTTATGTATGCCGATGTCAAAAGTCTTTCCGGCCCCCAACTTGAGAGTCTTTTCACTTTTTACATGCAGGGCCGCATCCCGAATCTGAACATTTGGCTGGCTGAGCTCTGCCAGACTGGTCATCTTCGTAAATGCGATACATTTCCCTGCCTGCAGTAACAGAGACTTATCATAGCTAAAGTTGCTGTTTGGGGCACCGGCATAGGCAGCTCCCACCTTGACGTCTCTGGTGTGCTTGTCCGTAATATAAGTGGTGCGGACTTCCATTGGGAATTTTCTCTTTTTGCTGTTCCACCATTTTTTATCCGGTGTTACCCTCAGCACTCCCTTTTTCCTGTTATAAGAAAGTTTTATCTTGGTTGTGGAGGCGCCCCTGGCATCGGTAAGCTTTGTGCTCAGGCGGGTATACCGGCTCTTTCCTTTTTTCGTCTTGAAACAGACCTTTTTGCCCTTTACTTTCACCTTCAGTTTTCCACTGTCGATTTTAAAGGACAGGGCTCTGCCCTTCTGTTTCTTCGTGACAGAGACAATCTCCTGGAGCTTCTCCGGGAAAATGTCATAGGAAATGCTGGTATTTTTTAATACCTTTTTATATGCCACCGTGTTCTGGTTCAGCACATCCGTCTTTTTCTTTTTCTTTGGATTGCTGATTTTAGCCTTTGCCGCCTTGAGTTTTTTCCCCTGAAGGGCAATGGATAAACGGGTCTTGCCCCGCTTTAACGAAATGACGGATTTTCTATTTGCCTTCCTGGATACTTTGATGGTTAAGGCAGTGGATTTGGTTTTATAACCTTTCTTTCCCGATTTTTTCAGGGTTGTATTAATTTCCTTCCATTTGCCGTTCTTTTTGTAATGTACCGGCATGGAATAGGTTGCAGCGGTAAAGCTGCCATCGGACATGGCAAACTGCTTGGTGAACTGGCTTCTCTTGGCAGTCAGCTCCCCTGTAATCTCCGCATGAACAGAGGCAGCGTCTGCCTTTACCTCTACCTTAGCGGGTAGATTCGCTCCTAAAACTCCGAACGTCACCAGAGAGCCTGCGAAGACTCCTCCCAGTAATTGCTGCCATACTTTCTTTGTACTTTTCATTGAAACATCTCCTTTGCATTTTAATCATCTAATAACCCCCTCTATAATATATGACACCCGAGACAGCCCTTAGGTTTCAGATTTAATAAAAATTTAATATTTTTTTGCAAAAAAGAACTGCTGCCCCATAGATAACTCCTCATCTATGGAGCAGCAGCCCTGCAGCCTTCCGATTCTAAACTGTCAACTATGTATATTAATTCCAGAAAACAACATAATCTATGTTGACATAACCAATGGTTCCCGTTTTGCACCGCTTTATCTTAGGCCAATTTGCATTATTCATGTTCTTAAGCAGAACAAGCTCCCCCTTATACATCAGCTCCAGCACGGTACCTTTGGAAGACGGAGTATCTCTCAAGCGAACCCCATCTCCTGTCACCTTGCCATCCCCGGTACTCAAGGTCATAACCGGCGATGATATCTGGGACTCATCACCTGTTATCACTGCCAGGCGCACATCCGTATCCTCATCTTCTTCTGCCTCCACCCCATTTACTTCCTGATGCATCCGCACTGCCGCCTTTCCTACACAGTCGAAATATAACGGCATAACCAATCCAAAAAGTAATACTACTAAAGCCATTGTTCTCTTGTACATAATTTTTTCTCCTTTACTTTTGTTGTACTTTTTCTGATTCCTGTTACTAAACTATTTTATGGCTAATCGCTTTCTGACGACGCCACATTCCTTTTTGAGTGTTTTGTCATTCTTTTCCTCCTTTCTCATATATTCTTCATAATCTTCAAAGTGATATATTTTATAAAACTGCTCTATATCTGCCCGGTACAGAAGTATAAATCCATCTCCATTGCTATCCACCAGATAGTATTTAACATCCCCCCAAAGCCTGTTTCCTTTCTGATAAAGGTAGCTTACAGTAATATCCTCTATCGTCCTGTCCGGGGCCAGATACTGTGCAAAGTTTTCAATCTTTTTACCCTGAGCCACATATTCTTCTTCGTCAATCTTTGCATGGAATTCCTGGTCTTCGTCTTCTTTATATATAACCTCCAGTGTCTCCAAATCCCCGGAATCCGCATGGATGTCTACACAAATGCTATAATTCCAATCCGTATCTTCAAACACAAATGTATAGACGGCCTTTCCTTCCTTCACTTCACCCTCTGTATTGCCGGCTTTTTTCTCCACCGCTGCCGTACTTGTATCCAGTCCATATAGTCGATATATATAATCGGAAGCGAGTTTTTCTGCTTCACTTTCTGAAAGGGAAACATCTGGTGCCGGTTCCTTGTTTGTTTTATCCTTGTTCGACTTCTTCACTGAATAATCCCGTACATGCTGGAAATCAATCATCTGCAGCAACTGTTCGTCTGTCAGTTCATGTTCCGGAAGGTACATCATACTATTTTCATAACAATAACAAAATTCACCCTTGTCCACCTCTGACACCGTATCCACCTGCTTCATCGTACCCTGAGGGAACACCATATCCCTTTCATATTGCCCGTTTAATCTCTCTCTCCTCTCCTCTTCGGTTTGGGACAAGGGACGTGAATACCTGTCCCCCTCACCTTCGCTTTCCTGAACTTTAGAATCTATTTGTTCTATCTCTTCCGCGCTCATGCTTTCCAGCCGCTGCTGCCAATAGGATTTTACTGCAGCCACCACCGTGGTAGTGCCAATTAGCAGACAAACCACAAGGATAATAACTCCTCTGAGTTGAATGCCCATCCTGCCGCTGTCTGCCGGCAGATTATTCATAACCGTTTCAATTTTGCTCTCATATGATTTTGGTAACGGCGAGGCTGTTTTTCTCATTTCCGTTCGTATCTTTTCATCAAAATCATCACACATTTTTTCACTCTCCCAACTGGCTCCACATATCTTTTAATTCTGTACGTGCCCGGTGCAAACGGGTCTTTACGGTCCCTTCTGGTATACGCAGCACTTTGCTGATTTCTTTTACAGAAAGTTCACCGTAATAATGCATTACTACAACTCCTCTGTATTCTTCCCGCAGTTTTAGCACCAATTGCCAGATACCGCTTTCTTCTTCTTCGTACATCTCTGTAACTTTTTCTATGTAGGATTGTGCATCTTCCACTAACTTTTCTTTTCGCCGTCTCCTTATTATATTACACGAATCGTTTAATACAATTCGTAACAGCCAGTTTTTCATTT
The DNA here is from genome assembly GCA_022510605.1 of Lachnospiraceae bacterium. Taxonomy (GTDB): domain Bacteria; phylum Bacillota; class Clostridia; order Lachnospirales; family Lachnospiraceae; genus Eubacterium_F. The sequence goes on from JAFLTB010000090.1 coordinate 3,597, forward strand.
TGCCTTTGTCCCGCAGATGATTCCGTTTTGTCCACGCTTTCAAAATTGCTTCTGAAACGGCATCTTCTGCATCCGCTACATTATGTAAAACACTATAAGCCAGACGAAGCATTAAATCCTTTTGTTCCTCAACAACCTCTGCAAAATACTCCTTAGTAATTTGTCTCTCTCTCATATAGTAACCCTTTTCATGACAAAATTATTTGTCCCTATATAATATATGACGTTTTTACACCCCAAAAGGTTTCAGAATTTACAAAAATTTAATAATTTATTTTTTCTCCCACTGATTCCATGCCCTGTAATAGGATGGAGGCCACGCTAAAAAGCAGGAAGTATTTATAGAATACTTCCTGCTTTCCACTATCTCTTAGTCTTTACTGTTTTCTTTACCCAATCACTGTATACGGTAACATCTGCGTAATTCTTCATTAAAGCTCTCACTCTTACATAATACTTTTTCTTCGTTTTAAGACCCTTGAGTGTATAGACGTTCTTCTTTGTCAACTTATCCATTGCTCCCTTAAAACTCTTTTTGGTGGAATACTGTATCTCATATTTATACGCACCCTTCACTTTTTTGAATTTTAAGGTGGCAGTTGCCTTCTTCGCTCTCCCCTTTGCCCTGTTTGGTTTCAATTTTGTGATTTTCGGCGCTTTAACCGTATTTAATTTCTTTACCATAGCTTTTACAGAATCAACGGTAACACTATCATTCGTTGTAGCAAAAATTGTTGATTTTTTGTCCAATGGCAGCGTGAAGGACGCTTTGTTTGGATTTGCCTCATCAATTGTACCATTGGTCCGTACAATTGGATTTGGTAATTGAACAGTCACTGTATATTTTACAGAATCTGTCGGAATATCGCCCAATCCCAATTCCTTCATTTCTTTCATCTCTTTTTTAATATCGAGATCTAATACAAGATACACAATATCCGTTGTAACATAAGAACCATCCTCGGTCCCAAAAGTTTTCTGAAGTTCACCCTTCTTAATATTTTCTGTCTGATTCATCTGGTAGTATTCTTTGCCATCGATGGTTACTATCTTGTATCCTTCTTTTTGCAGTTCACTGTCCAATTCTTTCAGGTCTTTTTCCGTCAGTTTCATGTTCATCGACGTATACATTTCTTCCATATACTCGATAAGTGCTTCTTTTTCATAACTTACTGTAGTAGACATAACTCCGCTTCCATCGGAATTAATTACTATGTCTACGTTCCCCTCTACACATCCTGTGAGTGCCAGAACCGCAATCAGCACGACTGCCATCACTTTTGTCCTAATACGCATCTTTTCACCCTCGCTTTCGATATAAAATCAACTTTTTTGGTACGTTACCTTAAAGTATATACGAACTACAGGGGGATGTCAACGGAACACTTATACTTCTTCCGACTACTTCCTCCAATACTTCTACACATGGAAGGTCTCCATTGTGCTCTGCAGGGAATCAATACTGCCAAGAACGTCCTTGGATTCCTTTGTCACATTTTCACTGGCAGATGTGATTAGCTGCAGGTTATTATTCACAGATTGAACCGCCGTATTCAACTCACCCTGTGAGGTGGATATCTGGCCCAATACATCATTCATACTCTGTACGGAGGCAGACAACTCCTGTGCGCTGTCTTCCAGTTCACTGCTGACCTCCGCATAATAGGAGGCATCTTTTTCATAGGTCACTGCCAGATTTTCTAATTTTCCATAATCCTCCATAACCGTTCCATCCAGAAAATCCAGAATACTGTTGGCACCATTCTCCAGCATTCGCACACTGTCCATTACTTTTGCCGTCAAATCGTTTACTTTACTGATTTCCTGACTGGTAACATCGCTCAGATTTTTAATTTCCTCTGCGACAACGGCAAATCCCTTACCAGCCTCACCAGCTCTTGCCGCCTCGATGGAGGCATTCAGCGCCAGCAGGTTTGTCTGAGCCGCAATATCCTGAATCGCAGCAGATACATCAGAAATCTGGTTAATGACCTGTACGCTCTCAATGGCTTCCTTTAAACGGTCACGATTTTCTTCTGTCACCGTTACTGCATTCTCTTTGCCGCGAATCAGTTCAGGCACCAGTTCACCGACTTTTTCCAATATCTCTCCTGCACGGTCCGCCATAGTCTGTGCATCCTCCGCAAGCTTTTCCACTACAGCCTCCACATCATCACAGGTCTTATCAATATTCCGGATACTCTCTGTCTGCGAATCCACACTCGCTCCGGTTTCCTCCATGGTAGCAGTAATCTCCATAATGTTTTCGGAAATATCCGCCACTTTATTGTTAGCATCTGTCATCCTATCGTGAATACTACTGGATTCCTGTTTGGTCTGGCGAATCGTTGCAATAAAACGCTCCTCCAGTTCTCCAATCAGATACTTAATCTCACCCGTCTCTGTCGTCTGCGGCTGAATATTCTCTGTGCCAATTACCTTCTCCTTGATAAAGGTTTTCATTATCTCCATCGGCTTTAGCATATGACTCGTTATAACAACAAGCAACACAACCATCACAATCAGAAGGACAAATCCTAAAATAAGAGGAAGAATTAAATTCTGTATAATTTTAGTAGTAATCACAGAAGTATGCTGACACACACCAAGTTTCCATCCCGTACTATCTATAGTGCCAACTGTAATGTATTTGCTTTCCTGGTCATAATCCTCAAAGGTAAATACATCTTCTCTCCCCAAATCAATGGAAACCACATCTGTAAGAATCGTGTTGCCCTCTTCTTTCGGAAGAAAAGCCTCATTGTCATGAGAGATAACGCTATTATCACTCGCAAGCAGGAACGCCTCTAAATCCGTCCCATCCTCAATATCCTTTGTCATTTGAATCAGCGTGTCAATGGTAATATCCGCAAGCATCACTGCCTGCTTCCCTTTAATCTTAAGCGGTTCTGCAATACTTACAATCATCTGGCCTGTTGCAAAATCCGTATAGGGTTCTGTATAAATCAGCTTATTCTCCGTTGTGGCAAGTTTCCACCATCCCCTTGTAGTCGGGTCTAAGTCAAGCTTTGAGTGGTCCGCCGGAAATACTCCTCCATCATAAGCAAAACAGCAGTAATACATCAATGCATATTCATTTTCTGCAAGATTTGCTTCCAGATAATCCATAATATTACCGGTATTACTGTTATTCATATACTGCAGACCATTCCGAATAGTATGTACAATATTCCCCTGCTCCTCCAGCCATTGGTTTATGACATCGGCATTGCTCTCTTTCTCTTCCTGTAATAACTGCTTCTCATCAGAAACCATGATGTTTCTGGTGGACAGTGCATTATTCCCCACCAGAACGGCAATAATAACCAGTGTACAGACTGCAATCAATAAAGCAATTCGCCCCTTAATAGTATTGAATACTTTCATTTCCTCTCATTCCTTTCGTGTCTTTGCTGTTTTAAGCCGGAAGAAATTGTTCTCCATGCATATGTACCGTTCATCTCAAAAAAGATGGGCACTCTAGTTATATATTTTAGCACCTATGACTTATTTTTTCAACTAGGAATGTGTATCTATTTGCAATATTCTATACAGTTACAGCAGATAATATTCAGCCGAAAAAAGAAACCGCTGAAAACATACCTGTTCACAGCGGTTTTACGATTTCCTTCCGTTCAGTGTATAGATTTTCCTAATTTATAGGCATCCTGCAATTCCTTCCTGCCTTCTATGTCGCCAGCTTCCATTACGCCACCACATAGTACCTTTCCCAGACTATTCCAGCCAAGATGCTTTTCCAACCGGTCATACCAGTACTCACTTTCCTCAAATCCGTGACCCTCGGCAGCCATAATAAGTACGCTCTCCTTTTTGGGGTTTCGGGTATTCGGATCACACTCTGCCACAGCAAATAAACGGTCAAAAGCAGTTTTCAGCTGACCGCTTATTGTCCAGTAATAAAGCGGTGTGGCAAGTACAACAATGTCTGCCTCCTTATAGACAGGATATATTTTATCCATATCATCTTTTTGAGCACAGGGACTTTCCGGATTCTTCCCGCCACCAAAACATCCCATACACCCGTGGATATTCATTTCTCCAAGAAAAAATTCTGTTATCTCATGTCCTGCCTCTTTGGCACCTTTTGTAAATTCAGCAGTCAGCGCTGCCGTATTTCCCTTTTTGCGGGGACTCCCATTCAGAATAATGATTTTTTTGCCCATGATAACCTCCCTAAATTACATCAGCCAGTGCCGCTGCTTTTTTGCAGCCATCTGTCTTTTCAATATCGCCAGGATTCAATACACTTGGAATTAAAACTTCACCAACCATTTTCCATTTGTTCAGGGCAGCCATACGCTCAATAGGTATGCGCACACCATCCATGACAGTCATATCATCCTCCTCACAGCAGGTAATAAGCGCACATTCCTTTCCGGCAATATCCTTGCCGCCAA
>JAFLTB010000091.1 GCA_022510605.1 Lachnospiraceae bacterium
ATTGACATTGCCGCTTTTAGCGGCAAGTCCTTTTTACACAAAAATACAGTTTATTAACAAAATACGGAAACTCAAGTTTCATAAAGCATTGACTTCATTATATAAAAATACTAGAATAAAGTCAAAGTAAAAGTCATTATGGATGAAGTAATCTTGCGTTTCTTTGTATATTCGATTATACTGAAACGTATAAGGGGTGACGGGAATGCAGATTATGTTTCAGAACAACATATTGCTGATAACGGCAGTGGCAGGGCTGCTGATTTTGGCGTTGCTGATTCTGCGGCAGATTTCCATACGTTTTTCGGCAAAGCGGATTTTCGTGATACTCTGGGCGGTGATTTTATTCCGTCTGCTTATTCCGCTGAGTGTGGCGGTTCCGCTTCCGGCTCTTCGGAGTGTATTGTTTTGGGAGCAGATTTCGGACAGGCTGTATTCCTGGCTTCAGTATCCGGTGGTATGGATGGTCTGGGGTATAGGTGCGGCGATAACTGCCATTTGCTTTTTTCTCTCTTACTGGCGGTGTAAAAAGGTGCTGGGAACCTCGCTGCCCGTGGAAAAGTTACCGGCTGTAGAGGAGGATTTATTTGCCTTCATGGGCATCGATGTGTATATGTCTGACCGGATTGCCTCACCGATTACCTATGGCATATTCCGGCAGAAAATCCTGATACCAAAGATTTTTATGGATTTACCCAGAGAGCAGTTGAAATATGTATTGATCCATGAGAAGATACACATTGAGAGGTATGATAATCTGCGGAAATTTCTGATGATACTGGCGGTGTGTCTCCACTGGTTCAATCCAATGGTCTGGGTAATGTACTACTTTTATAACCGGGATATAGAGATTTCCTGCGATGAAAAGGTGTTAAAACGGGTAGGAAAGGACAGCCGGGAGGATTATGCTTCGGCGCTGATTTATCTGGCAGAGCACGGAACGGGTGGAGAGTTCCGAAAAAAGCCTGCAGGGTCCAGTGGTTTCACAGGAATGTACAGTGGTTTTGGACAGAATGCCATCCGGGAGAGGATTCTCTTTATTATGAAATACCGCAAAGGCTCAGGAATGGCGGTGGTTTGTGCGGTGGTTCTGGCTCTTCCCCTGGCGGCGTCCTTTGTTACGGTGTCTGCCCGGAAACCGGAGACAGACAAACCATTGACGGAAATTAAACCCACTGCCAGGCCAGTGGTATACCAGCACGTGGCGACAGTGGAGGGGGAATTGTTCCGGGACAGTTATAAAAACACTGTGGCAGTAAAGGCCATAAATGCAGATGGAATATCCATTTGTTTCCGTATCTGGAAGGACCGGGGCTATGCCGAGTGCCACGGTGAACTTTTTTCGGACAATCTGGAGGGCAGAGAGGATTTTGCTCCCGGTGTAAAGAGAAACCTGTCCGGGACGCTGCGGATTCCCGATGCCGTAGAGTACAAAGGAATTCAGTATCCAGTGGAGGTAATTGGTGATTACTCTTTTTATCAATGCAGGAAACTGACTAAAATCGAATTGCCGGCTACCGTAAAGCGGATTTTGAAAAATGTTTTTACCGGATGTGAATCCCTGACGGAGCAAAAAATACCGGCAGGTGTGACAGAGATTGACGGAAATCCTTTTGAGGGATGTACCTCCCTGGAAAAAATCATTGTGGAAACCGGAGATGGAAGGTCGAAGTTTAAGTCCCGGGAGGGTGTTTTATACTCGGATTTTGGCCGTTATCTGAAGGTGTATCCACCAGGGAGGGAGGAGAAGGTATTCCGCATTCCGGAAGATGTGACAAGAATTGCTAAAAAAGCCTGCTACCGGGCTGGCTTTTCCAAGGTGGTTATTCCGGATGCTGTGTACCTGATTCATACAAAGGCCTTTGCCAAATGCCCAAATCTGGGCCAGTGTTCGGTGCCGGAGGAAGCCAGGGTGGCGAAAGACGCCTTTGACCAGACGGTGATACGGCGGGAGAGGAAGTGAAGGAATTGTAGGGGGCAGTCCGATTTTACAAGGAACGGAGGAAACTATGTACAGAGAAGTAAGGCCGCCTATGGGGTGGAACAGTTATGATTACTATGATACTACGGTGAATGAGGCACAGGTTATTGCCAATGCGGATTACATGGCAGAGCATTTGCGGGAGTATGGCTGGGAATATATTGTGGTGGATATTGCCTGGTATTCCTGGGAGGCCGGAACTCAGAGAGAAAAATTCCAGTATGTGCCTTTTGCCCAGGTGGAAATGGATGAGTATTCCCGCCTTTTACCATGTCCGAAACGGTTTCCCTCCTCTGCGGGAGGAAAGGGCTTTGCTCCGCTGGCGGACTACATACACCGGAAGGGATTGAAATTTGGCATTCATATCATGCGGGGAATTCCCCGGGAGGCGGCGCACCAGCACACAGCCATCTTGGGAAGTGAGCATACGGCCAATGAAGTTGCCAACCCGTATTCTATCTGCCCGTGGAATCCGGATATGTACGGGGTGGCGCCGGGTGTTCCCGGGGCACAGGAATACTACGATTCCCTGATGCAGCTGTATGCGCAGTGGGGAGTAGATTTTATCAAGTGTGATGACATCTGCCGGATGGATGCGGAGTCGGCCAGAGCGGAAACGGTTATGCTCCATCGGGCCATAGAAAAGTGCGGACGGGATATCGTTCTCAGTCTGTCACCAGGCCCGGCTATTGTGGAGGAGGCCGATTTTTACTTTGAAAATGCCGACATGTGGCGTATTACTGACGATTTCTGGGACAACTGGGAATCTCTCCGGGATATGTTTGACCGGTGCCGGAGCTGGCAGGGAAAGGTACGGGATGGCGGATATCCTGACTGTGACATGCTGCCTTTAGGCCAAATCGGAAAAGGCTTTGGCGAGGAGAGGCGAACCGGGCTTACCAGAGAGGAACAGAGAACTATGATGACCCTCTGGTGTCTGTTCCGCTCGCCCCTTATGCTGGGAGCGGAGCTGACCAAACTGGATGAGTGGACGGTATCGCTTTTAACAAATCCGGAGGTTTTGCATCTGCTGGAGGTCTCAAAGAATGCCAGAGAAATTTATCGGGACAGCGATATCATTGTCTGGCGGGCAGAATCCAGAGATCTCCGGGGAGAATATCTGGCTATGTTTAATATTTCGGAATTTGCCAATGCGTTGTGTCCGAAGCCATTTATCCGTCTATCCGGCGGCAATGTGCAGGATTTGTGGGAAGGCTGTTCGGTAAGGGAGAGTGCCACTCTGGACATTCCAGCCCATGGCTGCATTCTGTTAAAGATCTGGAATGAGGGATGAAAATGTGATTTTCAATAATTTTATTATAATATAGTTGTGTAAAATAATTGTGTAAAAAGGACTTACCGCTAAAGCGGTAATGTCAATATGCGCCAGAATCGCATCTGGAAAACTAGTTTTCCGAGTGCGATTCTGATGCATATTTACTTATCACATTTTGTGATGAGTGCTTTTTACACAAAAATACAGGCTTAAAACATCATCAGCCCGAAGAAACATATTGCTTTTATAAAAAGATAATGATATGCTAAGAATGTTTGAGGCATAATAAAGAAAGAAGTGATAAAGGAGGTTCATCATGAGCAGTACAGTAACCATTTCCGATGCCATCCGGTATATCGGGGTTGATGATAAAACCATTGATTTGTTTGAGAGCCAGTATATTGTACCAAACGGAATTGCCTATAATTCCTATATAATTCTGGATGAAAAAATTGCCATTATGGATACGGTGGATGCCAGAAAGACGGAGGAGTGGATGGGAAATCTGGAAAGAGAACTGGCGGGAAAGGAGCCGGATTATCTGATTATTTCCCATATGGAGCCAGACCACAGCGGAAGCATACAGGCGGTGGTGGAGAAATACCCTTCCATACAGATTGTAGGCAATGCCAGGGTATTTGATATGCTGCCGCAGTTTCTCACACTGGATTTGGAGGGACGCAAGGTGGCAGTAGCAGAAGGGGAAACTCTGGCACTAGGCAGCCATACCCTGCAATTTTACATGGCGCCTATGGTACATTGGCCAGAAGTCATGATAGAATATGAGACCAGCGAAAAGGTACTCTTTACCGCAGATGCCTTTGGTAAATTCGGAGCATTGGATACCGATGAGGACTGGGCCTGCGAGGCAAGACGCTATTACTTTAATATAGTAGGAAAATATGGAGCCCAGATGTCAGCACTGCTGCAAAAGGTGGCAGGGCTGGATGTTCAGATAATTTGCCCGCTTCATGGGCCGATTCTAAAGGAGAATCTGGATTATTATATCAATAAATATGCGACATGGAGCAGCTATGAGCCGGAGGACGATGGTGTGCTGGTGGCCTATGCCTCCATTCATGGAAATACTGGCGAGGCGGCAAAGAAGCTGGGAGAGATTCTGGAGGCAAAGGGAGCAAAGAAGGTAGTTGTCAGCGACCTGGCAAGAGAGGATATGGCAGAGGTTATTGAAGATGCCTTCCGCTATGACAAGCTGGTGGCAGCCTGTGCTACCTACGATGGTACTCTGTTCCCGTGTATGGAGGACTTCCTTTCCCATCTCCGTAACAAAAATTATCAGAAGCGCAGAGTGGCTCTGATGGAAAACGGAAGCTGGGCACCGGCGGCCAATAAGGAAATGAAAGAAATTTTTGAGAGTATGAAAGATATTACGCTCTGCAATACCGAGGTATCCATCAAATCGACCATGAAACAGGAGAATGTTGCCCAGATGGAGGCGCTGGCAGAGGAATTGCTGAAAAAATAAAAGAAAAAAGTTATAAATGTTGCTTCAATGTAAAGATTAGAAACGAAACAAATGTGCGCAGTTCCCTGCGCACATTTGTTATTATGTATTATTCCCCGGACAGGCCAGAGGCCACAATCTGGATGCCATTGACCTCCACCAGGTCATTGATTTCAATGACAAGGCAGGGTACGCCATCAATTATCTTTGTCTCCACTAAATCGGTGCGCTCCGGGTTCACCTGAACCGTTACATCCGGTGTCCGAACCTCGAACTTTCTTGTGTTGGAAATGTTGGAGGCTATCAGAGTTTCTTTTTCCCCCACCGTCTCATCGTAGCGGCTTTCAAAGGTTTCAATTTTTTCTTCTTCCACACCGCTGTTTTTCAACAGACGGCTCATATCGGCCCGGTCCAGAGTCAGAGGCTCCGGATTTTCCTTGTTTTCCTCCACCATCTGGTTCAGATTTTCATGGATGGATTTTACCACCTCATACTCGCAGTCCAGGCCCAGGGATTCCTCCACAATGGCATTGAAAGTTTCCTTCTGGCTCTTGGCCGGAAGGGGCATCTGGCAGCCAAGCAGGTTTTCAGTGACAGACAAATCCAGTTCATCGGCATTTTTGGAATAGTATAAAAGGCCGTGAATGTCCATATTTCTGTCATTGAAGGCCGGGAACAGAAAGCCCAGTTCCGGCGGCTGTACCAGCCAGTCCCGGATGCGGTCCTGGATGTGATTGGTTTCGGCGTTGTAGCACAGGCCGGGCTTTGTCAGCTTCACTGGACAGATACTGCATAATACGTAATCGTAGACATATTCCGAGGCATCAAAATTTTCCACGCCATCCGTAGTGATTTTGGGGATATCATAGGCGTCATGTACCAGAATAATAAAATAATTTTCCGGGTATTGATAGGACTCAATTACTTTGTCATAGAACTGCTCTAACAATTCTTCGTCCTGTAAGCGGCTCTCCACCAGCTTCATCAGAAACCGCTGAGTGCCATCCTCGGCTGTTTCCTGCTCGGTGGGAAATTCCATGTTCATCAGGGTACGTCCCAGGGAGCCGGACAGGGTCTTGCGGAAAATGTCAATGTATTTGAACATTTCCTCCTCGGGAAGTCCTAAAAAGGCCTCCTTTAACGTCAGCCGTTTATTTTTCTCAGCGTCCACATAACAACCGCAGAGTCTTGTAATGCTGCATTTGGTCTTGGTAAAACGTTTTTTGATTTCCGATATTTCTTTTTTGTTCATACAATGATTCCTCCCTTTTGTAGCACGACGGCGCCATCGTGCTAAGCAGGCTTACAAAGCCGGCAAAAATAGTGGCGGCTGGATATTATTGTATCATTGTTTCCTGGGAAAGGCAATTGATTTTCGGAATCCGCCACCGATTTGCAGTAGCCATGCACTTGTGGACAAAAAAACACATAAACTAAAGTAATGTGAATCATCCGGAGTGTGTGATGCAGTCATTTCCACAACCATTGAGCGTAGAGGAAGAAAATGAATACATCAAAAGATGGGAGCAGGGAGACCGGGAGGCAAGAAATGTCCTGATTGAGAGAAATCTCCGTCTGGTGGCATATCTTGTGAAAAAATACAGTAATTCCGACCACAGTGTAGATGACCTGATTTCCATTGGCACCATTGGTCTGATTAAAGCAGTGGACACCTACCGTCAGGGGCGGGGCGTGAGGCTGGCTACCTATGCCTCCCGCTGCATCGACAATGAGCTTTTGATGACCTTCCGCAGTGATAAAAAACAATCCAAGGAGGTGTTCCTTTACGGACCCATCGGTGGGGATGACGGGGAGGGAAATGCCCTGAGTTTTCTGGATGTGTTGGAGACTGTGGATGAGGACATTCCAGAGAGGATGGAAAAAGAGGAAAATATATCCCGGCTCTATGGATACATTGAGGAAAATCTAAGTGAAAGGGAAAAAATGATTATCCGGCTTCGGTACGGAATTCCCAAGTGGCCCTATGTGGCGGAGCGGCCGGAGGTAACCCAGCGGGAAATTGCCAAACAGCTGGGCATCAGCCGGAGTTATGTCAGCCGGATTGAAAAAAAGGCGCTGTTGAAACTTCGCAGAGCCTACGAGAGAAGGGAGCGCCATGGCCGATCAGAAAATTGAAAACTTACTGGAATTATCGTTGGATATTCCGGAATCGGTACGAGAGAAAAGTGAAAATCTTTCAGCGGGATATGATGAAGAGGAACGGAAATGGGAGGTTATTATCCGCTATTCGGGGGATATTACAGAACTTGACGGGTACGGACGGGTGACACCCCTGCTGGGTGGTTATGCCATAGTCTGGCTGAGTGAGTCCCAATTGGAGGCGCTGTCGGCCAATTCCGGGGTGGAGTACATAGAGAAACCAAAGGCGCTGTCCTTTGCCGTTTACGAGGGGAAACTGGCTTCCTGCATTCCTCCGGTGCAGCGGGCGCCTTTTCAACTGTCGGGGCAAGGAGTGCTGGTGGCGGTAGTGGATTCCGGGGAGTGTGTTATTATATTGTCAGGTTATAAACACAATTGCCATTCTCAGAAGCAAAATTGAGAAAAATTGAGCAAAATTGCTGACTATAAAATCTTGAAAGTCTTCTTAAAAAGGTATATAATGTTTTATGTTAGAATTTGTTTGAAGCGAGACAAATTCTGGTACTAGACAGTGGAAGCCACAATATGTTTTTGGCTTTACAACCGTTCGCTTCAGAATGGAGAATAAATAGTTATGGAAGATAAGAGAAAATACAAAAGTTTGCGAAATTCTATTATGCTGTTGTGCGCAGGCATCGTTATTTTAACTGTGCTGATAGTAGGGGGCAATGCGATGCTGTCAGTTCAATCTATGACGGAGTATACCAGCCAAATCTATCAAGAGGCAGTGGATGAAGGCTATAGGACAGAGATTAAATCCCAGGTACAAAGCACCATTGCCATATTGCAGAGTGAATATGACAAGGTACAGTCCGGAGAGAAGACGGAAAAACAAGCTAAGGAAGATGCCAAAGAGATTATTCGAGTTATGCGTTATCGGGATGATCAGAGCG
>JAFLTB010000092.1 GCA_022510605.1 Lachnospiraceae bacterium
CTCCGGCACAAATAGTGGTGTGAAAAATATGGCTATCAAGCATATTTTTCACACTATTCCCTCTTTTTCAAAATATTTTTTTATACGATACCATAAAATGAGTCAGAATACAACTAAAAACTCTGTCTATACTAATAATAGTATTTTCCTATATCCTATAAAAAAACAGGAGGTTGAAAACATGAAAGAAAATACAGAAAAAGAATTTTTACGGAGTGAGCTTCCCAAGCTTGCCCTGGATGAAATCCCTACCCCTAAGGACGACGCTGTCACCATCACCGGTCTGGTAAAACAGGGCGGCCGGGTATCCGGCTACCAGTTGTCTGACGACCGGGTTGTCAGCCGGGCAGATGGCGTGGCACTGGCCAAGTCTGGTGGTATCCGGGGCGTCGGCGTAGCCCACCGCAGGGATACCGAATACCTGAAATCCATCCCGGATGAAACCGAAGGCAACAACCTGTCCTCTTTGCCTACCGTAGATGCAAAATAATTTTCTATGAATGTATATGCTGGAGGAGGGGAAGCTTGTTTTCTGCTGTTGAAAAATCTGTCGTTTTGTGTTACCATTTTATGGTAATTTTACTAAAATATGGTAGAATACAAATTCGTAGGGGAAGAAGGAAGTAAAAGTATGATACGCAAATACACAGAGCAGAATGTATACGATGCTTTCTTAGAACGGATGGAATTTATCTTTCAGGAATTTGAAAATATATATGTGTCCTTTTCCGGGGGAAAGGACAGCGGTCTGCTTTTGAATCTGGTTCTGGATTTTCAGAAAAAACATTACCCGGACAGAAAAATCGGTGTCTTTCATCAGGATTTTGAGGCGCAGTACAGTGTCACCACCGAATATATTGAGCGGACATTCCAGCGGATTGAAAACGAGGTGGAGCCATACTGGGTATGCCTGCCCATGGCCACCCGCACCGCCCTCAGCAGTTATGAAATGTTCTGGTATCCCTGGGACGACACGAAGAAAGAGGCCTGGGTCCGCCCCATGCCGGAACACGACTATGTTATAAATCTGGAAAACAATCCCATGACCACCTATAAATACCGCATGCACCAGGAGGATTTGGCAAAGCAGTTCAGCCGCTATTACAAATCCATACACGGCGACAAAAAGACTATCTGCCTGCTTGGCATGCGAGCCGAAGAATCCCTGATGCGCTACAGCGGTTTTCTCAACAAAAAATACGGTTATAAGGACAAGTGCTGGATTAGCAGACAGTTCAGTGATATCTGGTGTGCCTCTCCTTTGTATGACTGGACGCTGAACGACGTTTGGCACGCCAACTTCCTGTTTAACTATGAATACAATCATCTGTATGATTTATACTATATGGCAGGCCTTTCTGCATCCCAGATGCGGGTAGCTTCTCCCTTTAACGAATATTCCATGGACAGTCTGAACCTCTACCGGGTGATTGACCCGGAGATGTGGGCCAAGCTGTTAGGGCGGGTACAGGGAGCCAATTTTGCCAGCATATATGGGCGCACGAAGGCCATGGCCTACCGCAGTCTGACACTGCCCGAGGGCCATACCTGGAAATCCTATACATATTTTCTACTGGACACTCTGCCGTTGCGCCTGCGGAACAATTATGTAAAGAAATTTAACACTTCCATCCGCTTCTGGCACAAAACCGGGGGTGGACTGGATGAGGAAACCATACAGGAGTTGGAGGAGCACGGCTACCAAATCCGCCGGAATGGCGTCTCCAACTATACGCTGAACAAAAAATCCCGGATTATTTTTGAAGGGAAAATTCCCGACCACACCGATGATATTAAATCCACCAAGGATTTGCCCAGCTGGAAACGCATGTGCTTCTGTATTCTGAAAAACGATCATATGTGCCGCTTTATGGGCTTTGGCCTTACAAGACAACAACAAAAGCAGGTGGATATTATCCGCAAGAAATATAAAAACATTGAGGAGATAAATAATGGAGTATAAGAGCCCGGTTTATAACGTAATTTCTGTACCAATTGAAAAAATTAAACCCAATACATACAATCCCAACTCGGTGGCACCGCCGGAAATGCGCCTTCTTTACGAGAGCATAAAGGAGGACGGCTACACTATGCCCATCGTGTGCTACTATGCCAAATCCACGGACGAATACATCATTGTGGACGGCTTTCACCGCTACCGGATTATGTTAGATTATCCCGACATCCGTGAGCGGGAGCAGGGCATGCTGCCAGTATCGGTGATTGACAAACCCATCGACCACCGGATGGCAAGTACCATCCGCCACAACCGTGCAAGGGGAAGCCACAATGTGGATTTGATGAGCAATATTATTAAAGAACTTCATGAAATTGGCCGCTCTGACGCCTGGATTTCCAAACATCTGGGTATGGATAAGGATGAGATTCTGCGCCTGAAGCAGATTACCGGCATGGCTTCCCTGTTTCAGGATGTCAAATTCGGCCAGGCCTGGAAACCCATCGAGGAACCAGAGGACGAAGCGGCGGCCAGTCTGGATGGAGACGAAGGGGCAGAAGAACCGATATAGATTCATAGCACGATGGCGCCATCGCGCTGCGAAATTTTTATAAGTTAAAACGGCGGTAAAATTCTTCCGGCTCCCGTCCGCTCCTTCCCTCCCTTTTGGCCAGTATTTCCTCACAGGAAACCGATGCGGCACTCTCGATAAATGCAACAATCCGGTCATAGTCCATCAACTCCAGGTCCTCTTTTTTCGCCCCGGTATCTTCCTGTAAGTCTTCCAGCAGTTCCCGATAATAAAAATCCCAGAATGACTTCTCCACCTCTTCCATTTCATTTTCAAGCCACTGCATATCCGGCGCTGCCGGATGAAACTTCTCCCGCAGCAGTTCATTCATCCGGTGATAGTCCCGGTATAAGGTTTCCACCGTTTTCAGACGGCTGGCATTTTCTTTTTTCATAGGAAGATATACTTCAACTCCCCAGACCGCATCCGTCACCAGATGGCAAAAATAACCCAGATACAGTTCGTCTTCCCTGTGATTTTTATACTTGTCCCAAAACCAATTCCAGTTATGTCCTTTTACGCACCGCTCCTCATCCCATTCCCAAAAGTGTGACTGTGCTTTCGGTCCCTTTCTTCCCCCCGGCCCATTCACACAATCCGGCAGCATATTTCCAAAGAGAAACCGCTCCGGATTTTGAAAATTTATCTGTCTCGACACCTGGTGTCCCACAATATAGTGCATGATTCTTGATGCCATGTTATCACTCCTTCTATGTAAATATCTGTCTCATTTTAATTTTTTGCCTGATACAATATGGAAAACAGGACATTCTTTCTCACTTTTCCTTTTATTGTACTGGTATACAAGAGAATAGCCTTCCTGGACTATATTGAATTCAACATTCAATAAATCTACACTCTGCAAAATGCTTCTGAAATACGTATATTTATACTCTTCGTTCCCTGCCATTTGGGATGATGAAACAGGCTGAATCACAAAATGAACCTCCCAATCAGGGTTAGGATGCTCCAGAACACAAATATCCCTGTCACTGTAAAAAATGTTTTCCGCTTGCTCCCATGCAGAGTATTCATTTACAATTTCATGATTCGTAAACATATGAAAATGTACCTGTTGAACCTCTTGTCTTTTTCCTCCATTGGCAACAATCACAAATGAATCATTATACTCGGGATGCCTCACACATATGTCCTTTGCAGTCTCCCAAATCTTCATAAAATACTTGCTAAAGCTATCTAACGCCATTTGCTGTAAATTCTTAACTGCTCTTTTAGGCGAAATAATAATATGATTTTCATATGATGGCCTGGGATGATAGAACGCAATTATTTCCTTGCTGTTGTATACTTTCTTCACAGGTATAATCAGACTGCAGTATTGAAAGGCATTTCCCACAATTTTACCAATAAAGGGGCCTTTCGCAATTCTAAACAATAACTTCTTAAGCATCCTGTCAATCCTCCACTCCCCAGCGACACTAGTCTTCGCTCTTCTTCTGACAACGATACAGGCAGGTATCCTTTTTCAACCGGATTCTGCCCCCGCTGTCTGCTTTTTCCTGCAAAAACGCCAAAAACCCTCTCTTATCTTTTTCCAGTACGGATTCCAGTCCTCTGCTAAGCTGCAGGATAAAGGAGAGACAATCCTCCGGCTGTTCAAAGATAAGTTCGATATTGTATAATTTCTTTTCTACCTGAGAAAAAACATGGTTCAGCCATTCCTCCCACTCCCTAATCCAGGTAAAAAATTTGTTTTCCACTTTTTCTATCTCCCGGATGCCCTCACCATATTCCCGAAACCATTCCGCCAGCTGTTCATAAACCATTCCACCACCCCATGTACAAATAAACACCCCATCCGGATTCAAACTGTCGGAAAACCGATGCAGCATCTTCTCTCCCTCTTTCATAAAGGATGCCGTGTGATTAAAGAAGATACGGTCATACCCGCTGCCTAACTCCATCTGTTCCATATCACCAAAACAAAAGGAAAAACGGCCGATGGGCTGCTGCCCCTTTTCTTCCATTTCCTTTATATCCGCCTCAAAGGTATCGGCCCAGGTATTGTGTCTGTCAATACAGGTTACGGCTACATTTTCCGGAATACGCTCCCAGTTTTTGCGCCACAGGCCGCCCCACCCGGCACCGGCATCCAGGATTCGCTGTCCCGGTTGCACATCTGCCTCATCAAAGACAAAGCAGTTCCAGTCTGCCGCCTTATCAGAATATTTTGTCAGTTCCCACACCATTTCATCGGCATGACGGTTCTTTAAAATATCCTTCATGCTTTTCATCAGTTCATCCATATCCAGTCGATTTTCCCGGCACTCCCAGATTGCTTTATCCATACAGGAAATAACGGTCTCCAGCTGCTTTTTCTTCTGCTCAAGCAAACGTCTCTGCTCCACAAAGGATTTCTCCAGCCCCGTATCCTGATTTTCCTCCAGAAATTCTTTTATCTGTTCCAGAGAAAATCCGAGAAACCTTAGCATCATAATCTTTTGCAGAACCGTCTTTGCCTCCTCATCGTACAGCCGGTATTGATTTGTACTGCCCCGCTTCGGACGAAGCAGGCCCTTTTTTTCATAGAGCCGGAGAGCTTTGGGAGAAATCCCGGCAATCTCCGCTAATTGTCCAATCGTATACATCCTAAATGCCTCCTTGTCCCTATTATATACTTTGCCCCAGGGGCAAGGTCAAGAAAAAAGAGAAGAACAAAAACGTTCCTCTCTTTTTGACATGAATGTTTGTTATATATTCTATCTTGCTTCTTCCTTCAGTTCCTCCACATCCTCCGCTGATAAGGATGGAAAATATTGCGTAACTTCTTCTATGGATAATTTCCCTGACTTTAATAATTGTGCTGCTGATTCCTTTGCTGTTTTTTGTGTTGCCGCTTGTGCTGCTTCATATTTCTCACCTTCAATATAAGAAAGTAAGATTTCTTTCTCATCAAGCATTGCCAACATAATAGATACGACCTCCTTTTCGGAGAACTTTATTATTAGGACAACTCACTCAAAAATAAGTGCCTTTAATTCCCCTAAACTAAGCCAATCTTTTTCATTTTTTACTGCTTCTTCCGCCTCTTGTAGTTTCATTAGCAATTTTTTCTCTGCTTTTTCACATTCATAACTTTTTGTATCAAACATCATAAATCAACTTCTTCCATTTCTTGTAAAAATAATAGGTTCTCCCATCTGACAATTTTTCAAATTTGATTTATGTTAGAGAAGTCAATCTTAATTGGTGAACATTCGGTAATCCGCTTGATTAATTCTGTAACTCCATCATATGCTGGTATTATTCCACAATAATAATAAGCTCTTTTGCCAATCCAAATCATTTCCTGTTCTGCATCATCTCCAACTTCTTTTCTTGAATTTTTTTTATTAATTTCTGTTAAATCCAGCCTGCTTACCATCTGATTTATTAGTTCGACTTCTTCTTTTGTTAACGTCCTCTGTTTTTTCTCTACAATCTCTCTAAATAATTCTTCTCTTTCACCTGCATATTCCCCATAAAATGCTTCTTTGGTTACCTTTCCTACCCAAGTTTCAATAATACCATTATCGAACAATTCGATTAAATATGAATTATTTTCCATTATACTTGGATATATAGTTACTATTATTGAGGATTCACCCTTTAATTGCAAAGTTTTAACATCATGCATTGTAGGTATTGCATCAATACTGGAATCAGCCTTGCTATTCTTCATATACGCACTTCCCAGGCAATATCCACCGCCTAGCAAACTCACAAGTATAATAGTAAATAAAAACACTTTTTTTCTCTTCATCTTAATCCCTTTCTGCCACAATATATTTCGGAGTCATAAATGACTCTCCTTTACTATCATACAAATCTATTTATAATACTTAATCCGGCGTCCTAAACCATGTTCTTCCCGCAATTCATTTTCAGTAAAATTATAATTTGAGTCACTTAACCCTACTGTTTTATATTCATTAAGCAGCGTTCCAACGCCAACATTTTCTCCCTCCATATCTACTAAAGCATGTATTAATTCGTGACCAATAACAATATATAGGGCAACATTATTTTAGCAGTAAAAGAATAAGTTTCTACTCAAAACCATATCAAAATAACTGCCACTAGTAATTCAGTATGAAAATTGCCTTTGCATCCCCCTCCCCTGCTTTTAGATATATTTCGACTTGATCACCTTTTTTAGGACCACTAAATACCTCATTTTTTTTGAAATCAAATATATAGGAATAAGATATATCAATTTTTTTATTATCCGTATCTATTATACACATCCTTTTTCTTGAAAGAATTTCAAACCCACGGGCATCTTTAACATGTGCATCTTCATTATAAAGTTCTGTAACTTCACCCTTTAAGCAATCATAAGTTGCATCATTATGATACCTCTTATAAATAATGTCTGCCATTATACGATCAAACTCCAAAGCTTTCTCATAAGGCACCTCCCATTCTTTTCCTTCAACTGTCAAAATCGGTTCTACCAAAGCAATATTGACGATTTGATTATCCTGAGTATGGAATTCAAGATGGTAGCCTCCTCCTGCATATGAATTATCTTGAATTTTAGCTGTATGAATACTATTTAGAAAATCAACAATAGTCCCAATATCCTCTTTATCAGAAATTTTATAATCATCAAAACTTCCTGTGCCCGGGATAATTCCAATATTGATTTTAGTGATTGTATCTTGAGAAGGAATCTTTACTTCATCATCCCCTGTATTTATTATGCCTTTATAATTGCAATAGCCTATAAAAAAAACTATTATAATCACCATAAGGCAAATTAAGATTTTCTTTATCACCTATAATCAATCCTTCCATTATGATTCCGCTCTGCCCCCTCTGGAGTGTTATCTTCATTCCCTAAGTCTTCTACCCATGGAACACTTTGCCAAATATACTCACTGAGTCTTGTGCAGATACGGAAAACACAATTAATTTATCGAAGTAAATTTCTCATCATACAACTTGTTTTCTACACAATAAAATTTACTGTATGAATGATCCGATATTTTTGTCAGCTTCCATTTATCCTTTTCCATATCATTTAAACTAATTTCCCATAAACCATTCCATTTGGAATCTACTTTGCTTGTGCTGCCAATTCCCTTAATCATATATTTGTCTACACTTATATATA
>JAFLTB010000093.1 GCA_022510605.1 Lachnospiraceae bacterium
CCGATGGTTTTATTATCCGATGTTTTGAATGAAATAGGATATGAAAAGGGGCATAAGCAGGGCCTGGAAGAGGGAATTGAGCGTGGAATTGAGCGTGGAATTGAGCAGAATCGGCAGGAATTAATTTCCAACATGCTTCAGGACAACCAGACACCGGAGGATATCAGTCGGATGACCAGGCAGCCCCTGGAATATGTCCACCGTGTACAGGAAGCTTTACTGGTACAGGAAAAGGGACAGTATGAGGTTGGACAGAAAACGGAAGGTGATAAATAAGTATTTATAAAAACAGGCGCCACGCAAAACGTGGCGCCCATTGTTTTTAATCTTACCTTGCTCCTTGGCAGGGTTTCAGTAAATCCTTTTTACTGGCCTGCGTCCTCTGCTGCCTCAACAACGGAGTAGAACGCCGGTTTCGGGTTATACAGTCCCTTGAACACACATGGGTACTGGCTTGCTCTCCAGGAAGTTGCATCATAGAGAGACCAGAAGGTTACATCCGTAACTTTTCCATCCGTCTCGCCGCGGTTTTTGTTTGCATCAAGAAGGATATTCATGATTTCCTTGTAGTTATCTGCCTGCTCTTCATCGGTGACGCTGCTGGCTCTGGTGATATCCAGCTCTGTTATCTGTACATTCAGACCTGCCCCCAGGAAGGCTTCCACTGCCGTCTTAAATCTTGCCGGAGAGTGATAATCCTGGCCTACCGCAAGATGTGCCTGCATGCCCACACCGTCACACAGCTGTCCGCCTTCGGTATTTATGTCATCCTTTGTGTTAATCCATTTTACCATATCCACAATATTTTCTGTGGTGGTTGGGTCGTAGGTGTTGTAATCATTGTATATTAAGGAGATATCGGTTCTGTTATTTCTCACCAGCCCCTCCTGTGCCAGTTTGAAGGCAAGCTTTACGTAAGATGGTGTGGTGGACATATGTCCTTCCTTATCATAAAGATATTTTCCATCCGCATCTTTTCCGTAAATTTCCTCCCAGAAGGTAAGGCCATTGGTATTCTTTGTAGAGGCATTGTGACTGTGGAAGTACTCATTGACTACGTCAAAGGAGTAGAAAATGGTTCCATTGCCGCCGGTCAGTTCCTTTTCCTTCGCCAGTACATGATCCATGACATTGTGGATATAGTAGTCCAGACGCAGGTTCATAGCTTCCTGGGAAGCATTTGCCGAGCTGGTAGCTGACATATATTTCTGCTTGAAGAAATATACCGGGGTCTGCTCATGCCATACCAGTACATGGAAGCGCATCTGTTCACCGGTTTTATAGGCCTGCTCAATGACTTTATCCACTTTGCTAAAGTCCAGTGCCGGAACTACAATTTTGCCGCTCTTTACATTTTCAGCGTTGTCCGCATATCCTTCCGGAATATAATATCCGGCCGCTGCTGCTTCTTCCACAGTCATCTGGGTAAAGGAGGAGCCCAAAATGGCATCCGGCTTCATCTCATTGCCCATGGTAACACTGTTGAACTGGCTCTTTATGAAATCCGAAGCATTCTCACCGATAAACTGGTCATATCCGGCACCTACACCGATATGATTGAAATACGGACTGTATACGTCCTTCAAAGCCTTGATGCTGTAGTCCGGGGTATTTCTGCCCACCAGTTTTACTGTTACATCATCGACAAAAATCTCACAACTGGTGTCTTTTTGTGTCTCAAAATACAGACCGTAATGATACATATCATCCGGTGCGGTTATCGTATAAGTGAACTCATGCCATTCTTTCGGGTCTGCCTGAGTCACTTTGGCAGCTCCTTCATAATTCTTTGAAGCAGAGGTAACTGCCAGAAGGTTTGCATAGGTCTCACCACTGCCTTCTACCGCTTGTGTCTCTGTAGAAAGAAGCAGGGAGGCTGTGTCCATAGCATCACTTCCCAGTTTTGCATAGGCGGTAAACTCATAAGTGGAGCCTGGTTCGCATATGTCGGTCAAATCCAACAGGGCGCCCTGCGCCGTACTGGTACGGTCATAGACACGGAAACATTTTCCGCTTTTTCCGCCGTCTACTACATCTACGTTAGGGTCTGTGGAAGTAACACGTTTCGTATAGTACTTGGATGTGCCGTCATCAAAGTTCTCTGATAGAATAACTGTCTCTAACGGCACTTTATTTACCGTGACTTTACAGGTGGCGGATTTTCCGGTAATGGCTGCTGTGATAACGGCAGTTCCTTCTTCAACAGCCTTGATTTTTCCATTGCTGTCCACAGTAACGGCCTTGTCATTGCTGGTAGACCATGTGACGGTATCCTTGGAATTTTTAACGGTAGCCGTCAAAACCGCTGTCTTCAGATAATCCAGAGTCAGTTCTGTCTTATCCAGTGTAATGGACGGGCTGTTATCCGGTGTGGCCGATGTGCCCGGCGTGTTATTCGGTGCCTTGGTCGGCGTCTGTGTCGCTGTGGAATCTTTTACCGTCACCTTTGCTTTTAATTTATATGTCTTTTTGCCTGCCTTCACCTTGGCGGTAACGGTGGCCTTGCCTGCCTTTAAGCCCTTGACAGTAACCTGTTTTTTCTTTTTCTTGGAAAGCTTGACAATTTTTTTCTTATTTACAGACCACTTTGTCTTTTTGATTTTCTTTCCTTTGATGGTCAGCTTGGCCGTTTTCCCTTTTATTACCGATACACTTTTTTTAGCCAGTTTTGGCTTGGCTTTGGCCTCTGCGCTATCGGCATCAAAAGCAGCCGGTGCCAGCATGGACAATGCAAGGGAAAGAACACAGGCTTTTGACAGCATTTTTTTCATGTTCTTCTGCATGAAAAACCCTCCTTATTTTACTATTTTTTTTGAAATAAATGTCAAAACAGGTGCATACGCATGCGCGCATGCACCTGAAATGCTTCACATAAGAGCGGCTCGCTTTAGCGTCGCTCGCTGTTTTGTTGCGTAATGGCGATTATGCCTTTTTAATCAGTTTTACAGAGTGAATTGTGAAGGTGCCATAACGTATATCGCCACCATCATAATTTCCAACCTGCCATGCGTTGTAACCAATCAGAACGGCATATGCTTCACCACGGCTATCCCATTTGCCTTCACCTGAACTAAAGTCCAGTGTATACTTTCTTTTAGTATCACCACCTCCAGCTACGGAGTAACCATAATCCGCAGTATTACATACTGTAGTGGAGTTCATATAGTCATTCGGCTTATCTGGTACAAATGCACCTAACTTCAACTGTGCTCCATCTGACGGAGAAGATACAACAAACTCAATGCCGCTGTACTCTGACAAATCTACAGAAGAATGGTCCGGATTGAAGTAGAATGCCACACCACCACCATTGTACTGGTTTGTAGAAGTAAAAGTTACAGAACCATCCTCATTGTAAGTAGGACTTGCGCTTGTAGCGGAACCACTGGCCGTCACCAGACATCCACTTGCATACAGGTTTGCTGCAGTCAGAGCTACTGAACCATCCTCAGATGCTCCCAAATCAGAATTGGTTACGGTTACTCTCACAACTCCCGATTCGCTAATACCAGTATCTGTAGTAACCTCGCACTTAACAGTAGTGCTTCCAATGCCTTTAGCAGTAATGGTTGCATTAGTTCCTGTGCCTGCCACCTCTGCTACTTTTGTGTCAGCGCTGCTCCATTTATACTCCTTGGCTGTACAGCCTTCTACCGTTGCGGTTGCTGTGACAGATGCTGTCTTTGTTGAACTTGCTTCCGCTGCATCTAATTCTACTGTTGCAGGGTTTACTGCTACAGAGATTGAACCCTTAGAAGCATCCTCATTCTTGCTGTTGGTAAACTCAAGGCTGATGATTTTTATTGCCTGGTCTACATTTTTTGGAGCCAGGTTGATACCCTTAATAGATGCTAAAGCCTCCGGATCTGCCTCACTGAGGTCAAAATAGAACGTTACTATATCATCTGCTGAATCCGGAATATTAGCCTCACCTGCAAAGCCCGAAAATTTCTGACAGTTCCAAAGAGTCGTGTATTCTGAATACAATTTCACAAATACTTCCGCACTTGTTGTATTGGCATCCGCGGTACCTTCACCTTTGTCGGCTGAAGTCTGGTAAACTGCTTTGATATACTTATAACCAGAGACATCCTCGCCTGCTCCTGGATCATTTGGATTCAGAGCAAACATAACACCACCATCATATCTCTTCTTCTGAGTAAAGGATACTGTATGAGCCTCTTCATCCCACTCAACATCTGCCTGATACTCTTCCTTCCCCTTAGTTGCCTCGGTCTCATTGTCCTCAGCAATGGTGATTTTCGGAAAGTCTGCTGTATAAGCGTTCGGGTCTCTTGTCGGAGCTGTGGTTGCCGTTGCGGTTGCAGTGGCCGTAGCGGTTGCTGTAGCAGTGGCGGTTGCTGTAGCGGTTGCGGCTGCTGATGCTGTTGGCTTATTGCTTGGCGCTGGTGTATTATTATTCTTATTCTTGTCGTCCGTGCCGCCCTGTGCCGCATTCTTAACAGTAACCTTTACCTTTTTCGTGTAGTTCTTCTTGCCAACCTTAATCTTAGCAGTTACAGTTGCCTTACCTTTTTTCAGGCCCTTGATTGTTACGCCCTTCTTAGACTTCTTGGAGAGCTTTACAACCTTTTTGCCCTTTTTGTCTACCGACCATTTTACTTTCTTGGCCTTTGCATTTTTTACTGTGACCTTCTTGGTCTTTCCTTTTTCAATGGTAACCTTCGATGCACTCAGTTTTGGCTTCTTAGCTGCTGCATCTGCAGTGGAAGCCGGTGCTGCTGAAACTACCATTCCCATTGCTAAAACAACTGACAGTGCTTTAGCCCATGTGCTTTTGAGATTCTTTTTCAAAACTCTTACCTCCATTTTTTTAAATTATTTAATAAGAGATTTCTTCCGGGGCCAGCCCCCTAATGGATTCTCCTCTGGTTCTCCCCGGGAGTCATCTCGTTATTACGTGTAAATACAAATGCTTTCTGTTTCTTTAGTTCTTGCCGTAGGCGGCTTCGGTTACTTCTGTCTCCACGCCGTCTACTAAATCATACTGGGCCGGGTCATTCTTACCACCAATGTAAGCAATTTCTCCCTGTACCAGCTGCAACTTCGACAGGGTTCCTCCCTGCGGCAGGTCTACCACAATGGAATCTACATTGTGGATGTCAACATCCGCTCCCAGGCTGTCAATCCGATAGTATACTGCCTTCTCGCCGGTAGTACCGGTACTCTGGCCCACGGCCACATAGTCGCCGATGGTCTGGCCGTCCTTTAACAGTCCTACCTTTACCTCGGCAGCGCCTTCCACAACTACCTTGATAAACTTGAAGTCCTGCAGGTCTTTCTGTGCATTGTGCTTATCCACCGGATTGTCTGTGGATACATTATCTACATAGTAAGCCTTGGCTGTACCGCTTTCGGCCGCCATATTTTCTGCTTTGTCTGTCACAATGGTGTAGCGGTTAGCATCATCGCAGTCATATACCTCTCTTGCAGTCAGCTTAAAGGCTTTCAGCGTATACAAATACGTTTTTCTATTCTCCTTTTTATCGGATGAGTCGAATGCTCCATATGGTAAATACGGTTCGTTATTGCTCTTAACTACCACATAGCGGATTGCGGACCAGTCACCGGTGCTGCCGTCAGCTAACTTCTGTAAGGAATAACGCAAAGTCTCATCGTCTGCGGTGGCTTTTCCGTCACTGTTTATAAAGCCTTTAGCCTCTAAGACACTCTTGGTCATTCCACCGGCCTCTGTACGCTGGGAAGAACTTCCGTTATAGAATGGGAAGGTCTTGCCGCTCATGGTCTCCCACCAGTCTTTCTCTGCTCCGTTGTCCTTGGTCTGAGTCATATCAAAGCCCGCGCCATAGAATTCAACGGCAAGCTGTCCCGGCATGTTACCGGTCAGTTCAATTCCCTTATAGCGGTTCAGGTTCATTTCCTGACCAAGGTCCAGCACTACCGACTGGTTGGCAGAATCATAATTGATTGCCAGCTGGCCGTTTTCCAGTTTGAGATTGTCGGTATTGGATTTTACCTTAACTTTCTCGTCGTCACTTTTTGCTACGATCGTGGCGTTTGCCAGAATATCATAATCCTCTGTGGCCGGCGTCAGTTTCTCAATCTCAATGGTAGTTTCTGCCTTTGTATTGGAGTTTGCCTTGTTTGTAGCCGTAATAGTGACATTGCCTGTCTTTCCGTCGTTGTTGGCTGTCACGATACCATTGGCATCCACTGTTGCCAGGGAGGTATCACTGCTGGTATAGGTCACTTCTCTCTGTGTCGTATTCACTGGCTCGTAGGAAATCTCCAGTGTTGCCCGGCCCGGCTTAATCTCTCCGTCTCCACATGCCAGTTTCTTTGGCGGATTTACAAATTTCATGCTCTTGCAGACAATATCGCCGGACATTACCTGGATATCATCCAGATACAGCACCATATGGTAATCGCTGGCTGCCAGTCCCTGAGAGCCCTTGTAGGTGGCACCAAGAACCATGTCAATCTGGTTTCTGTCTAACAGCGGTGTCGTTGTATCATCACCGGAAATCCATGCGTCAGCAATTTTCGTAGTATCAAATTCCAAAGTGTTCTGCTGGAAGCCTACCTTGTTAGAGGCATTGGTCTCATTCTCCGAGTAACCCGGTGAAACCGCACCCTTATCTGCTCCGCTTGCATAGTCCTGATAATAGGTCGGGAATACCTTGTTGTTGTACTTTTTCAGCGGCGAAATGGTAATGATGTCCTTATCCTGGATGCCATAGCCCGGCTTCACTTCTGTCGGCACGTTGTAATTTTTGTCTATACCGGTGGCCATGGAAAGGTTTACACCAAAGCGGTATTTCTGGTCTGGTGCCTTTTTCGCCGATGAGCCATCGTAATTCGAGGTATAGAAGTAGTCGGATGGCTTAATTGTCTTGTATCCGTCAAAGTACACGCCGATGGTCTTGTAGTTGCAGTCCGAGGTATTGGCAATAACACGGGATTTCAGCCGGAGTGCGGAATAATCTGACAGTTTTTTGCCATCTGGCAGTGTGATATTGAATACCGGGGCGTAGTCATAGGCCTGCTCGGTTCCGGTATAGTCAATCTTTAATACCTTGTTGGCACTGTTCTCCGGGTCCTGTACAACCGTCATTGTACCCGATTTGGTATAGCCGCCTGCCGTGTAAGTATTCCAGGCAGTACCTGCTGCGTAACTCTCGAAGTCTTCAATTATAGTACCGGTACGGGAGTCCTCCTCGTAAATAGCTGTCGGGGTAGGCCCCGGCGGGCTCTTGATAATCTTTACTGTAAGGGTTACCTTCTTGTTTGTACCGTCTTTCGCATAACCATACAGTTTAACTTTTCCCTCTTTCTCCTTAGCCGAGATGACACCTGCTGGTGTAACCATCAAAAGCTTTGGTTTGTTGGTCTTCCACTTTAAGGATTTAACCGTTGGTTTCTTCGGCGAGAAAACTGTACCTATCTTATAG
>JAFLTB010000094.1 GCA_022510605.1 Lachnospiraceae bacterium
TAAGGATTTAACCGTTGGTTTCTTCGGAGAGAAGTTGACTCCTACCTTATAGGTATAGGAAGTATTTGTGTCATTTGCCTGATCCTTAATACCCGTATAGATAGTAATTGTCTTATTGCTAATCTTCTTCGTTGTATCGGTAACCTTAGTAGTCTGCTTCTGAGCCTCAGCGATTGTCATCTTCTTCTCTGCCACAGCGCCTTTTTTCAACTCAGTAAGCTTCTTGTTATCTACAAACGTCTTGGTCTCTGTGTACGTCGCTGCAGTAACTTTCTTAATCGGCGTACCAATCTTAATCTTTAATGTAGCCTTTTTCTTTTTGTTTGCTTTGGAGATAATTGTAATCTTGGCAGTCTTGCCCTTCTTTCCTACTGCCTTTACAAAAACCTTACCTTTGGATTTTACAATCTTAGCAACTTTCTTGTTGCTGGTCTTGTAAGTAACCTTCTTGCTAACACCCTTTTTTGAAGTAGTTACTTTAACTTTAATACGTTTTTTCTGGCCTTTTTTCAAAACCAGTTTGCCGCCATTCACAACTGGGCTGGTCACTTTGACTTTCTTGACTTTGCCTTTTTTCTTCTTGGCTGCGTCAGAACCTGTCCCGGTAACCCCCAGAGATGTCACGACCATCGCCAGTGAAAGCACGGCTGCTAAAGTCTTTTTGACAATTCTTGATGTCTTACCATTCGACTTGCTCATCCTAATCCTCCTTTTTTTTGGTAAGTCCAGACACTTACACACTTTGAATGTTAGACCCATTGTATCACTATTTTTCAAAAAATGCAACTAAAATCCTTATTTTATTCTGTTTTTTTTAGATATTTTACATATTCCTGTTTTTACCTTCCTTGACAAGTCCCGCGAAACTGTTACAATAAACAAAAAACGATACCAATATTTACAAGGAGCGCTATGAACGTATCATCTAAAAATCTGCTGGAGGAAATCCATGCATTCTTTCCTGCCGGCAATCTTGACCTGCGGACTCTCTCCCCATTAAAACTGGCCTACCTGGGAGATGCAGTCTTTGACATTATTATCCGCACGCTTGTATTGGAGCACAACGGGGGGGCGGTGAAACATCTTCACAGTCAGGCCAGTTCACTGGTGAATGCCGGGACACAGGCCCGCCTGGCCACCGCCATGCTTCCTGTCATGAACGAGGAGGAGCAGGGCGCTTACCGCCACGGCCGAAATACCAAAGCTTCATCGGTAGCAAAAAATGCCGATATTCATGACTATCGAAATGCCACCGGGCTGGAAACACTGTTTGGCTATCTTTATCTGTCCGGCCAGACAGGTCGGGCTGTGGAACTTTTAAAACACGCCATGGAAGAACTACATATTATAATATAAGAAGGAGTTGTCATGAATAAGGCAGAAACAAAAAATTTTGAAAAAAGTAAAATTGAGGGGCGCCACAGTGTAAGGGAAGCATTCCGCGCAGAACAGTTGATTGAACGGCTTTTTGTCCAAAAAGGATGCCAGGATGGTCCTGTTCTTTCCATAATAAAGGAAGCAAAAAAGAAAAACACACCAGTGGACTTTGTTCCCAGGGAACGTCTGGACTATATGAGTGAGAGCGGGCATCATCAGGGCGTGATTGCCACCCTGTCTGCTTTTTCCTATTGTGAAATAGAAGATATGTTTGCATTGGCTGATAAAAAGGGAGAAGAGCCGTTTTTCTTTTTATTGGATGGCATCGAGGACCCACACAATCTGGGAGCGATTATCCGCACTGCCAATCTGGCCGGCGCCCACGGTGTCATTCTTCCCAGGCGCCGGGCCGTGGGCCTGACCGCCACAGTCGTCCAGGCCTCTGCCGGAGCCATTTATTATACTCCGGTGGCAAGAACTGCCAATCTCACCGCTGCTATAACGGAATTAAAAAAACGAGGATTGTGGTTTGTGTGTGCTGACATGGACGGCGAGATTATGTACCGCCAGAATCTCACCGGCCCCATCGGCCTGGTTATTGGAAATGAAGGAAATGGCGTCAGTCGTCTTGTAAAGGAACACTGCGACTATACTGCTTCCATTCCCATGAAAGGAGATATTGACTCCCTGAATGCCTCGGTAGCAGCCGGGGTGCTGGCTTATGAGATTGTCCGCCAACGTATGTCCGGATGAACCAGCCCGGTTTTTGCAACACTTTAGAATGGAGTTGGATATGAAAAATCACACTACTATTTGTGATGCTCCGGAATGGAGGTATTATGACAGAGCGCGATTATACTCATTACACAGATGAGGAAATTGTAGATTTCAGCCACAGCGGCGAGGATGCCGCCACAGATTTTCTACTGGAAAGATATAAGTCTCTTGTAAGAAAAAAAGCCCGTGCCCTTTATCTGATTGGCGGGGACAACGACGACCTGATTCAGGAGGGTATGATTGCCTTGTATAAAGCAATACGAAGTTATACTCCACAAGAGGATGGTACTTTTATCTCCTTTGCCAGCCAGTGTATTGAAAATCAGCTTTACAATGTCATTAAGGGGGCAAACCGCCTGAAAAACTCTCCTTTGAATACCTATATTTCCCTGTATTCTTCCACGAATGACAACAAGGAGGAGCCTTCACATGAAATTCTGGCTGACACCCTGCAGCCCCATAACCTGATTAATCCAGAGGATATTTTGATTGATCAGGAAAATGTAACAAATATTGAAAGCAAACTGGAGCAGGGGCTCAGTCCCTTTGAGCAGGCAGTAGTAAACTTATATATCGATGGATGCAATTACCAGCAGATTGCAAAACAGCTGGACAAGTCTCCTAAATCTATTGATAATGCCCTGCAGCGGATTAAGAAGAAGCTGTCAAGGTAAATAACTGCAAGAAAGTTCTAAAAAAGACATTCTCCAATCGATTCGAACCGACAACGCTCCGCGTTAAGGTTCTCACTGATTGGAGGATGTCTTTTTTAGCCTGTTTTGGAGCTATTTACCCTGACACCGCAGGACAGATTCCAGGGAATTTCAAGAGGCAGAAGACCATCAACAAACAAAGAGCACTGATATTCTCTTTTCTTTTGGGGGAAATGTGGGACTGACGTTTTTAGTGTTTAAAACACAAAATCCATGAATCAGCGAGGGCATTTGATGCGAAGCATCACCTCTGCCCGAGTCGATTCATGGATTTTGTGTGGATTTAAAACTACTAAAAACGTCACTCCCCATAAGCTGTTAACGGGATTTGAACCCGTGACCTCCGCCTTACCAAGGCGACGCTCTACCACCTGAGCTATAACAGCAGTTGGCATTGAATATCAATTATGCCCTTACGAATTGATATTCTACCAAAATAAATGGTATATGTCAACTATTTTTCTTGAGTTTCCGTATTTTTTAACTTTATGTTTAAAAAGCACTCATCACAGAAAGTGATGAGTGAATATGCACTGGAATCGCCCTGGGAAAACTCGTTTTCCAGGTGCGATTCCAGTGCATATTGACATTGCCGCTTTTAGCGGCAAGCCCTTTTTACGCAAAATACAGTTTTTTAACAAAATACGGAAACCAAGAACTATTTTTTCATTGACCGCCCCACAACCATATTATATACTAATATCCATGGAGGGAGGGCGTATCAGATGAAAGAGGGCAAATCAACAGGGCAGATTATTCTTTCCCATACAATTACATACTTTAACCTGCTGAATCTGATTTTGTTTGGTCTTATTCTGCTGTCAGGCCAGTATAAAAACATGTTTTTTATGGGCATTGTCGTCTCCAATTCCCTGATTGGCATTATTCAGGAATTGAAGGTCAAAAAACTCATTGATGCCCTTTCTGTTATTACCGCCACAAAAGCAAAACTACTTGTGGCAGATGGCATTCGCGAAATTCCCATAGAAGAATTACAGATTGACGATACCATCCAGGTGGCTGCCGGCGACCAGATTGTGGCGGACTGCACCGTGCGCACTTCCGAAGGCATGGAAGTAAACGAATCCCTGCTGACCGGAGAATCGGTTCCCGTGCTGAAAAAGCCGGGAGACCTATTATATTCCGGGAGCTATATTGTGGCCGGAAGCGGCACCGGGCAGGTTCTCCATACAGGGGAGGACAACTATGCCACACAGCTTGTGAAAAAGGCCCGGACAAAAAAAAGGGCTACCTCGGAAATGCAGGATGCCATCAAACGGATTATTAAATATGTAAGCTATGCCATTATTCCAATCGGCATCACCCTGTTTTGCATCCAGTATTTCCGGGCCGGGGAAAATCTTTCCGACTCCCTTGTAAACACTGTGGCCGGCGTTCTCGGCATGATTCCAGAGGGTCTGGTACTGCTCACCAGTGTTTCCTTTATTCTGGGAGTGGGCCGTCTTGCCAGAAAAAAAGCTCTGGTACAGGAGATGGAAGCCATTGAGGCGCTGGCAAGAGTGGATGTCCTCTGTCTGGATAAGACCGGCACCATCACCACAGGCAAACTAACAGTGAATTCCATCCTGCCTCTGCATGACTGTTCCGAGGAAAAAATCTGCTGTTTCATGGATGGTCTGGTATTCGCCTTTTCCGAAACCAACGCCACCAGTGAAGCGCTGCAAAACTTTTTTCATGACACAAAGCCCTTTCCTGTCACCGACACCGTACCTTTTAGTTCCCAGCGCAAGTTTATGGGAGTTTCCTTTCAGGGCCAGGGTTCCTTTGTCCTGGGAGCACCGGAATTTCTCACCAGAGAAGCCTCGGTATTACAGCAGGCGGAAACCTGCGCCAGTCAGGGTCTCCGGGTATTGCTTCTGGCCTCCTGTCAGACTCTGTCCACCTCCCCCGGGGGACTGGCACAGGTAAGTCCTATGGCTCTCATTCTCCTGTCCGACTGCATCAAGGAGGATGCGCCAGAGACCTTTCACTTTTTTGCCAATCAGGGAGTGAAGGTAAAAATTGTATCCGGTGATAATCCCGCCACTGTTTCCACAGTGGGCGTGCAGGCCGGCATTGACGGAGCCGAACGCTTCATAGACGCCTCCACCCTTCCGAAAGACGAGACAGCACTGCGGAAGACCGTGAGCCAATACACAGTCTTTGGCCGGGTATCCCCGGAGATGAAGCAAGCCATCATTCATGCCTGTCAGGCAGAGGGCCATGTGGTGGGTATGGTGGGCGACGGAGTCAACGATGTGCTGGCCTTAAAGGATTCCGACTGTGGCATCGCCATGGCAAAGGGGGCAGATGCTGCCAAGCAGACCGCCCATATCGTCCTGATGGACTCAGATTTTGCTTCGATGAAAAATATAGTAAAAGAAGGACGGACGGTCATTGCCAATATTGAGCGTGTCAGCGCTCTCTATCTGACAAAGACCATTTATTCCATCCTTCTGTGCGTACTTTTTATTATTATGGGTAAACCCTATCCATTTATCCCGATTCAGCTGAGTCTGATTGGAGCTGCCGCCATTGGCATACCAAGCTTTCTACTGGCTTTGGAACATCACGAGGAGGTCACTTCCTCCGGTTTTCTCCGCCATGTCCTTCGGTTCTCCCTGCCGGGAGCTCTGTCCCTGTGTGGCGTTTTGCTCGGTATCCAGTTCCTTGCCGGCCCACTGCATTTTAGCGACGCCCTAATCAGCACACTGAACCTGCTTGCCGGCGGCATTGTCAGCCTGGGCGTAGTGGCCTTTGTCTGCCACCCTATGACGAAACGGCGCATGGCAATCTGCATCGGCATCACGATTTTGTTTGTCGGGGCCTTTTTCCTGTTCCCGGAATTTTTTGGCATTCTCCCTGTGTTAAAAATTATGTTATATCATTAATATAGCACTTTAGAACCGGAGATTCCTCAGCAGAAGTGGTTCTGTACATGATATATGGCTTCTCCTGCTTTTCCCTGGAAATGCCGTCTCCCTCCAAATCAGAAATGAAATAACTGTCATCAATGATAAGAAACGATGTCCGCAGATGCGCACATATGGTTTCTACGACTTTCTTCCCCATTTCCGGACGGCAGATTAATTCTGTCACTTCATACTGAGCATCCTCATAAATGTAATTGACTGCCGCCACAATTTCCCTATCGTCATATAGCACCAGCACATCGCCCCCCAGAGCATTCATTTCCTTTACCACCTCCTGGTAGTACATCAGAGAATGCTCCAGATAGAGTTCAAAGCCTTCTGCCGCCAGCATCGTACCGGCAAAACCGGCTACGTTCCCTTTTTCTTTTTCTCGCAGGGCATTAAAAGAAATACTCCGAAACCACGAACTTCCACCGGAAGTTACAGTAGTGGTCTCACGCCAGTATGTCCCTTCAAATCCCAGGGACTGATACACACGGGGTTTCTCCGGCGACAAAAAGACAAGAGGACTTCCCTCCTGATGGCAGACCATGATTCCCTGTTCCAGAAGCCTTGTCATGCGCCTCTGGTGGCGGTATTCCGCTTCTGTAGCTACGCCCACAATATAATGCGCTTTACACTTCTTCCCCATGAAAACCGCCGGATACGGGGTAAAATATGCCATGGCACAAAGCTTCCCGTCATCATAATCTGAATACACGCCGCTTCTCAGAGCCTTATGGGAGAAATAATAGTCCATATATTCTTCCGGGTCGCAAAAAGCCTTCTGCCACAAATTTCTATGCGCTTTCATCCCATCCTCCCAACGTCCTCTAAAAGGCAGACTGCCTGGGAGGAAATCCCCTCTCCACTTCCGGTAAATCCCATCCCCTCTTCTGTCGTTGCCTTCACATTCACCTGTCCCACCTGTATTTGAAGAGCTTCTGCAATGTTCTTCCGCATGTTTTCAATATGCGGGCTCATTTTCGGTCGCTGGGCAATAATCACCGCATCCACATTCCCCACCCGGTATCCCTCCTGCCGAACCAGGCCTCCTACATGGGAGAGCAAATCAAGACTGGAAGCACCTTCATAGGCCGAATCAGTATCCGGAAAATGCCTGCCAATGTCTCCCAGAGCCGCTGCTCCCAGCAGGGCATCCATAATGGCGTGTAACAGCACATCCGCATCCGAATGTCCCAAAAGACCTTTTTCATATTCAATCTCCACACCGCCTATGATTAGTTTCCGCTCCGGCACCAGCCGGTGCACATCATATCCGATTCCAATTCTCATAGCCGCCCTCCCCTTTGCTCTGTATTATGGCAAATCACATAATGCAAAATCCCATATTGTGATAAGATAAAAGAAACCCTGAAGACTTGTCTTCAAGGTTTTCGTAGTAGCGGGAACTGGATTTGAACCAGCGACACCACGGGTATGAACCGTGTGCTCT
>JAFLTB010000095.1 GCA_022510605.1 Lachnospiraceae bacterium
ACGCCTGCTGCTGCGGATACGCCAAACTCTTCCTCACATGCTTTTACTAAATCATTTAACTCCATTACGCTCATCGCTTTGATAGCGTCGATAAATTCCTGTGTCGTCATTTTTGTTTCCTCCATTTTTCTTTTTCATATTCTGCCGGTGATACCGGCTCTTACCAATTCCGAATCCTCCAAACTCCCTTTCGGGACAAATGGATTATTCCGCTGCTGCTTCACCCTGGGCTTCTGCAATCTGCTTAACCACACGGGCAAAGTTGGATATAGGTGACTGAAGGCTTCCAAGCAGTTTGGAAATAAGGGCATCCTTGGACGGAATCTTTGCCAGAGCGCGGATTCCCGCCTCATCGTAATAGGTTCCATCTACAACAGCGCCTTTGAACTGCAATGCCTCCGCTTCCTTCGCAAAGTCATTCAGGACTCTGGCTGGAGCGGTCTCGTCATCAATGCCAAATGCAATCGCCGTCGGGCCTTTCAGGTCCTTGTCAAGTTGTGCAAAATCTGTGCCGTCAAAGGCCAGATGAAGCATGGTGTTTTTGTATACCTTGTATACCACACCGGCTTCTCGCAGTTGTCTGCGAAGTCTGGTGTCCTGCTCCACCGTGAGTCCACGATAGTCAACCAGAACAGCCGCTTTCGCATCGGCTACATAGCCTTTAATCTCGTCAACAACTGGTGCTTTTAATTCGACTTTAGCCATCCGATATTACCTCCTTGTTATAGTCAGCTTCCACCGTCGCCGCCAATCGGCCGCCATTACCAGCTTCGCTGCCATATAATCTGCCGGAGAAAAAACACCTCTGCCTGTGAACACGCAGACAGAGGTAGTTCTAATTCACGCAAAATTGTATCAAACAATCTCCTCGGCAGGCGCTGTGCTTATGTCCATGATTTTCGGACACCTGCTGTCTACGGCAGTTATAAACTTTTGTTAGTGTAGCATACACCACATTATTTTGTCAAGAAAATTCTTATGCAAGTTTCAATGGACTTACTTTAATTCCCGGGCCCATGGTACTGCTGATGGTGATGCTCTTCAAATACTGTCCCTTGGCACTGGATGGTTTTGCCTTAATGATGGCATCCATCAGTGTATTGAAGTTGTCCGTAAGCTGCTCCTCGCTAAAAGATGCTTTACCCACTGGACAGTGAATAATGTTCGCCTTATCCAGACGATACTCAATTTTACCGGCTTTAATATCATTGACAGCCTTTGTAACATCCATGGTAACCGTACCGGCCTTCGGGTTCGGCATCAGACCCTTTGGTCCGAGGACACGTCCCAGACGACCAACAACACCCATCATATCCGGGGTTGCAACCACAACGTCAAACTCAAACCATCCCTCGTTCTGGATTCTTGGAATGAGGTCTTCGGCTCCTACATAATCAGCTCCTGCTGCCTCTGCCTCTGTCGCCTTATCTCCCTTGGCAAAAACAAGAACACGAACGGTTTTTCCTGTTCCATGAGGAAGGACTACCGCACCACGCACCTGCTGGTCAGCATGACGTCCATCTACGCCAAGGCGGATATGTGCTTCTACGGTTTCATCGAATTTTGCAACTGCTGTCTTTTTTACAAGGTCAATTGCTTCTGCCACATCGTACTGTACCGCACGGTCTACTAACTTTGCGGCTTCTGTATACTTTTTACCTCTCTTCATTTTTCAAACCTCCTGGTGGTATTAGCGAATTTTTTCTCCCACAACGTCCATATGACATTAGTTCTTTTTTTCTAAAATTTCTAAAATCTGACTTTTTATTCTTTTATTCCTCTACTGTGATTCCCATGCTTCTTGCCGTACCGGCAATCATGCTCATGGCTGCCTCAATGCTTCCTGCATTCAAGTCTGGCATTTTGGTCTCTGCAATCTTCTGCAGGTCTGCCTTGGAAATGGTAGCCACTTTCTTTTTGTTCGGTTCACCGGAACCAGACTGGATTTTACATGCTTTTTTAAGAAGCACTGCTGCCGGCGGAGTCTTGGTAATAAAACTAAAACTTCTGTCCGCATAGACAGTGATGACAACCGGAATAATCATTCCCTCCTGTCCTGCTGTCTTGGCATTAAATTCTTTTGTAAACTGAACAATATTTACGCCATGCTGTCCAAGGGCCGGACCAACCGGCGGTGCTGGCGTCGCTTTTCCTGCTGGGATTTGTAACTTAATATATCCTTCAACTTTCTTAGCCATTTTTTAATCCTCCTGTTATTATTAAAGCTGCTTCAATTCTGAGAAGTCAATCTCAACCGGCGTATCGCGGCCAAACATATCGATAACAATTACCGCCATCTGCTTCGCCGGATGAACTTCCTGAACCACTCCATTGGTATCCTGCCATACTCCCTCGGTAACGATAACCTGGTCGCCCACAGAGAACGGAGAAGCCTCTGCCTCTGCCAGAAATCCCATGTTGGTAATTTCTTCTTCGGTCAGGGGAACCGGTTTGGAACCCGGACCTACGAACCCGGTCACACCACGCGTGTTTCGCACTACATACCATGTCTGGTCATTCATTATCATATTGATGAGGACATAGGCGGGAAACATTTTCTTCTGAACCTGCTTCTTTTCACCATTTTTTTCCTCTACCACTGTCTGCATCGGAATCATAACTTCCATAATCTGATCCTGGAGACTGCGGTTTTCGATTGTCTTCTCAATATCTGCTTTTACCTTATTCTCATAGCCAGAATAAGTATGAACTACATACCATTTTGCTTCCTCTGCCATGGCAACCTCCTACGAAACGATATTAAGCGCCTGTAATCCAAGACGAATCACCCAGTCAATGCCCGAAATAACCACTCCCAGAGCAACCGACACGGCAATTACCAGTGCGGACTGCTTGACGAGTTCCTCTTTCTTCGGCCATGTGCACCGTTTGAATTCGCTCTTCAGGTTTTTGAAGAAGCTTGGTTTTGAAGTTTTTTCCGCTTCGCTCATGTGACACACATCCTTTCCGAAACATCACACGGACTACTTGGTCTCTTTGTGCAATGTGTGTTTCCTGCAAAATTTACAATATTTCTTCGTCTCCATTCTGTCCGGATGGTTTTTCTTTTCTTTGGTCATGTCGTAATTACGCTGCTTACATTCTGTACATTCCAAAGTAATTTTGGTACGCATTCTGTCACCTCCGTAATATTTTGTTGTCAAATTTTAGAATAAAATTTTAGGCATAAAAAAAAGACCTAATCCATCGCTAGACTACTATAACACAGATTATTGGCTTTCGTCAATTGTTTTTTTCTTTTTTATGGTTTTGACTTTCCGTCACCAATCTGCTATCTTCTTATTATAAGAAGATACTGCAAAAAATATAAGGAGGACAGATGTCGTTATGGCAAAAAATTCTACGGGCCTCCGTCCGCTTCCCGGAGACTGGCTCCTCATTGGCCTTTTATTTTTTATCGGGATTTTGCTTACCGGTTTTCTTTATCTGCCAGGACAGCTGGCAGGCAGTTCATCTGACGATGCCAGGCAGCTGGAAGTTTACAGTGATGGCACGCTTCTGATGGCCCTGCCCCTGAGTCAGGATATAGAAAAAACCACTAACACAAATCGCGGCACAAACACCTTTCATATAAAAGACGGTATTGCATCCATGACCGATGCCGACTGCAACGACCACACCTGCATCCGCACCGGGGGCATTTCCCACACGGGAGAAACCATTGTCTGTCTCCCCCACCGGCTGGTGCTCCGCATCGCTGACAGGGAGGATGCTGACACCGGACCAGATGCCGTGGTTCACTGACTCCGGTATTGGCACCGCGTGACAAACAAGGAAAGGAGAGACCCATGCACCAACGCACTGCCCAAATCACAGAACTGGCCATCTTTACTGCAGTGGCCTTTATATTCAGTTATGTAGAAAGTCTTTTCCCCCTCCCCATCCCCTTCCCGGGAATCAAACTGGGATTTGCCAATCTGGTTATCCTTATTGTCCTATACCGGGACGGCTTCGCCTCTGCTCTGGCCGTATCCATGGTAAGAAATATATTAAATGCCCTGACCTTCGGCAGCCTGTTCGGTTTTTTTTACAGTCTGGCCGGCAGTCTGCTGAGCCTGTGTGTCATGCATCTTTTAAAAAGGGCAACTGAGCGCCCATATAATCAATCAAAAAAACACCCACAACTTTCCCTGATTGGCATCAGTGCTGTGGGTGGTATTTTTCACAATCTCGGACAATTCTTTGTGGCCGCATGTCTGGTGGGCTTTTCTGCCCTCCTGCGGTATCTGCCCTTTTTATATTTTGCCGGGCTTATCGCCGGCATACTCATCGGAATACTGGCTCTGCTCTGCTTACAGCGTCTGCCAAAGCAGATTAGCAATAGGAATTAAACAGCATTCCGCTGTATATCGAAGACTCATAGGCTGTTCCGATATCGCTTCGGTGCAAATGGGCGTAACTGTAGATTTTGCTGTCTACATATTCCATAGGATTCATACCCATGTGGTCACACTTCTCCAGCAATTGCTGCACAAATTTCTGCGGTACAGCCGGTGCTTCTCCGCTTCCCTCCGGAGCCGTCAGAAATCCTCTGCTGTCAATGGAAAAGCCTGCCTGAATTAACTCCTCGCTGTTCCGATTCACCAGATTGCGCAACTCACCGCCAGGCCGTGATGGCCTGTTATTGGCCTCGCCAAACTCATCACTGCGCTTCAAAAGCCGGTTAAACAACTCTGTCATGGATTCCATGTTCTTCTGCCTGTCCTCCGGCTGACCGTCCAGAACATTCTCTGCGGTCTCCGCCAGTTCCATGGACATCTCCTTGACATTCAGAGCATAGGCCTGAGTATCATTGGAAAGCCTTACCATGACAAGTGGATTAGCATTGTTCAGGCTGACAATATTTTTATATTTACTTTTCAGTTCACGCTTATTGTGAACACTGGTCTTTGGCGATATCTTCGGAAGATAGCCGCCCAGATATAAGTTATAAGCATCTACCATAGTCCTCACGCCTTCCTTGGCATACTCTTTCAACTAAATTATATCTTAGCTGAAAAAAAAAAGCAATCAGCAGTTTTCACAAATTTTCCTTGAAGAATATGGTAAATTTTGATTTTTTTTGTGACTTTTGCCAACATGATGGCGCTGATTTGCTATCTCAACAGCACCATGGGATTTACGCTCTCCTCTTTTTCCTTTACCTGATAGAACAGATTCGCCCCTTCCAGAGAGTAATATTTGGTGGGGTCTGCTATCTTTCCGATGACCTGTCCCTCGGAGACCGCATCACCTTTTTGCACAGCAATTTCCTTCAATTGTCCATAACTCACTGTAAAATCATCCCCGATGGACATAGTAAGCGTGCGCCCGGTTTCCTCCGAAGTAGTAATATCCTGCACAATTCCGTCGGCACTGGCTTTTACTTCATCGCCCACCTGGGCAGCAATAATCAGCGCCGGATTCGTGCGGTACTGAGCCAGTGTTTCAAAATAGATTACCCGGTCAGCGCTGTATTCCATCAGCACATCTCCCTCCACCGGCCACAGCAGTCCTGTCTCCTGGTCAAAGTGGAGCGCATTCTCCACCGGCTTTGTATTTGTTTTCGCCGCTTTTTTCGTCGGCTTTGGTGTGGCCGTCTTTTTCTCCGGCTTTACCTCTGACTTCGCTTTGTTGGTAGAGGCCTCTTTTGCCTCCGGCGTTGCCGTCGGCGCAGGCGAAGGACTCTCCTGAACCGCAATGGGAGCTTCCTCATCCCCATCGTCTCTACCAAGCAGATTGACACAAATGGCGGCAAAGGCGACTAACGCCACTACTCCGCAAAGCAGAGATATATAAAATCCTTTTTCTTTGTAAAACATAATTATCACCTCATTTTCTGTTGTTGCTGATAGTATTTCCCCGGAGAAAAAATTTATACAGTCGTCTGTTTCTCTGCGAAACAAACAATTTTTATTAAAAAACAGATATGGTTTCGTCTGAATGGTATGTTTTTTCGTCTGAACAACAATTGATTTCCCTGAATGCCCGGGATACAATAGGAAAGAAGGAGAAAAAGGAGGTCTTACCATGTGTCAGATTTTTGATGAAATTTTTCGCAAAGGGCGGGAAGAGGGGTTCAAAGAGGGGGAAGCAAAGCAGATTATAAGAATTTACCAGAAGCAGCAGATGGCGGCAGGTGAAATTCTGGAGGAATTAATCTCCGAGCTGAAAATTCCCATGAAACAGGCCCAGAAATACATAGGTATGTTTGGAGCGGAAGATTACTGGAGCACACGATAGAAATCCATCTCACCTTCCCCTTTAGAAAAAGCGGGGTTTCCATTGCAAAAAAAACCATTATACGGTATACTACAACTGATGTCCACAGACAACTGCTATCTGAAAACGGAGGAAATGATGAAAGCTATCAAACCAAGTATTGAAATTATCGATATGAAAGATTACGATAAAATGATTCGCAAGATAGAAAAAATCGGACGGGTCTGCTATAAAAGCGAGGGAAATATTACCGAGGAATCTGCCGAACGTTTTATCCACAATCTGCTGAAACGGGGACACGAATCTGTCATTGAGCACGAAGCAGTGACCGTTCGGATGATTTGCGACCGGGGTATTACCCACGAAATTGTGCGGCACCGCATCGCCAGTTACAGCCAGGAAAGCACCCGTTACTGCAACTATGCGGGAGATAAATTTGGCAATGAGATTACCGTCATTGATTTGGCCGGCGGTTTTGAATATGATTTGAATAACGAAAATGACCGGGCGAAATATGAGGTTTGGACACAGGCTATGGAACAGGCCGAGGCCTCTTATTTCCGTATGCTGGAGCTGGGGGCCACGCCCCAGGAGGCCCGCTCCATTCTGCCAAACAGCCTGAAAACAGAAATTGTGGTAACTATGAATCTGCGCTCCTGGAGAAATTTCTTCCGTCTGCGCTGTGATTCCCATGCCCACCCGCAGATGCGGGAAGTGGCCGGGATTGCCCTGAAGGTATTCAAAGAGAAACTGCCGATTTTCTTTTGTGATATGGAGTAGGAGAGCGCCCACCCAATCAACAAGAACCTTATTGCGAGGCGCTGCCTCGTTGTTGCCGGTTCGAGTCGGTTGGATGGGCGCTCTTTCTTCAAATCATCATTTCAGTGTTACATTAAGATTGCTAAATCAAATTTATCAAATTTTTTTAACCTTCACCTTGACCTTACTTCCCGTTATCTTCTTCGTAAAGATTTTCTTATACTTCTTATACAGCTTCTTCG
>JAFLTB010000096.1 GCA_022510605.1 Lachnospiraceae bacterium
CATCAATACTATTTGTGACGCTCCGGCACAAATAGTAGAGCGAACGATGTTCGCTCCGTGAAACAATATGGCTATCGAGCATATTTTTCACACTATTCCTCCATTCCTCTTTCTCAATAAATCGTTTTATTTTCCATTTTCCGATATTCTTCAAATAATTCCAGACACACATCCCGCCGGTATTCCCGGACAGGCAGCAAGTCCCTTTTACCCTCTAAATATTGATAAAAGGTAACATCCCGGAATCCAATGGTGTCGGTATCCTCCTTGTTACAGCCATAGTATACCCTGTCAAGATTGGCCCATAAAATGGCTCCCAGGCACATGGGACATGGCTCTGCCGTGGTATACAACTCACAGCCGGACAAATCAAAGGTTCCCAGTCTGTGGCAGGCATCCCGGATGGCCTCTATCTCGCCGTGGCAGGTGGGGTCCTTTTTGTATAGTACCCGGTTATGTCCCCGGCCCACAATCTGCCCATCTTTCACAACTACGGAACCAAAGGGGCCACCATGTTCCTTCTGGATACCCTCTCTGGCTTCCGCTGCCGCCTCCTCCATGTAGTCCATTCAAACCCCCATTCTTTACTATTCAAAACAGGCTGCCACACCAGTGTGACAACCTGTTTTCACCGTTATAAGAATATACATTTATTATATTTTAAAGAAGTTCATATCCTCTTCTAAATTCCGTGCCATGGTTTTCAATTCATCCGCCTTGCCAGTCAAAAGATCCATGGTAGAATTTAATGCCTCCATAGAAGCAAGGGTCTGCTCGGCAGCTGCCGCATTTTCTTCTGAAGTAGTAGAAAGATTCTGAATCGCATCCGTAACAACGGCTCTGGCATTATCACAAGTCTGAGAGTCCTCATTGATGATACTGATTTCCTCTCTGGAACTCTGAATACCTGAACTTACTCCCTCAAATTTCACTTGGGTTTCCTGCAGTTTTTCCTGCTGATTCTGGATAATTTCCTGCATCTGTTCCATAGCACTCACTGTATTTTTGGACTCCCTGGCCAGATTATGGATTATCTCGGCAATAGAATCCGCAGAACTGTTGGACTCCTCGGCCAATTTCTGAATCTCAGAAGCCACAACGGCAAATCCCTTGCCGGCCTCTCCTGCTCTGGCCGCCTCAATGCTGGCATTCAGGGACAACAGGTTGGTTTCCTCTGCAATGGAAGAAATCAGGGATATGGCATCCTGTATCTTCAGAACTGATTCGTCGGTAAGTTTTACCTGATTCTCAATACGCTTTATCGCCTCAATAGTCTGTTCACTGGATTCGCCCAATTCGATTATAATGGACTCTGCCTGGCTTTTTGCTTCTTCCATGGTTGCGGATGTGCCATGCAGCGT
Organism: Lachnospiraceae bacterium; assembly: GCA_022510605.1. GTDB lineage: Bacteria > Bacillota > Clostridia > Lachnospirales > Lachnospiraceae > Eubacterium_F. The sequence goes on from JAFLTB010000096.1 coordinate 1,362, forward strand.
CTCCACTTTCTCTACAATTTTGTGAATAGCCTGACCCACTTCATCTACATTATCTGCGGCATGCTCGGTATCCCGCGCCTGGGACGTCGTTCCACGGGATATATCTTCCACTGCATGACTGACCTCTGCCACCGTTTTATTCGTCTGTTCTGCCAGTGAATCCAGATTCTCGCCAGAAACCGACAAAGCGTCCGCCGACTGCTTCATATTTCCAATGATATTTTTAAGCTGGTTCACTAATTCTTGTATGGATTTACACATAGTCCCCAGTTCATCTTTGCGTCGCAGCAGTCTGGCATCTACCGAAATGTTTAAATCTCCCTGGGACAGCTTGCCCAGCATATCTTCGGCACGATTCACAGCCTTTCCAATTTTATTAGCGATATACATAGCAACCACCGCTGCCAGCAAAAGTAATACCAACGAGATGCCGAGAATCCCCATTACCTTGCTCGTAATGGTATTATCTACATTGGTGCTTGGTTTTCCGGCAAAATACATTCCCACAGTAGAGCCATCCGTATTTTTCATCGGGATGTAATATGCATAATAATTTTTACCATTTATTTCCAGATTAACTGAAGAAAAATCTTCCCCCTTATTCACTACCTGTTCCGTCACCGTTGCGGAGGCCTGGGTTCCCAATAACTTCTCACCGGTATCTGCATCCAAAAGCGATGTAGCCCGCCTTGTATCTCCATAAAACAGTGTGATTTCCGTATCTGAATCCTTGACAAAGTTATCAATCATTTCCTCATTCTGAGTCACATTAAAAGATCCCTTCATCAATTCGTCATCCTTCAATGTATAATCTCCATCAGACAACGCTTTATAGGCCACATCCACACTGTGGCACACATCCTCCAGACCGGCCAGAGCTTCTTCCTGCATACCGGCTTTCAAAGAACTTACCGAATACAAGGTGACAACAATAGTCAAAATTGCCAGCGGAATCAAAGTAAGTGCAAAGATTTCCCATTTCAATGATAATTTTGCTCTTTTGGTATCCATAGAATTCTTCTCCTTTATTATGTATATTTTCTAAAACTCCCTCAAAACAGCAATCTCTTTTTTCGTATATACCAGTATATCACTTTTTTTACAAAAAGGCCACACTTTTTTTACTTTTTTTATTTATTTATGATAGGGTTCTCCATTCTGAATCCGACAGGCACGGTAGAGCTGTTCCAGCAGAATTACCCGCATTAATCCGTGGGGAAATGTCATTTTGGAAAAGCAGACAGACTCTTCTGCCCGCTGTAACACCATATCGTGCAATCCCAGAGAGCCCCCAATGACAAACGCGATATGACTGTTCCCCTGCACCATTTTATCTGCCAGATGCCTGGAAAATGCCACCGAGTCATACTCCCTTCCCCGCAAATCCAAGGCTGCCACATACATACCCTCCCGGATATGCTTTAACAGGCGTTCCCCCTCTTTTTTGCGAATCTGCTGTTCCACTGCCTCCGGGGCGTGTTCCGGTGTCTTTTCATCCGCCACCTCAATAATCTGGAGTTTCCCATACCGGGACAGCCGTTTCTGAAATTCATTCACGGCTTCCGTATAAAATTTTTCCTTTAGTTTTCCTACGCAGAGAATGGTATACTGCATGTTACCCTCGATTCTGAAGCGTCAGCTTTTCTTTTTTTTAAACTGCGGCTTTTTCTTATCTGGAATTTCATATATATAAAGAATCCCGTTTTTTACCCGGTGAACCTCTTTTCCCACAAATCCCAGGCGAAACAATTCAAAGATTAAATTAAAAATCAAAAATCCGTGGGACACAATCAACACATTATCCTTTGACCAGTCAATCTGCCGGACAAAGCGTCTTACCCGACGTATGGTATCCCGGACGTTTTCCGGCTGACTTTTGGAGCGGAAAAACCAGGCAAGCCGTCCACAAAAGTGCCATACAGGAAACGGCAGACGAAACCTCTCCGTATGGACAAAAGGGGCATTGTCCACCTCCCGAAGCAGTTTGTCCACATAGATATTCCCGCTGTATACCTCTTTGGCAGTGGTCACTGCCCGCTGCAAATCACTGCTGTAGCAGATGTCCCATTCAATGCCATACATATTTACTTTCTTTTTTATTACACCGGCATGCTCATACTTTTCCGACCACTGACGAAACTCTTTGGAAGTCATCATATTTTTGTGGGGACAATTTACCTTAAAATGCCGAACCAGTCCGATTTTCATCTTTTCCACTCATTCCTTTGTCCATCTGCATTTTCCCTATCTGTGATATAGTATACTCTGAAAGAAGAGCCTATGGCAAGAAGTTTTTGCATTTCCACTTTATTTATCAATCTGACATATTTATGACACAAATACCCTATATATTAGATATCGGAAAGTATAAACTTTCTACTCCCACCCTATTATACGCTTTGATACCTTTGGGTATCAGAAAAAACACCTCTTTCCCAGAGGTGTTTTTTCTTTGTCAAAGCAAATGGTTATCGGGCATAATCTCCTATGTATCCAACGCAAGGCTGACTCTCAGCGCCATATCAATCCGTATCAGCACCGATTCATCCAGATGGCACACTTTTTCCCGCAGTCTTGATTTATCAATAGTTCTCACCTGCTCTAATAAAATCACAGAATCTTTTACAATACCATACCGGTCCGCCTCCAAAGCTACATGAGTGGGAAGTTTGGCTTTGTTCATCTTAGAGGTTATCGCTGCGCATATTACTGTGGGACTATATCGATTTCCCATATCATTCTGTATAATAAGAACCGGCCGCACGCCCCCCTGCTCGGAACCCACAACCGGTCTAAGATCTGCATAATAAATATCGCCTCGTCTGACTACCAATACTTTTACGCTCCTTTGTCTTTTCTATGGAATTCCACGCTACTTTTATTATTACCAGTATATGGGACAATATGCAATATGGTATAAAATTTTGTGGTTTGGTTTCCCTTGGATTTGGTTTTAATGCTATATACATAGTATATAAAGGTCTGGCTTTTGTGTAAAAAGGACTTGCCACAGGAAGCGGCAATGTCAAGGAGCCCCCAAATCGCCCTGGGAAAACTGGTTTTCCAGATGCGATTTGGGGGCTCTTTCACTCATCGCATTCTGCGATGAGTGCTTTTTACACATTGCTACACATAGATTAAATACCCAAAAACTCAAGTTTCACAAATCCCTGCTCATCTGTCGCTATTCATTCGCCTACATACCGCCTTGGCACACGTCCGGCCACACTACACACAAACTCATAATTAAAGGAGTGGGACAACTCCGCAATTTCCTCCACGGAAATCCCAGCCTCTCCATCCGTGCCAAAAATCGTCACGGCATCTCCCCGGACAGCCTCTGGAATCTCCGTAATATCAATCATAAACTGATCCATGCATACCCGGCCCAGAATAGGGGCATATTTCCCCCGTACCAGCACCCTGCCCCGGCCGGACAAATCCCTCTTTAGACCATCGGCATATCCCACCGGCACCGTAGCAATCCGCATGGAATGCCCGGCAATAAAAGTGCCTCCATAACTGACACCGGTTCCCGCCTCAATATTCCTGACCTGGGAAATCCTGCTCTTCCACTGCATGGCCGGCATTAACGAAATTTTCTCCTTAGGCACCTCCTCTGAAGGATAGAGCCCATAGGTGATAATCCCTGCCCGTACCATATCCAGATTGGCCTCTGGAAAGGATATAATGGCGGCACTGTTGGATATATGTCTGACCGGTATCAAAAGCCCCTCTGACTCCAGTTCTTCCACAAATTCCATATAGCGTCGAAAAGGTCCCCTGACCGGTCCAATGGTCGTTTCATCCGCTCTGGCAAAATGGGAAAAAATCCCCTCGATTTCAATATGGGACAACTCTGCTATCCGCTTTACCACGACTATATTTTCCTTTACCGGCGCAAAACCCAGCCGGCTCATGCCAGTATCCAGCTTTATATGTACCTTCACTGGCTTTTCCATGCTTCTGGCAGCCTCGTTTAACTGCTCTGCCATTTCATAGCTGTATATGGTCTGGGAAATCCCATGGCGTATCACCTCCGGAAACCATTCCCGGCCGGTATAACCAAGAATCAGAATCTCCTTATCCAGACCAGCCTCCCGGAGTTCCAGCGCCTCTTCTATCATAGCCACCCCGTAGGCCTCCACCAGAGACTCCAGTGCCTTTGCCACAGTCACTGCGCCATGTCCATAGGCGTCTGCCTTTACCACCGCCATAATTTTGGTTTCCGGTCGGATTTTCTTTCGCACCTCCCGGATATTGTGCCGGATTGCCTCCAGATTTACTTCTGCATAGGTTCTGTCATACTCTCTCATTGTCTGCCTCCCTGATTTCCCAGCACACGGGAAATTCCTGTGATAATATCGGAAGCCATCAGGCTGTAAACGCTCTTTTCCTCCGCCATGGCATCTCCGGCAAGACCGTGAAGATACACGCCAAGCTTTGCCGCTGCAAAGGGCTCTAACTGCTGTCCCAGAAGCCCTCCTATCATTCCTGCCAGCACATCACCGGAACCGCCGGTGGCCATACCGTTATTTCCGGATACATTGAGATAGCACTCCCCGCCATCGGACACGGCCGTTCTGGCATCCTTCTGGGCAATGATACAGCCCCATTCAGAGGCGGCCTCTCTGGTAGTGCCCAGTATATCCTGGCCCAGTTCGGACACGCTCTTTCCCGTCAGATAGCTCATTTCCTTTACATGAGGCGTCAGGATAAAATTATCCGTCAGGGTATTGGTAATATTCCGGCACAGTCGGATTCCGTCTCCATCAATGACAGTCGGCACCGGAGAATTCTCCACCACATAGCGTACCAGTTCCTCTGCCTCTTTTGCCAGCCCCAGTCCCGGCCCCAGCACAATGGCGTCAGCCCAGTCCAGCACATCGGCAATTTCCTCCCTCTCTGAAAACAGGATTTCCGGCAGGGAAGACAAAAGAATTTCCCGGTTGTTCCCAGTGGAAACCACCCGTACTAACCCTGCTCCCATGGCATAAGCGGCCTTTGCCGCCAGGTAACAGGCGCCGCTCATGGTCTCCGAGCCTGCCGCCACTAACACCCGGCCAAAGGTTCCCTTGTGAGAATGGGCCGGCCGCGCCGGAAGAAGTCCCGGTATATCCGATGGCTCATACAGTTCCGCCGCCGGCACTGCCGATGCTACGCTTTCCGCCGGAAATCCAATATCGCCCACAAATACCTCCCCTGCATATTCACAGCCTGGGTAAAGCACCAGACCTGCCTTATTCACACCAAAGGTAATGGTACAGGCCGCCCGGACTGCCATACCTAATACGGCTCCCGTACCGGCATGAATTCCGGAGGGTACATCCAGAGCATAAATCAACGCTCCGCTTTCGTTCATATTCTCAATAATCTGTTCATAAATTCCTTCCACATCCCGGGAAAGGCCAATGCCAAAAAGGCCGTCTAAAAAAATATCAAATTGCCCTTCGATAATGGCAGACACCGGCAACACCGGCACCTGGCATCCCACTGCCATCTCCAACTGCTTTTTGGTCTCCTCTGTCATCTTCTCCGGTTCTCCCACCACTGTCACGGCAGCAGCATATCCCTGCTGGTGCAGAATCCTTGCCGCAGCAATGCCATCCCCGCCATTGTTGCCGGTACCGCATACT
>JAFLTB010000097.1 GCA_022510605.1 Lachnospiraceae bacterium
GGGCGTATCGTTGCGCGCAATAACCTGCGCCCCCAGGGATTCAAAAATATCCTTGGCCATCGCCGAGGCTGAACCGTTGGCTAAATCCAGGGCAATGGTCTTGCCGTCAAAACGCTCCTTAGCCAGGCTCTTTAAATATTCGATATATTCATCACGGCCTTTGACATAATCAAAGCACCGTCCTATTTTCTCTCTTTGGGCTAACGGAAGTTCTTCTGTCTCTCCGTCGATGTACTGCTCAATCTGTTCCTCCACCTCTGGCTCCAGTTTATGTCCCTGCCCGTTAATCACCTTAATGCCATTGTCAAAATAGGGATTATGACTGGCTGAAATCATAATACCGCAGTCAAAGCCTTCCTTCCGCACCAGATAGGAAACACTGGGGGTCGTAGTGACATGCAGTTCATATACATCGGCACCACTGGCTGTCAGTCCCGATGCCAGTGCGGTTTCATACATATATCCGGACAACCGGGTATCCTTTCCTATTACAACCCGAACCGTATGATCTTCTTTCTGAAAGTAGTGTCCCAGAAATCTTCCCACTTTGTATGCATGTTCCACCGTCAGGTTTACATTGGCCTCACCGCGGAATCCATCCGTTCCAAAGTATTTCATGACAATCTCCATTCCGCCAATCTCTGGCAAATAATCTCATTTGGGCGCAGTACGCCCAAAACTCCATATGTAGTACATTATACACAACCAACTGTGAAAAATCAACTAAATTGTTTACAGCCGGGAAACCCGGCTGTTTACAGACAGAACTTCGGCTCTGCGTCAATCCTGTCCCGATATTTTCTGGTTCAATGTCTCCATGGCTTTTTGCAGCTGATTATCCTCTGCTCCCCCGTAGTTTTCAGGGGCTCCGGTGTATTTCTCCTCCACATCCGGCGTCAGCCCCACCTCATGAATGGAACGCCCACTGGGCAGAAGATATTCGCCTGTGGTGAGTTTGAGGCCTCCTCCACAGGATTTCTGCAAGGAGTAGATGGTCTGGACAATGCCCTTTCCAAAACTCTTCTCGCCCACCAGAACTGCCGCTTCTCTGTCCTGTAACGTACCGGCAAATACCTCAGAGGCACTGGCACTGTTTCCATTAATCAGCACCACCATAGGTTTATCAAAATGCTCTTCATCTGTGGATTCATACACCTTATCTCCTGAACCCCGGCTTTCTTCCGTAATCAACCGGCCCGCCGGCAAAAGACGGTCTAACATATCCACCGTGGCGGTTAAAGAACCGCCGCCGTTGTTCCGGACATCTATAATCATTCCCTTCTGCCCCTGGCTCTCCAGTCCACGGATTGCCTCCTCAAACTGCTTAACCGACTCATTGTTAAAGCTGCTGATTTTAATATAGCCAAATTTTTCCGGCAGCATCCGGCTGGTAATAGACTGTGTGACAATTTTTTCGCAGACAACGGTAATTTCCTTCGTGACCGCATTTCCGTTTTCTGTGCGCACAAGAGTGAGAACCGACTTTTTACCTTCTTCTCCCTTTATCAGAGCCACGGTTTCTGTCAGGCTTTTTTCCACCACATCGGTTCCATTGACAGCCCGGAGTTCATCTCCCACCATAACGCCCGCCCGTTCTGCCGGCTGGCCGCTCTGAACCTCCGCAATGTATTTCCTGCCGGTCTCTGTATCTGCCCGCAGGGAAGCGCCGATTCCACAGTAATCCCCATTTACATTATTCATAGCTTCATTGTACTCTTCTTCCGTAAAATAAGTGGAATATTTGTCTCCCAGTCCTGCCACCATTCCCTTGGCCGCCGACTCGGACAGCCTCTGGTCTGATATGTCTTCCTTCCAATAATAGTCGTCAATATATTTCTCTACCACCTTCGCCCGCTCCCACACATCGTCTGCCAGGGAGCCATTGGAAAAAAGATGAATGCCGGCGTATTTTGTTATCACAATCACTGCTGCAAAGAACAAAATTCCGGTTCCCAGCCCCGTAAGAAAGATTCTGACATTTTTCCCTTTCATATTGCCTCCTATCTGCTGACATAGGACAGAGGATCTACATACGTGCCATTTTTTGATACACCAAAATGCAAATGGGCACCTGTGGAAATTCCCGTGCTTCCCACATAAGCAATAACCTGTCCCCGGCTCACTGTGGTGCCGGCGCTCACCGCCAGCCGGGAGCAGTGCATATAGACAGTATACAGCCGGTCGCCATGGGAAATCATGACATAATTTCCCTCGCTGGAGCTGTAACTTGCCGTCACCACGGTACCGTCTCCTGCCGCTACAATCGGTGTTCCATAGGCCACGGCGATGTCAATACCCCGGTGATAGGTGCTGGCTCCTGCGGTAGGACTGGTTCTTGGCCCGAAACCAGAGGAAATCCTGCCCTCCACATTCAGCGGCCACCGCAGCGTACCGTCCCCGCCTCCGGAATTTCCGCTTCCCTGGGCATTCTGTCGGTCGATTTCATCCTGTTTGGCCTCTAACAGCCGTTCCACTTCTGCCTCAGCCTTCGCCACCTGCTTGGCAAATTCCTCTGCCATGTCCTGGGAAGTTTCCAGCTTGTCGTTATATCTTTGAATTTCTTCTTTTTTATTTCCTTTTAACTCCTTCAGCGCGCTCTTTTCCGCCGCCGCTTCTTCTTTCATGCCCCTCAGTTCTGTAAGACGATTTTCAATTTCCTTTTTTTTCTCTTCCACCCGCTCCTTGGTCTGCTGATACTCATTGAAAATATTTTTGTCGTAAGCACTGATTTTTTCAATATACTCTGTCCGGTTCAGCAGTTCACTAATACTGCCGGAACTAAGCAGAATCTCCAGATAATCCTGGCTTCCGTTTTCATACATGTATTTTATGCGCCGTTTCATGGTATTATACTGTCTTTCCTCTGTGTCCTCTGCCTCGGAAAGTTCTGCCCTGGCCGCTTCCAGTTGCTTATTGGCGCTGCTAATTTCTGTGTTTAACGTTTCCAGTTCTTCCTCCAGATTAGACACCTTTTTATCCAGTTTTTCAATATAGGCCATGGCGTCGCTTTTGTCTTTTTCCAGCTCCTCAATTTCCTTCTGCAGTTCCTGGGAGCGTCTGTTATATTCCTTTTTTTCTTCCTGTGCCTTCTTAATCTTGCTATCGTAGTTAACCGCAGCCGTCCGGTTTCCGGATACGAGCAGACAGCAGATGCTAAGCACCAGCGTCATGGCAATCCAAGTTTTTTTCCTCAAATTCATCCCTGCTTTCTCTATGTCACCTGTTCATAACTATTATATATTTAAATTTCTGCGCACCGTGATAAAACTTCCCAAAAATCCAATGCCCACTCCCACCGCCAGCGACACCGGTACCAGCACAGCAAAAACACTGCCCGTATCCAGAAAAGTCAGGCTGCCGGCAAAAATGGAAAACCTCTCCGAAAGGTAGGCAACAATCCGTCCATATAACGCTATCAGCATAAGCAGCGGTACCGCCGCTCCAATGATACCGATGATAATCCCCTCTACGATAAATGGTGCCCAGATAAAATAATCCGATGCTCCCATCAGCCGCATAATGGCAATCTCCGGTTTTCGCACGGCAATGCCTGTCGCAATGGTGGAGTGAATCAAAAATACGGATACTAAAAGCAATACCAGTATCAGGGCTGCCGAGCCTCCCCCCACCAGTTTGTTTACACTGGAGAAGGTCACGGCCACTTCATCCGAGCGCTTTACCTCCCTGACACCATCCACGGTTTCCAGATATTCTACCAGGGCTCTCTGCATGGAAGTTTCTTTCAAATAGACCTCATAGGAGGCAGAATCCGCCAGAGGATTGTCATCCTGAAAACTCTCCACCAGTTCCGGGGAATCCTGAAAGTTTTCCGCTTTAAACCGCTCCCAGGCCTCCTCTGCTGAAATAAACTCCATCCGCTCCACCTCTGGGCGGTTCTGGATAATCTCGCCTATGGTCTGTATGCCCTCTTCGGAAATACCCGCATCAAAAAAGACTGTCACACCCACTGAGTTTTCTGCGGTATGAATCATATATTGAAAGTTACTGAGTACAAAATAAAAAAGCCCGAACAAAAACAGACAGGCCGCCACCGTCCCTACGGAGGCCAGTGTAAACATCCGGTTTTTTTTCAGGCTCACTAAACCCTGCTTTATGCTATAGCCAAATACGCTAATTCCTCTCATACTCATAACCGCCCTTTTTTTCATCGTGAATCAGAGAACCATTCTCCAGGGTAATAACCCGCTTTTGCATTACATCTACAATATCATTATTATGTGTCACAACCACGACAGTTGTCCCGGTTTTGTTTACCTCCTGCAAAAGCATCATAATATCCCAGGCCGTCTGCGGGTCCAGATTACCGGTTGGTTCATCCGCCAGCAAAATGGCAGGCTGGTTAATCAGCGCCCGGGCAATGGCTACCCGCTGCTGCTCTCCCCCAGACAATTCCTGTGGATAAGCGTCGGCCTTTCCCGTCAATCCCACCATTTCCAGCATAATGGGAACGGTTCTTGCAATCTGGCGCTTCGTTATACCGATAATCTGCTGGGCAAATGCCACATTTTCAAATACCGTCTTATTCTTCAGCAGCCGGAAATCCTGAAATACCACCCCGATTTTCCGCCTGTACATGGAAATCTGCTTGCGCTTCAGATTCGTCACCTGACGCCCTCCTACAAACAGACGCCCGGAACTGGGGTCTAACTCCTTTAGCAATAATTTAATAAAAGTGGACTTTCCTGAGCCACTTTTCCCTACCACAAATACAAACTCTCCTTTATCAATGCGGATAGACACATCCGTCAGCGCATCTACTCCTGTAGAATACTGCTTGGATATATGATCCATGGCAATCATGGGAATCATTTTTCCGGCTTCCATTTTGTATCACACGCCCCTTAATAGTCAATTGTCTCCAAATAATTCATATATTTCACCACCATCAAAGCAATCCGGAAGGTAATGGCATCTTCAAATACCCGCAAATCAAGTCCCGTACTCTTTTGCAGTTTATCCAGCCGGTACACCAAAGTGTTCCGGTGGATGTAAAGCTGGCGGGATGTCTCCGACACATTCAGATTGTTCTCAAAAAATTTGTTGATGGTAGTCAATGTCTCCTCGTCAAATTCATCCGGTGTATTGTCTGAAAAAACCTCCCGGATAAACATCTTGCACAGCGGCATCGGCAGCTGGTATATTAACCTTCCAATGCCCAGATTACTGTATGCCATGACTTTTCTATCATTGTAGAATATTTTCCCTACGTCCAATGCCATCTTGGCTTCTTTATAGGAACGGGACACTTCTTTAATGTCCTTGATAATCGTGCCATATGCCACATGAACCCGTGCCATGGCCTCGGTGTTCAGCATATCCACAATAACCTGTGCCGTCTTTTCCAAATCGTCATAGGTCTCACTCTGGACCAGTTCCTTCACCAGAATAATATTTTTCTCATCCACCGCTGTAATAAAATCCTTATTGCCCCCGGCAAACATACTCCGCACCGTCTCCAGCGCCCCGTTGTCCTTCTCCTTGCTGGTCTCTATAATATATACAACACGTCTGGCATTCATCTCAATATGGAGTTTTTTAGCACGATTAAAAATATCCACCAGTAACAGGTTATCCAATAACAGATTTTTTATAAAATTATCCTTGTCATAACGCTCCTTGTAGGCCACCAGCAGGTTTTGAATCTGAAATACTACGATTTTTCCTATAGTATAAATCTCCTCAGAGTCCCCTTCCGCTACAACAATATATTCCAGCTGGCCCTCATCGTACACTTTGAAAAACTGAGAGCCCTGCATCACCTGGCTGTCAGCCCCAGAGTCAGCAAAGGCCCGTGCGGACTCCCCATAGCTGGTGCCAGCAGACGATGTCTCTGCCAGTACATTTCCCTCGGTATCTATCACACTTAAATCAATTTTTGTAATCCCCTTTAACCCATCAATCGTATTTTGCAAAATCTGATTTGAAATCACCGCTGCACCTCCTGATTCCCCGCCTGTATATGGCTGGCGTTTCTCCTGTTTTTGATTGTAACATTTTTTGGTTATGTTGTCAAAAAGGCGTGGCCGAGAAGCGCACGCCTCTAAAAAATGCGAAGCATTTTTTGCTCCGCGTAGAGAGAAGTTTTTATAAGTAAAAAGAGCGCCCCTATTGCGGAGCGCCCCTTTTTGCTTTTTATGGATTCTGCTATTATGTCAAATTAGTTGGTGATTGTCTCCTGTGTCTCTTTGTCGAACAGGTGAATCTTTGAGCCATCCAGCGCAATCTTAATGGTGTCGCCAGGACGGGCAGTAGTACGAGGATTTACACGTACAGTGATATCATAGGTATCTACGGTGAAGTATAAGAATACCTCGGCACCTAACATCTCGTATACCTTTACTGTTGCCTCCAGCGTAGTCTCTGGAGAATTGCTGATGAACATTTCCTCATCTTTGATGTCCTCTGGACGAATACCGAATACAACGGTCTTCTCTTCATAACCGCCATCAATGAGCTTCTTCGCTTTATTCTCTGGAAGCTTGATGGAGTTAGTACCAAACATCAACAGTACATCGGAGCCAGACACTACAACCTTGGCCTCAATGAAGTTCATCTGTGGAGAACCGATAAATCCGGCAACAAACAGATTGTTTGGCTTCATATACAAATCCAGTGGAGAGTCTACCTGCTGTACCACACCGTCCTTCATAACAACGATACGGGTACCAAGGGTAAGAGCCTCTGTCTGGTCATGTGTTACGTAGATGATAGTGGTTTCCAGTCTCTGATGAAGTTTGGAAATCTCAATACGCATCTGCACACGAAGCTTTGCATCCAGATTGGAAAGCGGCTCATCCATCAGGAATACCTTAGGGTTACGAACGATAGCACGCCCCATGGCAACACGCTGTCTCTGACCACCGGACAAAGCCTTCGG
>JAFLTB010000098.1 GCA_022510605.1 Lachnospiraceae bacterium
TAACCGACACAAATATGTGTGTTTGCAAACTTGTTTGCAACACCACATATTGTGTGCGGTTGGTGCGCAGCACCTTTTTGACACCCTCCAATAAATATTATAGTATATATAAACATTGTTACAACGAAAGGAGAACTGCTTTATGTTACACCCATCTTATACAGACTTGATGAATATTGCCAACAGTGAGGTAGAACAGGGAGAACAGCCGGTTGTCAACAGCCGCTACTCCATTGTACTGGCTACTGCCAAGAGAGCGAGACAGCTAATTGCCGGTTCGACTCCTCTGACAGAGGAGTCAAAATGTCCGAAACCACTTTCCATCGCCATTGATGAGCTGTCCAGCAGCGCTATTAAAATCAATGCCGAAGAAGAGGATACAGAGGAATAAATACGGAGAGAACACCGTATATTTTCAGAGGACAAAAAGCCGGGGAAATTTCCCGGCTTTTGTTGTAAAGGGAGGTAAAGGTGAAAGAATTTACCAGTATTTTATTTACAGGAAAAAACAAAGAACTGCAAAAAACAGCACCTTTGTTTTTTACGGATTTGCAATTGGATTATCTTCTGGGCATTTTGGAAAACCAAAGTAAGGGTTATTCTCTACGGCCCTATTTTTATACTCTGCCAAAAGATTTGGAGGAAATTGCCTATCGTCAGGAGATTTATGCCCAATTGGCTGACCCGGCGCTGACAAAGGCCCTGCAGCAGTTTTGTATTCGCATGCAGCGTTCCCGGCGCTCCCATTCCCTGGCCCTTCAATGCGAAGAGAAAATCCAGGCCGCCAGTTATTATTTGGAGGCGGCTTCCCGGTATTGTGAGGCGGTATCCGACCTCTCAAGACAACTGGCAGAAAGTTCTCTTTTTGCCGAGGGCTTTCTTTCCTTTCGGGAGACACTGTCAGCTCTGATGAAATCCTATGAGGATACCGGTTTTTTGGGGGCCGTCCACCGGGCGGCGCAGTTTTTGGGAAAAATCCGCTTTACGCTGGTAATATCCTCAGACAAAATTACGATAACCGAAGAGCCGGAAAGCGATGAAAATTATCTGAAAGAACTGGCAGAGCTTCTTTCTCTAAAGGAAGAAGAAGTAAAGACTGTGGTGGCTCATCCCTTTCCCAATGCATTAGAGCCCTCTTTTCTGGAGACTACGCTGATGCGGATTATAAAGAAAAGCCAGCCGGATATTTTCCAGGAAATCGAAGAATTCTATCAGTCGTATCCGAATTTTTATTCAGAGACTTTATTGACCTTTGAAACAGAAGTGCAGTTCTATCTCAGTGCCAGAGAGTTCCAGAAAAAAACAGAGGCTCTTGGCTATCATTTTTGTAAGCCGGCCCTGACAGAGGAAGAAAGGTTTGCGGCTACCGGCAATTACGATTTGGCTCTGGTCTGGAAAAACGCTCATCGGGAGTACTCCATCATTACCAATTCTTTTTCCTATCCGGACCACGCCTCCTTTTTCGTGGTAACGGGCCCAAACCAGGGAGGAAAGACCACCTTTGCCCGTGCCATGGGACAGGCCGTATATTTTTCCCTGATGGGACTGGAGGCCAATGCTTCTACGATTACCATACCGTTTTTTGAGGGGATTTCCACACATTTTGAGGTGGAGGAGAGTGTGAAATCCAATTCGGGAAAATTAAAGGAAGAAATTGACCGTCTGGCACCCATGATGAAGTCCCATATCAAGAGACATTTTATTGTACTCAATGAGCTTTTTACCACGGCCACCACCTATGACGCCCTGATTATGGGGAGAAAGGTTATGGAGCATTTTCTGGAGCGGGAATGCTATGGCATTTATGTCACCCATATTCAGGAGTTAGCGGAGGATACTGGGCAGATTCGCAGTCTGGTGGCGCAGATTGAGAAAGAGAAAAAGGAAAAGCGCACCTATCAGATACTGCCCATGCAGGCACAGGGATATGGCTATTCGGAATCCCTGGTAAAACAGTTTGAACTGACCTACGAAGATGTGAAAAGGAGGCTGTCATGACAGATTCATTTTTACTATATCCGGATTCTTCTACGGAGGGAAAGTACAGTTATGCCTTCCAGGGAGACATTATCAAGGACCTGAACCTGAACATTCTTTTTAAGACTATGGCAAAGGAGGACTGGCGGATTGCGGAAAAGGTACGCAAAATTATTATGATTCCCCTTGCCGCACCGGAGGAGGTACACTACCGCCATGCAATCATAAAGGATTTTTACAATATCCCGGAACTGTCTGAACAGCTCTATGAACACGCTGTCCGGCAGCAGCAGATTCTGGACCAGTACAAAGAGGATATGGAAAAAAACCGTACCCGTACAGCGAGAAAATCCAGTGAAATGATTGACACCCTTCATTTTTTATCCCAAAGCGTGGAACGCCTTCTGGCGATTCAGGCGATTCTGGAGGAATTTTCCCAGAACCTTATGTCCCCAGGACTGCTTTCCCTGTATGAGCGTCTGCAAAAGGAGCCGTTAGAAGAGCTGGCACAGAGGATAAAAGACCTCCATTTTTATACCGAGGGAGGAGAGGTAAGTTACCATCTTCAATTTTGCGGCGGCATGAAAATCGGCCAGGCTGTCCTTCGTTCCTGTGTCAATAAAAAACGGCGGAAACGGGAAGGGAAGACCAGCCATTCCCTGCAAAATATGTACTGGAAATACTTGAAAAAAAATACCATTCCTCTGGATTCCGAGGCACTGCGGCAGGACATCGGCCTGCTGACAGATAGTACCATAAAGGAATGTCTGGAGCTTTTTTCTCCTTTTTTACAGCAGACCATGATGTTTTTTGAGCATTTTACAGAGGAAATGGCCTTCTATATGGGCGTTCTCCATCTGATGCAGCGAATGAACGAATTATCCATCCCGCTGTCTATGCCAAAGCCGGCAACGGCCGGCAGTGGACACACTGCCTTCACCGGGCTTTACGAGCTGACAATGGCCATTTATATGCAGAACCATCCGGTGAGAAACGATGCCGTTTTTCATGATACGATACTGACGGTGATAACCGGCGCCAATCAGGGAGGAAAGTCCACCTTCCTGCGCAGTTATGGCATTGCCCAGCTGTTAATGCAGTGCGGTATGCCAGTGCCGTCTGCGGAATTTTCCGCCCCGCTTTACCCACAAATCTTTACCCATTTTACGAGACGGGAGGATGAAAAACTAAACAGCGGCCGGCTTCAGGAGGAATTAGGACGCATGAGTGCCATGATTCAGGCCGCCGTTCCCAACAGCCTGTTTCTTCTCAATGAGTCCTTTGCCAGTACAACGGAAAAGGAGGGTTCCCGGATTGCCGACGGCATTATCCGTGCCTTTTATGAAAAAGGAATTACGACCATGATGGTGACCCATCTGTTTGAGTTTGCCAGAAGCATGTATCAGAAAAATCTCCCCCATACGGATTTTTTAGTGGCAGAGAGGAGAGAAGACGGAACCCGTACCTTCCGTATGCTTCCCGGTGAACCCCATTATACCAGCTACGGTACGGATTTGTTTCAAAAACTGATTCCATAAAAAATAATAAAACTTTTTTCTTGACAAACACTCGTTCGGGTGCTATAGTATAGTTAAACATTTGTTCGGATTGTATGTTCGTATCATGTGTTCGCATCAAATGTTCGGATTGGTGTTATGACAGAAAGGAGTTTTTATTATGAAGAAATCATTTTTATTTCGATATGCTATGGTATTAGGTGTTTCCATCCTGATGTTTATGTCCTGCTTTTTTCTCTTTTTTTCCTCTCCGGTATCAGCAGATTCCGGCCGTTTACATGAGATGAAAGGCTATGAATCCGTTTTAATCAGAGACGGTGATACCTTATCCTCCCTGGCCTATTCCTATGCTCCTGTTAAATCCCACATGTCAGAGAATGAGTATTTAGCGGCAGTAATCTCTCTGAATAATATGTCCTCGGAATATATCCGGGCAGGAGAGTATCTGCTGATACCAGACTTCCTTTAAAGGATATTATTATTTTCTTGTCTATTTGACAAATTTCTGTCATTTACATTCGTTATATTCACTGTATCAAGCAAGGTACAGGAGATGAGTATAATGTTTATGCGGTCCACAGATTCACGGTTACAGCGTATGCAGCTTTCATGTATGCGCGTTCTATTTACTTTTTTTGCCCTTTTATTGATTGGATTGGCTGGCAGTACACAATTAGAGGGTTCTCTGTCAAAAGCGGCTACCAAGGGTGTTAAAATCCGTTATAACGGCAAAACACACCGGAATAAGAGCAAGAAAATGACCGTTAAATATAATTCTAAAACGGTTTCCCAAAAATCCTATAAGGCCCTTATTATAAATAAATATTATATGGCTCCCTACGCAGATGTTTTCAAAAAAGGCGTAAAGGCCTCCTGTAAATATTCTAAAAAGGAAAAAACCCTGACCATTTCCAAAAATCAGGTTACGATAAAAATGAAGGTGGGAAGTAAATCTGCCACGGTAAATGACAAAAAGGTAAAACTTCCTACCGCTCCTTTATCGGTGCGATATATGTCCAAAAAGAAAACCAAAATACTGGTACCGGTAAATTACATTGCCAAAACCCTGCATTTATCCTGTAAAAAATCCGGTTCCACCATTTCTCTTCAGGCACCGCTTATTCTGTCCTATGACGGCAGTACCACCTATTATACAGGTGTCCAGGGAAGCATATATTACAATCATAAGACGTATTCCCCGGCCTCTATGCCGGTGATTAAGCTTTCCGGCAGCTGGTATATACCGGCAGAGGAGACGATGGACAGTATTTTGAATCTGAAATATGAGTATAATTCCTCCACAGGAAAGATAACCATTACCAATGAGGATTTGAAACTGTCTCTGGTATGCCAGAATGGTTCGAATCAGGCAAAACTGAATGGTAAGCCAGTGACCCTTAGTGCACCCGTAAAACAGGTGAAAAATGTAGAAAAAAATACCAATGTACTCTGTCTGCCAGCCGCAGGAGTGCTGAAACAATTAAATTATACAAGAAACTGGAACAAAACCGGCCAGTATTACCTGATACAGTCAAAGCAGTTCTTTGCATGGAAAAAAGAACTGACAAAAGAACAGCAAAGTAGTACGGAAACGAACTATATTTACGCCATGGAATCTTTTTATGCCGAACAAAGTGGCATGGGTTCTGTAAATATTAAAATTTCCGGCAGCCTTCAGGAAATCATGAAAACACTCACTGTCAGGAGAAACGGCAATATAATTACTGTTACCATGCAAAAATCCAGTTACCTGCTGGAGAAGAACCAGTTTTCCAACTTTGGGGAAATTATTAGCAAATTGGAGGTGACTTCCGAGGGAGATACCGTTACGCTGACGCTGACCTGTGAACAGACTGCAGAATATTCCTATATTATTCAAAATGGTACACTGGAGTTGAATATACTGCAGACCTACGGAACGAGCCAAAGCGACTTGAACGAATATTCCTTAACTATACCAAAGCCGGCCAATGTGACTATATCCAATGTCACCAATCAGGATTGGTATACCAGCAAAAAGTTCCAGATTATGATAGCCGGCAACCACGCAGCATTTTTCCAGTCCCATCCGGTTATTATTAACAATAACACTGTAAAAAGTGTTGCAATAACTACCAACAGCACCCATACGATTATCACCGTAACCACATCCTCACTACAAGGCTATAAAATATTTGAGAGAGGCGATAATTTTGTAGTATCCATGGGAGCACCAAAAAATATTTACCGCTCCATTGTCGTATTGGACGCCGGACATGGCGGATACGACCCGGGTGCCCAAAACAAAGGGACCAATGAAAAGGATTTGACCTACCAGATTCTCTATACACTGATGAAACAGTATGCGTCCCAAAATGCACCCGATATAAAAATATATTGGACAAGAACTACGGATACGTATGTATCTCTTGCCAATCGTGCTGCTTTTGCCCAAAGTGTAGGTGCAGACGCTTTCATCAGCCTGCATATGAATTCTGCCAACAATTCCTCTGCCAATGGAACAGAAGTGTATTATTCTGTATCCAATAATAGTAAGAGTTTTAGCAATATTACCAGTAAAATAATGGCAAATCTGTTTAGGAATAAATTGATATCGGATCTGGGACTGAAAAACCGTGGAACCAAAACCGCTGCCTATTATGTTATAAAGCACAATACCGTTCCGGCTATTTTAATCGAATTGGGCTTTATATCCGGCAGTACGGACTATAATAAGTTGACCAACAGCGAATTTCAGCAAAAGGCGGCAAAATCCATTTATGATGGTATTGTCTCTATGTTTGCCCAATATCCAACGGGGAGATAAATAGAAAACAGTTTAGAAATAAAAGATATTATCCAATCGATTCGAACCGGCAACGCTGGCGCGTTAAGGTTCTCACTGATTGGATAATATCTTTTGTTTCAATTTGTTTTGGTATTTATCCCTGTTCAAAGCAATTTGTGGAGCTTTAATAAAGTATAAAATCAAAAAATAGGAATACCAGTAAATAATATAAGGTAAATCATATTATCAGACAGAGAAAACTAGTATTGCTCTGAATTTCAGGGTTTGATGTTTGATAGCAAAACAACGAGTGATTGCCCTTTATGTTAAGTTCAAGAAAACTCTACAAATCAGCGAGAGCATTTGATGCGAAGCATCACCTCTGCTCGAGTCGATTTGT
>JAFLTB010000099.1 GCA_022510605.1 Lachnospiraceae bacterium
ATTTTCTCGGCTGTGCATCAATACTATTTGTGACGCTCCGGCACAAATAGTGGTGGAAAAAATATGGCTATCAAGCATATTTTTTCCACTATCCTCACTTTCCACTTTCAAAGCGATTTACGCATGAAATAACTCCCGTATTTCCGCCTCTTTTAATTCTGCCCCGATAACGCAGATTCGTCCGGTATAGTCCGCACTGCCCCGGCGCACTTCATATTCTCCCGGCACCAGGTCAAAATGATACCACTGCCCCTCCACCGCTGGCACAATGCCTTTGGCACGAAGAATGTTTCCATAACCGGCTTCCTCCGCCGACAATTTCTTCAAAATTTCCGTCAGTTCCTCCCCGGAATATTTATGAGCCCCCTCTATGCCCAGACTGGTGAACACGTCGTCGGCATGGTGATGATGGTGGTCATGGTCGTGCCCGTGATCATGGTGATGGTCATGATCGTGATGATGCTCATGCTCGTGATGGTGCTCATGATGATGCTCGTGCTCGTGATGATGCTC
This sequence comes from Lachnospiraceae bacterium, assembly GCA_022510605.1. Taxonomy (GTDB): domain Bacteria; phylum Bacillota; class Clostridia; order Lachnospirales; family Lachnospiraceae; genus Eubacterium_F. The sequence goes on from JAFLTB010000099.1 coordinate 514, forward strand.
GTGGTCATGGTGGTGCTCATGGTCGTGGACATGATGATGGCCGCACTCCGGACACACGTCTTCCTCCTCCAACAGTTCCAGTTCCAGGGAACGGCTTTCTTCAATAGCTCCGAGAATCTGTGGGCCGCTTATCTCCTCCCATGGCGTTGTAATAATTGCCGCCTTATCGTTCTTTTCCCGGAGCAGTGCCAGGCAGGCCTCCAGCTTTTCCTGGGTAATATTGCCGGTACGGCTGAGAACAATGGTTTTGGCATGCTCAATCTGATTGTTGTAAAATTCGCCAAAGTTTTTCATATACATTTTACACTTTGTGGCATCTGCCACCGTCACATATCCATTCAGCACCACGTCCTCATTGTGCTCCATCACTCCGGACACGGCCCGGATTACATCCGAAAGTTTGCCCACACCGGAAGGCTCGATAATAATGCGGTCTGGAGAATATTTATCCAGAACTTCCTGAAGAGCCGTCCCGAAATCTCCTACCAGAGAACAGCAGATACAGCCGGAATTCATCTCCGTTATGTTGATTCCCGCTTCCTTTAGAAAACCGCCGTCAATACCGATTTCCCCAAATTCATTTTCAATCAGAACCAGTTGCTCGCCCTGAAAGGCTTCTTCTATCAGTTTTTTAATCAGTGTCGTCTTGCCAGCCCCTAAAAAGCCGGAAAAAATATCAATCTTTGTCATAACCTACCTCGCTTTATTAATGTTGAATATCGCCAAAAAGGAGCGCCTGCTGTTCCGACAGCCACCGGCTGGCGGCCTGTATTCCCTCATCGCTGAACTCAAATTGCCGGGTAAATTTTTCTTCTTCCGTCTTGTCATAAATAAGCGGGCCCTTCCAGGCCACAGCCTCCAGTACCGGGTGTTCTTCCTCCCCGGCTTTTTGAATACGAAAGTTCATTCCCCGGTAGCTCCCCTTAAATATACTCCGCTCATAGTACAGCGTAGAATACAGCGTAATATTTTCCAGCATACAAACCTCCTTATGGCCGCTTTCCCAAGCAGCCTATCAAACAGTATAACACAAAAAACCCATTTCTTGAAGAACTTCTCAAAAAAATCCTTGAAAAGATAGGAAAAACGTGGTTTACTATATTCGTATGACTTTTTACGAATAGGATGATAGTAAGAAGTTTCTCAATTTGGAAGCCGCTTTTGCGGCAGAATGGAGGAAATCATGATAAAGGTCGTAAAGTTTGGTGGAAGCTCCCTGGCAAATGCGGAGCAGTTTACAAAGGTTGGCAATATTATCCGTGGGGATGAGTCCCGCCGCTATGTGGTTCCTTCCGCTCCCGGCAAACGCTTTTCCGATGACATCAAAGTCACCGATATGCTGTATCGCTGCTATGAGCTGGCAGAGGAAGGCCAGGCTTTTACTAAACAGTTAAATCAGATTAAAGACCGTTATAACGAAATTATCCGGGGATTGAAACTGGATTTTTCCCTGACGGAAGATTTTGAAACTATAAAGAAACAGTTTCTGGCCAAGGCTGGTTCTATGTATGCGGCCTCCCGGGGAGAATATTTAAATGGAAAGATTATGGCAAAATATCTTGGCTATGAGTTTGTGGACGCTGCCAATGTCATTCGTTTTGACAAAGAGGGCAATTTTGATGCAGAGACCACCCAGAAGCTTTTGTCCCAGAAACTGGAAGCCTCTGAACGGGCTGTTATTCCAGGCTTTTATGGCGCCATGGCAAATGGAACGGTGGTTACCTTCTCCCGCGGCGGTTCCGACGTCACCGGCTCTTTAGTGGCACGGGCTGTCAATGCCAATCTGTACGAAAACTGGACCGATGTCTCCGGCTTTCTGGTAGCTGACCCGAGAATTGTGAAAGACCCGGAAATCATACACACCATTACCTATACCGAGCTTCGGGAGCTGTCCTATATGGGCGCCTCGGTTCTTCATGAGGAAGCTATTTTCCCTGTCCGCCAGGCCGGTATTCCTATTAATATAAGAAATACCAACGCCCCGGAAGAGGACGGCACCATGATTGTGGAAAGCACCTGCCGGATTCCGGTATATACCATAACCGGTATTGCCGGTAAAAAAGGCTTTGTGGCTGTCAACATTGAAAAGGATATGATGAATTCCGAGGTGGGATTTGGACGAAAGGTGTTAGGCGCCTTTGAGGACAATGGTATCTCCTTTGAGCATATGCCTTCTGGCATTGACACCATGACAATTTTTGTTCATCAGGACGAATTTGAGGAAAAAGAACAAAAGGTCATTGCCGACATTAACCGCGCCACCCATCCGGATTCCATTGAACTGGAATCGGATTTGGCCCTGATTGCCGTGGTAGGCCGTGGCATGAAGAGTACCAGAGGAACCGCCGGACGTCTTTTCTCCGCCCTGGCTCATGCCCATATCAATGTAAAAATGATTGACCAGGGCTCCAGCGAGCTCAATATCATTATCGGTGTCCGCAACGATGACTTTGAAGATGCCATTAACGCAATTTACGATATTTTCGTGGTAGCCAGATTGTAACCACGCTAGTGCGACAGCGCTAACTGCCTCCCAGTGCCACATCCAGTATCATCATGAGGAGAAACCCGATGACAAAACCAAAGGTGCCCACGGTTTCCCGTTTTCCCATATGAGCCTCCGGGATTAGTTCCTGCACCACCACATAAATCATGGTTCCCGCCGCCAACGAAAGAAAGAGCGGCATAAGAGCAGAAACCATGTCCGAGAGAGCCGCGGCCATCACTCCAAAAACCGGTTCTACCACAGCTGACATGCTTCCAATGATAAAGGCTCTTCTCCTCTTCATTCCATCGGCAGCCAGAGGCAGAGCAACCGCTGTGCCCTCCGGATAATTCTGAATACCAATTCCCACCGTCAAGGCAATGGCGCCGGATAGCAGACTGCTGTCCGCAGGATTTCCCGCCGCCAGAGCAAAGGCTAATCCCACTGCCATTCCCTCTGGAATATTGTGTAGGGTAACTGCCAAGACCAGCATTTCTGTGTGGGACTTCAAGGATAAATGTTTCATTTTATTAAATCTATTTTTAATAACCCAATCCGCCCCCAGTAAAAGGAGGACCCCCAGAACAAAGCCGCCAGAAACCACAAGCCAGCTAATCTGCCCGGCAGCTTCTGCCTGCTCCAGCGCTGGAATCAGAAGCGACCATACCGAGGCCGCCACCATAACTCCGCCGGCGAATCCCAGCAGGGCACACTGGACATCCCCTGTCATATTTCTTTTTACAAAAAATACATTCAGGGCCCCCAGTGTGGTGACCGAAAGGGTAAACAGGGTTCCCCACAAGGCCAGAAGGATTCCACTCACATCTGCCTCCCCTCCGCAGGTCGCTTTATCGCTTGTATTCAATATATTCATGATTTAACAAAAGGTGCCACATAAAACTGTACCTTTTTTCACTTTACAATTCGGCTCCCCAGCATAGTCTTCTCAATGACAATTTTGTTGTCAATCCGGTTTTTTAACTCCTCCACATGAGAGATAATACCTATCATTCTTTTGCCGTCTGCCAGCTTATCAAGCAAAGTTAAAGCTTGTTTTAGTGCCTGTTCATCCAGTGTTCCAAAGCCTTCATCAATGAACATAGACTCTAACCGTATGCCGCCGCTCCGCTCCTGCACCACATCCGAGAGGCCCAGAGCCATAGCAAGAGCTGCCATAAAGGATTCCCCGCCGGACAACGTGCTGACATCCCGCCATTTCGCTGTATTGGAATCAAAGACATCCAAGTCCAGTCCCGATTGGGCACGGTTATTTTTGGCCTCCTCCTTACAGCGGAGGACAAAGGTTTCCCCTGTCATTACCCTCAACCGTTGATTGGCCGCTTCAATCACCTGCCGGAAATAGTATCGCTGGACATACACCTCCAGGCTCATCTTCGCCTGCCCCTTCTTTCGCCCATTAAAGGTCTCATCCAAATCTTGAATCATCGTCCACTGTTCCCGGAGCTCTTTCTGCCCTTGTTCTTTTTTCTCCAGTGCTTTCTGACAGGCTTCATTGACCTCGCAGATGCGCTGTAGTTCCTTCCATTCTTTTTCCCTCTTCGCTTTACAAGCCTGGATTTCCTTCTGCTTCTGCCGGTTTTCCTCCAAATCCACAGGCACAAGGCCGGCTGTCTCTTCCCGCAGGGTTTTCACCGCTCCCTGGCTCTCAGATACTGCCTGTTTATATTTCTCCTGCCTGCTCCGCAGCGCCTTCCTCTCCGGCTCAGGCAGACAAGCCTCCCGGTATTCCTCTTCCGAAGCAAATCCCGCCTGGGAAAGCCCTTTCGCATACTCTGAGTCCAGCTGTTTCTTCTTCCTTTCCAGATTTTTTATCCTCTCGCCCTTTTCCTGTAAAGAGGCTTCCAAAGCGGCAATCTTCTCTCCACACTCTTTTTGCTTTGCTGTAATCTCCTCCCATTGCCGGTCATATTCCTTGCAAGCCCTTTGCCGCTCTTTGATGGTTTTCTCCAATTCCTCTTCGGAACGCTCTTTCCCTATTCCTATTTCCTCCAATTGCTTTTCCAGTTCCTCCCCTTTGGCCTTCTCCCTTGTTACCTGCTCCACCGCCCGCTCGGAAGCTTCCTTTGCCTGCTGGTATTCTCTCTCCGCCTGGTCAACCTCCTCTTTTCTGGGAAAGTCCGGGGAAAGCACGGCCGGTTTCGGATGCAGAGTAGAACCACAGACTGGACAGGCCTCTCCCTCCTGCAATGTTTCCGCCAGAAGGCCGGCACTTCCCGCCAGATATACCTCCCGCAGACGACGGTGCCTTTCATTTGTCTCTCTTTCCCTCTCCTGACAGGACCGATATGTCTCCTGCTTTTGGCGGTAAGCCTTTTCCGTTTTTCTAAAATCCCTTATTCGCTCCAGGGCAGATTCCCATTTCTGAATCTGTACCAGCCACTGTTCCCGTTCTTCCCTTTTTTCCAGGGCGCTGGCGTATTTCTCTTCCCAAAGCTGCCTGCTCTCTTCTTCTCTCTCTTTTTCCTGTACCCGCTCCGCTTTTTCCTTTCTCTCCTTATCAAGCAACTGTGCATTTTCTGTACAGGCCTGTGCCAGCGGGGTAAGCCGCTCCGCTTTTTCGGCCAGCGCCAGGCGCTCTGACAATGCCTTTTGCTCCTCTGCCTGTTCCTCCAGTTTTTCCTTCTGCTTCTCAGCCTGTCCCAGAGCCTGCAGGCGCTCATTATTCTTTTTCCCCTGCTCTTCTGCCCGTACCAGCGTTTCCAGTTCCTTATCCAGCGTCTTCCGCTCTTTCTCCAGTTCTTTTTTTTCCTCCTGCTTTCCCTCCGTATATTCCCTAAGAAGCGGGAGCAGCTGTTCCACCGGGCAGTTTTCACCCTCCAGAAGGTCAGCAATGCGCTGTTCCATCTCTGTATGTTCTCCCTGTGTTCCCAGCTGAATCCTGCCTATCTCTGTCTTTAATTCAAGCTGCAAATCCTCATACTGTCTCTTACAGCGTCCTTCCCGCCTCTGGATTTCCCTTTGCAGCCGCTCATACAGCGCTGTATTAAATATTTTCTGAAAGATTTCCTGCCTCTCTTTGCTCTTGGCATTTAGAATCCGCAGAAAATCCCCCTGGGCAATCATGACGGTCTGGGCAAACTGGGCCCGGTCCAATCCGATAATTTCCAGAATTTTCTCATTGACCTCCGTCAGCCGGTCATACTGTTCCCCGGTGTCCTGGCATTCCAAAAAAGCGTTGGCGGATTCCTTCGTCATCCTGTCACCCCGTTTGCTTTTCCTCATATAATCCGGATTCCGCACAATCCGATAAGTTTTGCCCTTCTGGATAAAGGTATAATCCACAAAGGTCTTCTGCTCCGGCAGGGCATAGTCCGAGCGGAAGCTGGGGCTTTCCCGTCTCTCTTTCCCGGCACTTCCCACGCCATACAGGGCAAAGGAAATGGCATCGAAAATGGTAGTTTTTCCGGCGCCGGTATCTCCCGTCACA